>JBOFBL010000624.1:0-7335 GCA_051645545.1 Casimicrobium sp. | reverse complement strand
CCACCCGTGATGGGCATTGCCGATGCAATCATCATTTGCAAGCAGGTAGACGCCAGTCTCTTTGTGATCGCGAGTTCGAGCACGCGAAAAGCAAGTATCCGCAACGCACTCAAACGCTTGCGTCAAACCGGCGCACAGCCGCTTGGCGCCGTGCTCACCAAACTCTCGTCGAGCGCGACGCTTTATGGCTACGACGCAGGTTATTACTACTACGGCGGCGACGCAAACTCACCAAAACTCTCTCACACCTGATTCGCGGTTAACGCATGAGGCGCTTTCTTACCGTCGACACCCTCATCCGGGATCTCGACTTTCTGGCGCAAAGCTCGACCTACCGGGCGCTTGCCTGGCGCCCTGAAGACGACCGCGTCGGGGCGTCGCTGATCTCAATCGCGACCGAAAAACGTCCCACCGAGCTCGTGCTTGACCCGGCGTGGCAGCCGTCCGCCTCCCAGGTGCAGGCCGCACGTCGATTTATTCTGGTGCATTTTCTCGCGGCGAACGCTGATCACTATCAGATGCTTGGCGTGCCGCGCAGCGGCGATAGTGCGCTGATTCGAAAGAACTACCAACGTTTGATGACGCTGGTGCATCCGGACGCTGGACATTCGTGGTTTCCGTACGATGCTGCGGCTCGCGTTAACAAAGCGTATGCAACGCTTTCGGAGCCAACGCTACGCGCCGCTTACGATGGCGGCTTTCCTCGCGCGTCGCCACCTGCCGCGTCGAGCGTGCGTTCCGTGCCGCCTTCGTCGCCCGCTCAATCCGATGGCGTTGTGTTGCGCCCTAAATCGGTGTCGTGGTTTGCAACGCTCGGCCGCTTTGCACGTCCGATCGGATTTCGGCGTGGCGTTTTCGCCACGGGACTCGTGCTCGCGGTCGCGCTCGCATTTGGGCTCTACGCCTTTTTCGATTCAACGACGCGGCCAACCCTCGTTGCCCGCACGCCGCCCCCATCGCCCGTCGTGGCCGCTGAGCCGATACCACCATCGCTCACCGCACTGCTGCAAAACGATACGCCTCCCCCGCTTGTCGATAGTGCGGCAGTGGCGGTGAAAACGCCGACGCAACAGGCGGACACGAACGTACCACGAACCACCCCAGGATCGCCTAGTGCGTCAGCGACTGCTGCCCCCTCGCTGAGTGGTGCAGCGGAGCAAGCGAACGGCGCGCGAATAGCAACCTTATCCGCGCCAGATTCAACAGTGCAACCCATCAACGTAGCACGATCAAGCACTGTGGCTGTACCTCAAGAAAGATTGGGGAAGGATGCTGCTTTTCAAGCAATGTCAACTGAAGATAAAATTGCGTCTTTGCCCCTATCAACGTTAGCTCCTGCTCAACCGCTTGGAACCTCCAAAGAACTGGTAAATACACGATCTCCGCGTGAGTCGGAAGCGAACGCGGCAAGAAAAGAGCCGCCACGGGGCGAGATTGAGGATGTTTTGGCGAAGTTTGCCGGCGCGTTCGAAGCTGGCTCAATCGCGCAGATGCGCAACGCTTTTTCGAGTTCGATGATCGAGAGAAGCCGCGTACTCACCGATTACGAACGCGTGTTTCGCGACACCAAGGAACGCTCACTGCGTTTCGGTCAACTTAAACAAGTAGCGGTTGCCAATGATCGATGGCTCGCCTCGGGGACCGCAACCGTGACGACGCTCGATAGCGAAAACCGACGAAATCGTCAAAACGTGTTCCTCGAAATCGAAATTCTCAAGGACGTGAACGGCGCACGGATCGCGCGTTTTGCGAGCTACGGACATGAGTAGCGATGCCCCAAATTCGCCTAAACAACAGGTAAAGACACAAGGATTCGCCAGGCGTATATCCGGCGCCATTGCGATCGGTGCGTTTGGTTGCGTGATCATGGCACTGCTCGTGGCAACTCCCCCCACCGTCGCGAGCGACGCCAACGAGACCAAGACGCTGGCCGACGCCCAAAACTACGTCAAAAATCATCCGTTTGATTTCGTTGGCTATATTAGTCTTTCAGAGGAAATATTGGGCGGAAACGCTCAAAAAACAGAGGCATCGAAAATAGATCAATCTCTGTCGATTGCCCAATTACTTGCGCCTTTTGACCCCCTGGTTATCCGCGCAGCATTTCGTAATCACATCGCTCGCGGCGACCAGCTAGCGGCGCTCGAATCGGTCAGCCAGCTTCTCGATCGCTCGCCCAGTGATCGTGGTGACGCGCTCGATGCAATCACGACCCTCTCCGCGAGTAGCGCATGGGCGCCATTCGTGAAAAAAAAACTGGCGTCGGATTGGAGCAACGCGGACGTCGTAGTGCGCCATCTCTGCGATCGAAACGTCGCCGTCAATCAAGTGCTACTACTTGCGCATCAAATCGCGGTGAAGCGTCCGCTACAGGCTGATGCGTTGCACTGTGTTGAATACAAACTTGTGCAGGCCAACGCAATCGACGTTGCCTATTACCTGCACATGGCCTCGAACCGACCGAGCGTACCCATTGCATTTGTCAATAATGGAGAATTCGATCGCCCTTCAACCGGCAGCCCTTTCGACTGGCAGTTGGGTCAAAGTGGCGCATTTCGTTCTGGCTTCGATGTGTCGCTGAAAAGCGGCACCGATTTTGGGCGCCCGGGCGGCA
Source organism: Casimicrobium sp. (assembly GCA_051645545.1). Taxonomy (GTDB): domain Bacteria; phylum Pseudomonadota; class Gammaproteobacteria; order Burkholderiales; family Casimicrobiaceae; genus Casimicrobium. Next base: position 4,721 of record JBOFBL010000624.1, on the reverse strand, counting down.
AGCTCTCGATCCGCTTCAACGGCCGCGCGATTACCCAGCCGATTGCAACGCAATACCTCGCTTTGCTGCCTGGCACGTACGCACTTGAATATCTAGTGCTTGAGTCGGGCGGTTACGCGAGCGGCGCGGCAAATCTCACCCTTGGGTGCCGTGGCACGGTTCAAAAGTCGATCCCGCTTGAGTGGCGGCGCGATGCGAACGCGACGAACTGGGCGCGCGTCTCGACTCGCGCGACGATTCCGCCCGGGTGCTCCGGGCAGGTGCTAGCACTACAAGTCGAATCGCGACTTTCCTCGCTCGAAGGGCTCAAAGGCACGTTGCTGGTCGATGCTATTGAATTGCGCCGTCTCTAGGAGTCGTGTGAAAACGGGCTCAAACCACTGTTGCGAACGCGGCAATCAACGTATACTTGTAAGTGACACTGTAACGCTCTAGTGGGAGAGTCCGTGAAAAAAACTATTGTCAGTTGCTTCGCAGTTGCATTTACGCTTGCCGCTTCGGCTGCGAACGCACAACAAAGCAACGCTCGTCCCGATCAGTGCGACGATCCAAACGCCGCGAAAAAACCAACCATTGCCGAACTCAAGGATTTGGTCGGCAATGTGCTTGTAACCAATGAAGCCAATATCAGTTCGGCCGCACCTGGATTGCGAATCCCGAACAAAGTACGCGTTACGACGACCGCGCAGGCAGGCGTTGTCGTGTCGTTCGACTGCGGCTGTGACGTCAAGCTCAAAGAAAACGAGCGCTTCGATGTTGACGCTCCGCGCGGCTGCGGCGCAATGCTCGCATTGGTGCAGCCTGTAACTGCCGGTGTCGCGCTCGGAACCGCTACCACGGGTGCCGCCGTTGCAACCACGGGTACGACCGCAGGTTTGTTGACCGTTGGCGCCGTTGGTGTCGGCGGATACGCTCAGCTCAGACGCAGTCGAGCCGTTAGCCCGAACTAGTTTGTTCGCGGCCAACAGGGCTCTGAAGTCGCTCCTCGCCGTTGGGCTTGGAGCGATTTTTTTTCTGGCGCTTTATCGCGGCGCAAACGTTAGCTCGGCGATTGTGATCGCCGCGGTACTCGCGACAATCGTGATGTTCGTACTATCGATCGGCGTGTTCATCGGTGTATCGGTGGCGATGCCGAAAGCACGTAGTGCGCTCATTCTCGGCACCTATGTCGCGGTCGCTTTTGCGGGTGCGATCGGGCTGATTGCCGTTGAAAGCGATCGATTTCTTACGCTGCCGGGGCGTGCCTTTTATGAGCCTTTGGTTGCGTACTTAAATGGCGCCAAGCTTGGCGTATCGACGCTCCAGGTGTCGCTGGATAGTGCTCGTACGCTAGAGTCGCTGCTGGTTCTATCGACGGCAATCGCGATTCTCGTGGTCGTTCCGTACCTCACGCGAGAACAAGTAATGGCACTACTCGGTGCTTACGCCGCTCTCGTTGTGTTTCAAGCCGCGATAGGATTGCTGCAACTGGCGCTCAATTCGCCCTCGTTTCTTGCCTTCGGCGCAGCGGTTGGCGGAAAGCGTGCTGCGGGAACCTTTGTGAACAAAAATCACTTCGCAACATTTCTCGCAATGGCGTTGCCGCTACTGCTTATGCGCAGCATCGGTCGGTTCACCTTCATCGGCTCTCGCGAACGCGATACACGGCTTATCCGCGCGTGGTGGGCGTTCGCGACCGCACTGGTTGCCGCTGCACTCGTTTCAAGTCTCTCGCGAGCCGGCACCGCGGCCGGGTTTGTTGTGGCTACGGCGACGATGATCGTTTGCGCTTGGTTTGATCGCGATCCGCGCCATCGCCTTCAGTTCACCGCCATCGCGGCCGTAGCGCTCGCTATTGCAGCTTTCGCTGGGCTACAGCTAATGATCGCCACGGTGACAAGCGATTCGTTCGACCAAAATGTAGATTCGCGCGCGCTACTCAATAGTCTCAGTTGGCTTGGCATCAAGGAATTTTTTCCATTGGGCTCGGGCCTTGGCAGCTACGCAACGGCCTTCCCAAGATTCCAAAGTTCAGCATTCGTGGGCTTTGTTGAACATGCGCACAATGACTATTTGCAGTTGATATTCGAGCTCGGGCTCGTCGGCGTTGTGGCGATCGCACTCGCAACTTTTTCATGGGGTTATCTTGCGGTGCAACTGTTCGCACGTTTCGGCAGAAGCGTACAACCTGGCGCAGCACTTGCCTGCTTGTTAGGCGTGTTGGCGTTTGCAATTCATGCGTGGTTCGACTTTCCAGGGCATATCCCTGTGGTTGCGTGGGTTGCAACGTTTCTCTTTGCTGCTGCGCGCTTCCTGTTCGCGCACGACACGCAACCGCTAACGCGACTTGGCCGAAGAACTCGCGTTTAAACTCATAACTTCGATACGTATAGGTTTGTTTGATGAAAGTTGCAGTATTTGGCTCGGGCTACGTGGGCCTCGTCACCGGCGCATGTCTCTCGGATATCGGCCACGAAATCGTTTGCGTCGATATCAATGCCACGCGCGTCGATTCACTCAATAACGGCGTCATTCCAATCTTCGAGCCAGGCCTCGACGACATCGTTGCACGCAATCGAAAGCTCAATACGCTAACGTTTACCACCGACGCCGCGCGCGCAATTTCCGACGCGCAAGTTATCTTTATCGCAGTGGGCACCCCTCCCGACGAAGACGGCAGCGCCGATCTTCGGCACGTACTTGCTGTCGCTGAAACGATTGGCAAATCGCTCGATCACTACGCCGTTGTCGTTACCAAGTCCACTGTACCGGTTGGCACAAGCGATAAAGTGCACGCAGCGATTGCAGCAGAACTCGGCAAACGCTCTATTGCCCATGTACCTCATGCCCCGTTTTTCTCGGTGGCTTCAAATCCCGAATTTTTGCGCGAAGGTGCCGCCATTGAGGATTTCACTGCGCCCGACCGCATCGTGGTGGGCGCAACGGACGACAAAGCACGCGCGACCATCGATGCACTCTATCGCCACTACGTCGATCGCGGCGCGAAATTGATTCACATGGACATTCCCAGCGCGGAGCTTACCAAGTACGCGAGCAATGCGATGCTCGCAGCACGTATTAGCTTCATGAACGAACTCTCGTCGATTGCCGAGGTCGTAGGCGCCGACATCGAAAGCATAAGAGTCGGTATGGGTAGCGATCCACGCATCGGCCCATTTTTCTTGAACGCGGGTTGCGGCTACGGCGGTAGCTGCTTCCCGAAAGACGTTAAAGCGCTGGTACACACGGGGACCATTGAATGTGGGCTGCCGCTACCGCTGCTTGAAGCGGTCGAAGCCGTCAATGCGCATCAAAAACATATCGTCACACGCAAGCTCGTCGCCGCACTCGGTGAAGATTTGCACGGTTTCACCATCGCTGTGTGGGGACTCTCGTTTAAGCCGCGCACCGACGATATGCGCGAAGCAACCTCCATCGAACTCATCACTGATCTCTTGTCGCTCGGCGCGACAGTGGTAGCACACGATCCAATCGCAATGGATGTCGCGAAGCGCACAATCGCACCTCACGCAAAGCTTCGATACGCCGATTCACCCACCGAAGCCACTCGACAAGCCGACGCCATCGCGCTCGTCACCGAATGGCAAGACTATCGCGAGCAAGACTTCCCGACAATCGCTCGCAGCATGCGGCGGGCGCTCATCGTCGACGGTCGCAACTGCCTGGATACCAGGCTCATAGATGCAGCAGGTTTCGAGTACGTTTGCGTTGGACGACCCGCGCTAACAACTATCGAATACAAAAAAACGAAAACGAGCAAAGTTGCATAAACCATGAGCTCGCAGAAAGTGCTCGACTAAATGGCGCGTTTAGTAGCCCGTGCCGCACGCCGCGTTAATCTGCCCCTGAACACTTGCCCAGTCGAGCCCAGTGCCCGCAACTGCTTGAGTACCGGACATCCCAAGCATTAAGCGCAACAACACGAGTCCGTGTTGCGTTGCCTGCGCGCCATTCGCACTGCTATTGAAGTTGTAGTCTCTCGCATCGAGATAGGCAAACATGTCGCTTTGGTTAGTTCGCTGTGCACACGCCTGCGTACTTGTAACGGTCTGTGCGATGCCAGACACGCCCAGTAATTTGCGCAATATCATGGTGCCATCGATAGCGGCGTTGGCGAGGCCATCATTGTCGATATCGAGATTGCACGCGAGCGTACTCGCCGGGGACACAACAAAATCTTGATTAGATTGCGTGCTAGTCACACCACTCACATAACGTCGCGCTGCAACGCGAAAATTGTTACCGGCTTGCAAGTGAAGTGTTCCGGTCCAACCGGAAGGAACGTTGCATGAATAGTTGCCTGACGTTACAGAATTGCAACTCACACCAGTGGGCGGGTTTGCGCAAATCGCTGCACCGTTTGCGCCGGTGGCTGCGCCGGAAATCGAAACACTCGGCGACGCGGCCGGATCAATCACAGTAACCGTGTAGCTCACTGTTTGCGCTACGCCACTCACAGAAAAATTCGAGACGGTGACCTCATACGGCTGATCGGCACCGGGATTGGCGTAGGAAACCGCTGTGCCATTCGCGGCGTTGTTGTTCGGTCGAAACACGACCGTTGCATCGCCGTAGCCTAGATTGTCTCGTGAGTCGTAACCCAATATGGCGATGTTCTGGCCGTTCTTGGTGACCGTGACCGTCGCATTCGTCATATTGGCATTTGGCCAACTAAACGACCAACGATTGGAAACATCGGGCAGCACCTGATAAGGAACGAA
>JBOFBL010000623.1:0-11444 GCA_051645545.1 Casimicrobium sp. | reverse complement strand
AGCGCACTCCCTCAAAACATCTGAGCGCTGATGTGGGAGCGCGCTCGCGCGCGAATGCGGGGCGCCTCAGCGACGTAAAGCGGGCAATGCGTTTCCTGCCCGCTGCTTAACGAACCAATTTCGCTTTCATCGCCGCCGCTTGATCCTTGGGCATCGTTGCGAGCAGCGGATCAATGGTGTACCCGCCGTGAATTTTTTCGCCGCGTGTGTACATCCAATCGGAAATCTCATCGCGCTTGATCGTCCATTCTTGTCCGGCTTTTACGTTGCGCACAATGCCGGGGCGGTTGCCGATGCTGCCGATGAAGGTTGCTTTTGCTTTGTCGTACGTAATGTCCACGAGCCAGAAGTGCTCGGTGCCATTTTTGTCGGTGATTGGCGCTTTGACGGAAAACGAATCGGCATCGTCTTTCGCGAGCACATCGAGAAATGCATTGACCTCTTTGCGTGCACGCGCAATCCCAGCATCCATTTGCGCTTGGTTGTAGCCGCCGCGAACGAGTGTGTCGGGATCTTTTGCGGTGGCGGTGTTTGGCGTGGTGAGCGACAACGCGAGAAACGAAGCGGAGAGAAGGGCGATGAATTTCATAGTTGATTTGAAATGGTGTCTGACGATTCGCGTACGAGTGTAGTCGAAGGGTTGCGTCAAAACGAAGCGAAAAAAAAGCGGCATCCTTCGATGCCGCTTTATCGCCGATCGCGATTATGTTTACGGATAGAGTCCGCGCAACTCGCGCGCAGCGAGTACGCGCGTACATGCGATGATGAACGCTGCAGTGCGCAGCGAGACTTTGTGTTTCTCCGAAGTGTGAACTACCGCTTTGAGCGCTTCGACCATGATGCGCTCCAGTCGATCGTTAATCTCCGATTCGGTCCAGAAGAAACTTGAGAAGTCTTGCACCCATTCGAAGTAACTCACGGTGACACCGCCAGCGTTTGCGATGACGTCCGGCACCACTTGAATGCCGCGATCATGCAGGATGTCGTCGGCTTGCGGCGTGGTCGGACCGTTCGCGCCTTCGACGACGAGTTTGGTCGAGAGCTTTTGTGCGCGCTCGGCAGTGATCTGATTTTCGAGCGCGGCAGGCACGAAAATGTCGCTTTTAAGCGCCCAGAATTCGTTCTCCGAAATCATGGCGGCACCTTTGAATTCGGTGAGCTTGCCGCCCGCCGCAACGTGCGCGAGCGCAGCATCAACGTCGATGCCTGCTTCGTTACCGATTGAGCCGCTTGCATCTTGCAAGCCGACGATCTTCGCACCCGCGTCGCGGAAGAGTCGTGCGCCGATGCCGCCAACGTTGCCGAAGCCTTGCACGACGACGCGCGAACCCGTGATGTCCATCTTCATCGCACGAGCGGTTTCACGTGCTGCGATATACACACCGCGGCCGGTGGCTTCTTTGCGTCCGAGCGAACCGCCGAGTGCAATCGGTTTACCAGTCACGACGCCGGTCGCGGTTGCGCCGACGTTCATCGAATAGGTGTCCATCATCCACGCCATGATCTGGTCGTTGGTGTTGACGTCCGGTGCAGGGATGTCTTTGTCGGGGCCGATGATGAGGCCGATCTCGCTGGTGTAGCGACGCGTGAGGCGTTCGAGCTCAGGGCGCGTGAGTGTTTTCGGATCGACACGAATACCGCCTTTAGCGCCGCCGTAAGGCAGATTGAGCGCCGCATTTTTAACGGTCATCCACGCCGAGAGCGCCATCACTTCATCGATTGTCACATCCGGATGAAAACGTACGCCGCCTTTGCCAGGGCCACGCGAGAGGTTGTGTTGTGCGCGAAAGCCTTCGAAGTGCGCGACCGAGCCATCGTCGCGATTGATTGGAATGTCGACGGCGAGAATGCGTTTGCAACGCTTCAAGGTCTCCGACCATTTAGCGAGGTGGCCCAAGTGCGGGACGACGCGATCGACTTGCTGCAGATATACCTGCCACGGGCTCGATGCGTTATTCGGGACGTAAGAGAGCGAGGATGGGCTCGTTTTCATAGTGTTGCCCGTTGTGCGGGACTTCGTTCGAAAGGAAAGGTCGCAATGTAGGCAGTTTCCCGCTGTTTCGCCAATGCTTTTCATGCCCTAGACTATGCAAAAACGAGATGTTGATCGCATATCCTGCGCTTACATTTGCATGTGGCGACTGCGCACCAAGCGGGCGGGTTCCATTCAGGCGAGAGCGATGTATCGCCCGACAGTTTCGACGGGTATAGTGCTGCGTAGGTGGCGTAGATTTAAAAAAACACGGAGTAAAAAATGAGTCGAGTGGGCAATTATTTTCACGTCGCGTTCTTTGCGGCTACAACGTTGTTAGTTTCAGCATCGGCCTATGCCGATACGTTGGACAAAATTCGAAAATCGGGAGAATTTGTACTCGGCCATCGCGAGAGCTCTTCGCCTTTTTCGTTTAATTCCGACAATGCGACTGGCGCCGGGTTTTCGGTCGACCTTTGTTTGAAAATCTTCGATCAGGTGAAGGAAGAGCTCAAACTGCGCGACGCGAAAGTCAAGTATGTCGCGGTGAAGCCCGCCGATCGTATCGCGGCGGTGAAGGACGGGCGCATCGACGTTGAATGTGGCTCGACCACCAATACGGCTGTGCGGCAAAAAGACGTTGCGTTTAGCTACACCACCTTCGTCGCGGGCGCGCGCTTGCTGGCGAAGAAGTCTGCGAACTTCACGGACATCGAAAAGATGTCCGGCAAGACAGTCGTCGTCACCGAAAAAACGACGACCGAAAAAATCATTTTGCAAACGATCGCGGAGCGGAACTTGAATTTGAAGGTGGTTACCGCGAAAGATCACGCGGAGGCTTGGAGGAAGATTGATTCGGGCGAGGTCGATGCCATCGTCGGTGACGATGCTCTTCTGTTGGGGCTCGCGGCACGCTCGAAGGATCCGAGCGCTTACACATTTGTCGGCAAGTTTCTTTCGATCGAACCGTATGGCATTATGTTTCGCAAAGACGACCCAGCTTTTGCAAGCGTCGTCGATCGTGCCGTCAACAAAATGTTTGCCAGCGGCGATTATCAAAAAATCTACGCAAAATGGTTTGAGTCGGGTGCGTTCAAATTACCGATGAACCAATACATGAAAGAAAACGTTCGCTTGCCGAATAAGTTTGGTGTGCAGTAAGGCTTGTGATGTTGATCCAACATTAGTCGAAATCGCCCAATTTATTAGGGCAAAGAGCAAGAAAAATATTTACTTCGAAAAATAACAAAAAATAAACCATCGCCCATATAAATTGGGCGATTGAGGTTGATGTTAATCATTAAGTTCAGCATGCAAACGACGCAATCGCGCTGCAAGAATCAGCAAGTGCGTACTGTATTGATTTAGAAATAGCGCAAGTGGATGAGCTACACCACACCCATCTCAAGCGCGGCGGCCAACGCTTCTCCCAAATCGCGCGCGGCGTCTAAATCCGTTTGTCTGAGCACGCCTTTCGATGAACCCGCTTCACCGCCGACGCGACGTGCGATAAGACTGTCTTGAAATTTTTTCATTCGCCAACCGGTGACGATGCGCTCAATGCTTTGCTGTGCGCCGACGCCATCGTTGCCTGCACATATCAACACGACATACGCGCGACCGGCGAGTAGGCTCTCGACCCCGCCACCTTCGCTCGTCATGTCCGCCATGCAGCGATAGAACAAACGGTCGAACATCGCCTTCATTGTGCCCGCCATGTAGCCGAAGTTCTCAGGTGAGGCAAAGACGAGCGCGTCGCTTGCAAGTAAATCTTCGCGCGTGCAGATTTCTGCGCTTCGCGTATGCGTGAGCACGCTCTCGCTGGTACGCGCGCCCACGCAAAACGCGCTTACGAGCGCACGTGTGCCGCCGCTTGCGCTTGCATGAATCACGGTGATGCGTTTAACTGATGACATGCGTCAATTATCCGCGCGTAGCGGTACCCGAAAAAGAAAAAGGGTCGCAGTGCGACCCTTTTCTTGACACCAATGAATCTCGATCAGAACGGATCGACAATCGTTACTGTTGCCGTCGATGTGCCGCCTTTGCCATCGCTGATGGTGTAGGTGAAGGAGGTGCGCGAGAAGCAACGATCCACCGTGTAGGCGAGGTTGCGACCGTTCGCGCCGATCGTAACTGCGCCAACGCCCGGTTGTGTGACCGAGGTGATGGTGAGCGTGTCGTTTTCTTTGTCAGTGTCGTTTACTAGTACATCGAACGTAGCTCCCGTGGAGCGGCAACCCACGACGTATTGATCGTCGCGTGCAACCGGCGCTTCGTTTGGAATGGGCGCTGGCGTGAGCGCAACGTTCACCGTCGCCGTAGACGTTCCGCCTTTGCCATCGCTAATCGTGTACGTGAACGTATCACCGCCCGTGCAGGCGGCGCCCGCTGCGGGCGTATAGATAATGCGACCGCCGGAGATCACCGCCGTGCCTTTGCCCGGTGTCGTCACCGAGGCGATGGTCAATGCGTCGCCGTCCGGATCGGTATCGTTGCCGAGCACATTGATGGTGAGTGCTTGACCGCAGGTTGCGCTCACGCTGTCGTTGACCGCTGCAGGCCCGCGATTCAAATAGCTCTTCGCGCCAAGCGTCGTCGTTTGCGTGACTGCCGACCAGGTGTAGGTGTCGACGATCGTTTTGTGCGGCACCGAATTGCGCAGCGCACGCGCGACCCATGGATCAGGTTGATCTTCGATAACTTCCCGCGATACCTGGCGATCGATCATTGGGCGCTCAGGCGCAGGAGCCGCTGGCGTTGCCGGTGTCGCGGCTTGCGCAACGGGCGCTGCCGCGACCGGCACTTGTACTTGCTCGCTCTTTTCTTTGACGATGACCACATCGGTATCGGCGCGACGGTTACGGAAGCTCTGCCCCTTCACTTCAGGATACTTAGGCGCCTTACCAGCCTTCGCATCGGTGGTGATGACGTTGGCGGGAACGCCTTTCGAAACGAGGTAATCGCGAACTGCGTCAGCGCGCTTTTGCGAGAGTGGGAAGTTGTTGCGATCAGACCCGGTCGGGCAGGTGTGGCCGACGATGCGAACTCTTAATTCGACATAGGGCTGTTGCGCGTTGATACGAGCAACCAGCGCGTCGAGCTCTTTCATCGCTGCGGGCTTTAGCTTCGCTGAGCCCAGATCGAAGTACGTTTCTTGCGCATCGTTGGTGTCGAAGCGCGAGGTTTTTGTTTCGGTTCGGAACTGTGGTGCCGCTGGCGGCGTTGCTACCGCAGCCGCGGCAACCGGTGCGGGCGCAGGCGGCGGCGTCCAGTTTGGATCGGGTACGCGCTCGGTCGTGGTAACCGTTTTCGTAAGCTTGCTCGGACGGAAATTGGATTTCGGTGCACCGAATTCGTAGCGCAGCATCAAAACGCCGCGGGTGTCGCTGCGGTCGTCAACGAGTTGGCCTTTGCGGCGCAGCGCCTCACCCGAGAGCGCGACGGAAAAACCGGAGCCTTCGAAGAATTTCTCGAGCAAGATCGAACCGGTTAACTGCGTGGGTTTGCCGCCAAGCCCCGATTCACTCGTGCAGCTTGGCGGCTGTGCTGCCGCGCCGGGTACATTCGCTGCGTTATTGCAGATGCGCAGCGAGCGAGCTTTGCCCCATTCGTAGTCGATACCTGCGGTTAAGCGAAGCAGTGGGCCGGAGTAAAAGTGTCCGACACGGGCACCGACGCCCCAGTCGAACGCGCGGGTGAAGAGTTTTGCGTTTTGCGATACGCCGAAGTCTTGACGGAAATCACCGCCTGCGTCGTTGCCGAGAGTGAAGCCAGTTCTTGATGAAGTGGCATCGACCAACAACTGGTCGCCGCTCGCGCCCTTGCTTACGTATGTGTTCCAGAACCAGCTGCGATATTCCTGTCCGCCACCGAGTGTGAATTTGCGATGATCGCGATCGGTCACGTCGAATGCGGCGAAAGCTTTGTTGACGGCAGTCTTGCCGCCATTGGCCCAGTTGTGTGCGAGCTTTACACCGCCCGAGCGTTTGGCAAGCCACAACTCGCCGAGTGTTGCCGAGGTGTCGCTTGATTGAAATACCTGGAAGATCTCACCGCGAGCATCGAGCTCGCTGTCCCAGCCGAGACCCACGCGGGTGTCGGCGCCGTGATAGAAAAGTGACGCGCCGGGTGTCGGTTTGCCTGCATCGGCGGTGCCACTCGATTGCGCGAGCGATGGTGTAACGATGATGCCACCAAAAAGAAGGATGGCTAACGCGGCGTTGGTATGTTCTGTGGGCTTCATGGGCTCCCCTAGTTTTCAAGCGAAACGGCAGTCTAGCAAACGCATTCGCAATTGACGAGCGGTTTTGGGCTAAATACACCGAAAACCCGCGTTTACAGACGATTAACCGGAAAAGTAAGAAGTGGCGACGCACCGTCATCGCGCGCCTGCGATTCAGAAGACGTATTTACGCGGGCAAGAGCGACAGCAGCAGATCGAGACCGCCTTCGTTAATCGCCACCGGCACTTGCTCGCGTACTTTTGGCTTGGCGTGACACGCGACCCCGAGTGTTGCCGCATGCAGCATCGGCAAATCATTGGCACCGTCGCCAAGCGCGACCGTTTTGTTTCGTGATGCGGGCAGCGTACTTGCGAGAAATTTGAGCATCCGTTCTTTCTCAAGCGAATCCACGATCGCGCCACACACTTTGCCGGTGAGCTTGCCGTCGTGTTCGCCCAGCGTGTTCGCGCGCGTGTAGGTATAGCCGAAGCGCGTTCGCATGCGCTCGGTGAAGTACGTGAAGCCACCCGAAATCAAGAGCGTTTTCACGTGATGCGCATTGGCGTAGCGCATCAATTCGCCGAGACCCGGCGAGGGCTTCAATCGCGCGTCGTATACCTCGGCGAGTACGTTCGTCGACAAGCCTTCGAGGCACGCAACACGACGACGCAAACTTTCCTGAAAATCGAGTTCACCACGCATTGCCGCAGCAGTGATTGCGGAGACTTCGCTTTTCACGCCAGCGAAATCGGCTATCTCATCGATGCATTCGATCGTAATTGCTGTTGAATCCATATCCATCGCGATCAGCCCGACTTGCGAAATCGGGATCGCGCGCTCACGTGGAAGACGGTTGGATTCGGTTGAGGACATGAAGACGTAGCCAGCGAAGTGCTTGAAGAAACGGTAAATGAAAGTGTAGTGGACGGCTAATTAGCACTTTTAACAAATGCCCAATTTAATTGGGTCTTTGTCACTAATTTAAATGATATTGATATGTATTAAAAATAGGACATTTACCCTATTAAATTGGGCACTTGAATAATGGGCTAGAAGTGGGTCACGACCGCGTTTCAGACGCAAAAAACGCGCTCGTCCTCTACGCGTAGCTTGTTGGCTCGCACGCTCTCGTCGATTAGCCAATGCGCAAAAGCCTCGTCGCTCATGCGAAAAAACTGCGCGTTGTAATCGCGATGGACGCCGATGTGTTGCACGTAGTTCGGTAATTCATCCAAACGCATTTCACTGCGCCACATCATCGCGTAGATGAACATGCCTTTCACGACATTGCGCGCGATCTTCATGTCGTCTTGAGCAAAGGCTTCGAGTTTCTCGCTCGCGCGTTTGAGCGAACCGGAGAAATCGGTAAACATCGGGCCATGCCCTGGAATCACTAATGCGACATCGAGTTCCGCGAGACGTTTGAACGTCGCGCGCTGCGCCGCGAGCGGCTTCGGATCGATGGCTTGCGGTACGACGAAACCGAACCCGTTTTCCCAGAGCGCATCGGCAGAAATCAAAGCACGCAGGCGTTTGCAATAGAGTACGAGGGAGCCCATGTCATGCCCAGGCGTCGCGATCGTCTCCCAGGTTTCGCTGCCGAGCGTGAGCGTTTGCCCCGCTTCAATCGTTTCGTCCCACGCAAAACGATCGGCTTCCTGATCGGCATAGGAGAGCATTTGCTCCGGCGAATCCCAATTCACGAGCATCGATTCTTCTTCGCGCGGCACGGTGATCGAACACCCCGGATGCGCGCGCTGCAACTGTAAATTGCAACCGATGTGATCGCTGTGAATGTGAGTGTTGACGATGCGCGAAAGCTCGATGCCATTCCATTCGCTAAGTACCGCGTCGACTTTTTCGAGCGTCTTATCAGCGAACTTCACATAGCCGGTGTCGACAATCGTTGCGCTGTCTCCGTCACGAAACATCACATGGTTGGCCGACAACCAATCGCGCTCGATAAGGCGAATCGTGTCGGGCAACGTCACTCGGAGGCTCCGAGCAAGTGCGCCGCGAAGCCATGCGATTCAAGTTCATGCAGCAACTGATCGACGTGATGTCGATCGCGCGTCTCAAGCGTGAGTTCGATCTCGGTCGATTTCACGCTGAACACGCCAAAGAGGCGTTGATGTTCTACATCCACAATGTTGCCGCCCGCATCGCCCACCACTTTGGTGAGCTTCGCAAGCGACCCGGCAACGTCGGGCACGCGTACGCGCACGCGCACGAGTCTGCCTTCGCGAACGAGATTCCTCATCAGAATCGAGGCCAGAATTCGCGAATCGATATTGCCGCCGCAGAGTACGACGCCGACTTTCTTGCCTTTGAATTTTTCTTTGTGCGCGAGCAACGCAGCAATGCCGGTGGCACCCGCACCTTCGGTCACGGTCTTCTCGATTTCGATCAAGAGTGCAATCGCTTCTTCAATGATCGCTTCTTCGACGAGCAACACATCGCGCACGAGTTCACGCACGATTGCGAGCGGTAACTCGCCCGTGTCGCGCACGGCCAGACCTTCGGCAATCGTCTCGGTGCCTACCTTCACTTCCTCGCCATGCAGGCGCTGTGCCATCGCGGGAAACGTCGTCGACTCAACGCCATAAATCTCAATCGAAGGCTTTACACCCTTCGCAGCGACCGCACATCCCGCGATCAAGCCGCCGCCGCCGACGGGGATGACGAGTGTGTCGAGATCTGGCGCGGCATCGAGCATCTCTAGCGCGACCGTACCTTGCCCGGCAACGATGTGCGCATCGTCATAGGGATGCACGAATGTGTATGAATGTTTCGCAGCAAGTTCGCGCGCGTGAGCAGATGCCTCGGCGAGTGTGCTGCCGTGCAATACGACTTTCGCGCCGTGGCCCTCTGTATTTCGCACTTTTACAAACGGCGTGTACGCCGGCATCACAATCGTTGCCGGGATACCGAGACGCCCCGCGTGATAGGCAACGCCCTGGGCGTGATTGCCTGCGCTCATCGCGATCACGCCGCGCTTTTTCTCTTCGCTAGAAAGCGAGAGCAGTTTGTTGAGCGCGCCGCGCTCCTTGAAACTTGCCGTGAACTGCAAATTTTCGAATTTCAGCCATAGTTCGCAGCCGAAAATCTTGGACAACGTTTTCGAGTGCAAACAAGGTGTGTTTTCTACAGCGCCTGCGATGTTGTCGCGCGCCGCGAGAACGTCGTGGAGACTCACGGGTAGGTTTTTCATGCACTTATTCTAGAGATCGAATCTCAGAACAAACGGTTGAATTTTCAAGAGACTGGATTAGTATCGCGACTTGTGCAAGTCGCGCTAAGGAGGTTTGCAGTGAAGCCGGTTTCTGAACTATTGAAGAGGCGGAGCCAAACGCTTTGGCACGTCCATCCGAACGATACCGTGTTCGATGCGCTTAAGCTGCTCGCCGAGCGCGAAGTCGGCGCGCTCATGGTGATGGATCAGGGCAAGCTGATTGGCGTCATCTCGGAGCGCGACTACACACGAAAGATTGCGCTGCAAGGCAAAAATTCGAAAGAGACCAAAGTGTCGGACATCATGACCAGGAATGTGTTTGTCGTGGCACCCGACACGCGCACCCGCACTTGCATGGCGCTGATGAGTGAAAAGCGGATTCGTCACCTGCCGGTGGTCTATGGCGACACAGTCATCGGCATGATTTCGATACGCGACATCATGGACGACATCATTGCGGATCACGAATTCACGATTTCGCAACTCGAAGCCTACATCCAGCAGTAGCACTTCCTCGCGTTTTGCTGCGCGGGTAGAGAGGTCAACGCTTTCCCGGCGATTCAACGTGCGCGACGGTTTTGTTCGCGCGATCACTTTCGTTCTCGTGATCATTTGAATGATGGACGCCGTGTTCGTCGATGCATGGGCGAGACTGCGTCAATAGCATAGCGATTTGCCGAGATCTCCAATACGCGGCGTGACACCACAAAAACACTTTAACGCATACGTTGTGTGAGGTCAGGTTGCGTGCGCGTGGCGCCTGATTTGAACGATAGACGCGTGCGAGAAGAGTTTGCACAGTTCGATGGGAAAATAAATAAGATCGCTGATTCGATGGGGCTTAATAGGGAAATATATAAAAATCAAGAAATAGATGAAGTGGCAATAGATCCCGATGTTTTCGGTAATTTTGATTAATTGTTATTTGTTCGCCATCCGGAACCCTCTTTAAGTTGCTTGAAATTTGACGCGAAAGCAAATCCGTGAAATATTACGTATACATTAAAGGATTCGTTAGCGTCCAGCAAAACGCTAGCGCTTCGGAAAAATTTGGGTGGAGGCGTACGTAAGTGGTGGAGTCGGAGGAGCGTACATTGCTTGAGCAATTGTCTTGGTGCGGCGAAAGCCTCGTGAGGCCCGAATGCGTGCTCGCGACGTCGGACGGCTCGCTGTACAGCGCTGATTGGCGTAGTGGCGTTGCACACGTCCTCGCGAATGGTCAGCAACGTTTTTACGCGGCACACGAAGTCGATGGCGAGCGCATCAAGCCAAACGGCATCGCGCTTTGCGCCGACGGAAGTTTTTTGATGGCGCATCTCGGCGACGAGCGTGGCGGCGTGTTTCGATTGCAACGCAATGGCGAAACAGCACCCGTCGTGACTCATGTTGATGGTCGTGAATTACCGCCAACGAACTATCCGCTGCTCGACGCCAGCGGGCGGCTCTACATTACGGTCAGCACGCGTCTCAAACCGCGAGTGCTCGGCTATCGTCGGACCTGTAACGATGGCTTTGTCGTGTTGCACGATGAAACCGGCACACGTATCGTCGCCGACGGATTGGGCTATACCAACGAAATCGCATTCGATGCGTCGGGCAAATGGCTCTACGTCAACGAGACATTTACGCGTCGCTTGTCGCGCTTTCCGGTGAACGCAGACGGTTCGCTCGGGCAGAAAGAAGTATTCACCGAGTTCGGCGCGGGGACGTTTCCCGACGGCATGGCGTTCGACGAGGCGGGTGCACTATGGATTGTCAGTATCGTGAGCAATCGCCTGATTCGCGTTGCGCCGAACGGCGAGCAAACGATTTGGCTCGAAGATGCCGATCCAGATCACCTCGCGACAGTGGAATCTGCGTACTTGGATTCGACTATGGGGCGTCCACATCTTGATGGCATTCGTTCCAAGGCATTGCGCAACATTTCAAGCATTGCATTCGGTGGTGCGGATCGACGCACCGGCTATCTGGGTTGTTTGCTTGGCGATCGCATCGCAAGTTTGACGATGCCCGT
>JBOFBL010000622.1:0-2709 GCA_051645545.1 Casimicrobium sp. | reverse complement strand
ACGCCAAGCGTCGAGTTTTTGGATTCGGGTGCTTTGAACGAAGGCAGCGCCGCAATCGCTTGTTCGATGGTGAGCGTTTTCTTCTCATCGGCGAGCAAACCGATATGCGGCCAGACGTGCGCCACACTTGCGTCACGAGTGAGTTTAAGCGGCTCGCGCTCGGCCGCGATCGTAGCGCCCAGCATTGAAAACAAGCCGAGCCACGCGACGAGCGCGTGTCGCCAGCGCGTAAAGAACATCGCGTCGCGACTCACTTGCTCCCCTTTGCCTGCGCGCGAATCGCTTCGCGCCAGCTTCCGCGCGCAGTCCATAGGTCTTCGATACGGTTGAGCCAGCGCGGGGCGTGGCGATCGTCCGACCAATGCTCCACCATGTCATTCATACGGTTGAGTAAATGTTGCGGTAATTTAAGCGGTCGCGTTTGATCCATCAGGAATTTCGACATCAGGTGATAGCCGAATATGCGACTCAACATGCGCGAAAGCGAAAACTGTGGCAGCAGAACGCGCATCAAGGTATCGATCGTGCGTACCACCGCCATGACAAGCCAGTAGAGCACCTTAGACAACAAACCCGCGCGTCCGAGAATGCCCAATTCACGCGCCACCACCGGGCCGCACAAGGTAAACGTGAGTAGCGATGGAAACCCTTTGAGTACGCGCAGCGGAATGACGTCCTCCATGCTCTTGATCAAAGCTTGACCGAGCTTCGGGCGCGGATCGGTCTCGCCTGGGCGCTTCTGCGCATCTGCGCGTCCACGTGCTTGCATCTTTGCGAACAACGCCTCGGCATCTTCCATCGTTTGCGGCATCAAGCGACGATCAACGCCGAGCACGTGCGCCATCGTGTTCCATGCATGAAGATAGGCAAGCTCATCGGATTTAAGCAGCGGCACACCGAGCGTGCGAAATCCGCGCACGGCGACATAGTGAAACGTGAGTAAGGTGTACGCGAGCTCTTCCTGATTGCATGGCAGACCGTCGCGGGCGAGATCCCAGCCATGCGCGAAGAGTGTTTCGTACATATTGCCATCACCCACCGCGAGGTTGAGTTTCTTGACGAGCCCCGTTTGCTCGTTGTTCGCGCTTTGCATGAGAGCCACCGCATTTTGCGGATCGCCACGCAAAATGAGATTTCGAATCATTGCGTGAATCAAGCGCACTTTGAGTACTTGCGCGACACCCGCACCATCGCCGGCAGTGAGTCCGCCGCGCATCATCACCGGAAAGATCATCGCAGCGGTTGAGCGAACGCGGTACTCGGTGTGTTTCTCAAGCTGTCCTGCAACATGCAATACGTCGGAGAGATCAGGCAGCACGTAGCACTCGGGCAAACTCGCGCAGAACAGCAGCAGACAGGAGAGCACGCCATGGTCGAAAAAAATCTGCTCCGCACGCTCGATTTGATCGGCGTTCGCCCATTCGGGCAGCGTACGCGCAGCGGCGACGTAGTGCTCAAGCGCTTGTGCCACTGACGAGACGATCGGCGCTCCGTGTTCATCGACCGCTTTCCAGCCGTTCAGCGCCGCATTGCTCGTCCACTGCGCGAGCAAGCGATTAGCCTCTTCGATGCGAAGCCAATGCACAGCATTGGCGCGAATGGCCGTTTGCACATCGCCACCGGCGGGTTGAATCCATGGCCCGAGAAATGCGCTTACCGTTGCGTCGGCCAAGGGATCGGCGCGCAATTGCATTTCATCTAACAATTCCTCGCTGACTCGCCTCGACGCGAATTCATTTGCAACAACCAAATCGAAACCCTCCCCGATTCGCGCTTACTCGCGCTTTTTGTCTTATTTCAGCATTATCCGAATTATGGCTTGCGATGGGGTAATTTCGGCGACAGCCTGCTTAGAGCGCGCTTCCGGATAACTTACGAGTGTGGCGTTCGCACCAAAGCGGCGCTTGCCACCCGTCGAATGCTCTCAGTCAGCGCGCGAAGCGTCCGATTGTCGAGTCGCCAATGCTGCCAATAAAGCGGAACATCGAGGTAGAGCCTGCGTTTGAGTTCGCGCAACTCGCCATTTTTAAGGTGTTCGGAGACCAGAGAAAGCGGGTTCATGCCCCAGCCGAGTCCCGCAAGCGCCGCTTCGACGAAACCGTGCGTGCTCGGGATGAAATGATGGGGTGGAACGAATTTCTTTTTCGACAGTTGCTTTAAATATTGCGTCTGTAGCGAATCTTTTCGATTGAAGATATTGCACGGCGCACGCGCCAGTGTGTCGTCGTTTACCCCCCGCGCGAAATGGTGTTCGAAAAAACTCGGGCTCGCGACGGCGACATAGCGCATGGCGCCGAGCGGCACGACTTCGCAGCCCTGCACGGCATGCGAATCGGTGGTGATCGCGCCCATAACGCGACCCGCGCGCAGAAGCTCGCTCGCATGGTCTTGATCCTCGACGATCAAATCGAAGCTCACTGTTTGTGTGGCCTGCGTGCGAGCAAGTGCAGGAGCCAACCAGGTCGCAAGCGAATCGGCGTTTACGGCGATGGCCATCGGCAGTTGTGCGTTTGTTTCGCCGTCGATGCCGAAAGCGGCAAGCGCTTGCACTTCGAGCAATTGCAATTGTTGCGCGTGGCGCTGCAAGGCCTGGCCCGCAGTCGTCGCGATACAAGGCGAGCCGCGCTGGATCAACACCCGACCCAACCGATCTTCGAGTTGCTTGATGCGTTGGCTAATCGCCGACGGAGTGACGAAGAGGGCGCGCGC
>JBOFBL010000621.1:0-4787 GCA_051645545.1 Casimicrobium sp. | reverse complement strand
AGCCCAATGGTTCAGGCGCCCGCGCCAGTTCCGCCGCCTGCACCCGCCGTCCAATTGCAACCTGCACAACCGCAAGTCGCATCGCCTCAAGCTCCACCGCGAAAAGATCAGCGCCCGGCGCTAGCCGTTGACGAGCGCGCGCGAGTCGTTGCTGTTAATGCGAACAACGCAGCGGTGGCGCGCGAACAACGCGCTGAGCAGCGTCGTCGCGATGCGGAGGCGCGTCAAGAGGCTCGCGCAGCCGTTCGCGAAGGCAAAGTGGTGCGGCGAGAAACAGTTGAAGCGCGCGAAGAACAACCGCGTGCAAAGGGCAAAGTCGCGCGCGAGCAGTGATTTCTTTCGCGCCCGATGCATAAAGGGAGCGTTTTTTTGCAAATAACTAATTCTTCGTTCACCCTATTTAATAGGGCAGTGATTATTAATTGATTTAATTTCAATAAATATTGAAAATAACTTAGTCGCCCAATTTAATTGGGCGATAGCGCAAGAAGCTGCTTAACCTGCGAAACGTTTAATCGGGTTTTGTAGCGTGCATCAGGCGCACGTCCCTGCGGACGCACAACGATGCGAATCGGCCAATCGGCATCCTCAATATGCAAGTGCATCGCGCCGTCTCGCCCTTCGCGCACATCGACATCCGCACCTAAATTCACGAGTTCGATTTCAACGTCTTTCGAACTCTCGGCAGAAACGTCGAGCACGATGTCGCTGCCTTCATGCGCCCATCCCTCGGCGACGGGGCCGACGAGTTTTGGCTCGAATCGCGCGAGCGCACGCATGACGTCGATTGCCGTTTCGCGTTGCGATTGAATTTGCTCGGCGTGTTCGTCGCCGCCGTAGAGCGCGTGATAGGTTTTGATCTCGGCGATGATGTCGTCGTCGGACGGCAGCGGTGTGGAGCGCGCGGGCAGCCCTAAATGCTCAAGCGCTTTGCGCCGCGCAAGCGACCAATCGGTCAGTTGCGATTCGACAATCATGCGCGCAGCGGCGGCCGCCAGGGTTTCTCGATCGTTGGACATTGCTACGCTCGGCGTTCATCAGAAGAGTTGTTGACGAACTTCTTCATCCTGCTTGTTGCGCGTGCCCTCGTTACCCGTCAAAGGGTCGGAGAAGTAACGCGGCGGGAATTCAGCATAGAACCAGTCCGATGCGCCGCCACCATCGGTGAGCCCGCTCGGATCAGGTTCGCCCACGCGAGAGTTCACTACGCCCTTGGGGGGCACAAGCGGTTTTTCCGGCACGCCTTTGAGGGCTGTGCGCATGTAATTGATCCAGATTGGTAGTGCGACACCGCCGCCGGTTTCGCGCTCGCCGAGCGATCGCGGCTGATCGTAGCCCACCCATGCAACGCCCACAATCGACGCGTTGTAGCCTGCGAACCACGCGTCGTAACTATCGTTGGTGGTGCCAGTTTTGCCTGCGAGATCGTTGCGCTTAAGCGCCATGGCTTTGGTCGCTGTGCCCGCGCGCACGACGTCGCGCATGAGTGTGGTCATGATGAAAGCGTTGCGCGGATCGATTGCCTGCTCGGCGTCTTTGCCAGCGACCGTTGGCGTTTCTTCAAAGATCGTTACGCCGCGTGCATCAACAATTTTTTTGATGAAGTGTGGCTTCACGCGATAACCGCCGTTGGCAAACACAGCATAGGCACCGGCCATTTGCAATGGATTGGTTTGTCCTGCACCAAGTGCGAGCGTGAGATACGCGGGGGTGAGCTTCGGATCGAAGCCGAATTTGGTGGCGTAGTCTTGCGCGTAGCTCGGCCCGATCGAACGCAAGATACGAATCGAAATCATGTTCTTCGATTTAGCCAGCGCCGTGCGCACGCGCATCGGACCATCGAATTTGCCGTCGTAATTCTTCGGCTCCCACTCTTCGCCGCCGGTTTGAGTCGCGGAGAAAAAAAGCGGTGCGTCGTTAATGACAGTCGCTGAGGTAATACCCTTCTCAAGCGCAGCAGAATAAACGAACGGTTTAAATGAAGAACCAGGTTGACGGCTTGCTTGTGTAACGTGATTGAATTGATTTCGATAGAAATCAAAACCACCTACCAAACTCGTGATGGCCCCGGTATTTGGTTCTAAAGCAACGAAGGCTGCTTCAACTTGCGGAAGCTGGGTAATACGCCATTTGGTCTTATCGTCACTCACAATGCGAAGTACAGCGCCGCGTCGCACGCGCTCTGCCACGGGCGCATTGTCAGCTAGCGCATTGCGAATGAAACGAATTGCGTCACCTTCAAGCGTGATGGTGTCGCCCTCGCCGCGCGAAAGTACGACACGTTTGCTGTTGGCCTCGAGGACCACTGCAGTCAACAAATCGTCGCTATCAGGAAATTGCTGCAACGCTGATTCAATTGCCTCTGCCACGGCGTCTTTGTTTGCTGCTGTATTCGCGGGGATCTCGACCAGCCCTTCCGGCCCGCGAAACGGCTGTCTGCGTTCGTAGTCGAGCACGCCGGCACGTAGCGCCTGGTAGGCCGCTTCCTGTGGCCCCGCTTTGATTGTTGTCGTCACTGACAGCCCGCGCGTGTAGGCCGATTCACCCACTAAATCGAATGCAAACTGGCGCGCCATCTCGTTTAAAAATTCGGCGTGCACCGTTGGCGATTGATCGCGCTTGAGCGTAGGTTTTGCCGCCGATGCGAGCGCAGCTTTGTGTTGCTCGTCTGTCAAATAGTTGAGCTCGTGCATGCGACGCAGCACATACTGTTGGCGCAGCGCGGCACGCTTTGGATTGGCAAATGGATTGAATGTCGAGGGGGCTTTCGGCAAGCCCGCAAGCATCGCGGCCTCAGCGGTCGTAATTTGGCTGAGTGGTTTTCCGTAGTAAGCCTGCGACGCAGCGGCAAACCCGTAAGCCCGTTGGCCTAGGAAAATTTGATTAACGTAGAGCTCAAGGATTTGATCCTTGGTTAACTCACGCTCAATTTTGTAAGTCAGTGCAACTTCGTTGGCCTTGCGCAATAAGGTTTTTTCGCGTGTCAGAAAGAAATTACGCGCGACTTGCATGGTGATGGTACCGGCACCTTGTCGGGAGCCCGTGGTCGCATTGGTGTAGGCGGCGCGCAACACGCCGACCCAATCTACGCCGGAGTGTTCGTAAAAATTTGAATCTTCGGCAGCGAGAATCGCTTGCTTAAGTACTTCTGGCACATCGGCCAGTTTGACCAAGCTGCGCCGTTCTTCACCGAACTCGGCGAGGAGTACACCTTCTTCCGAAAGTACACGTAGTGGGAGCTTTGGTTGATAGTCAGTGATTACATCGAGCGACGGTAAGCGCGCACTGATGAGCGTCCAGACGAGCGTTCCCAGCACCACGCCAACCAGTAACAGCCCGGCGACGACAGAGGCTCCATAAATTAACCAACGCTTCAACATGTGATCGACTTTCGTCCCCCGTTTCGATGTGTGACTGATGGCTGCGCGGGGCTTCGTAAATCTAGCGCTTGAATACCCATTGGGCGGAAAAGAAGCGGATTTTGAGCGCGTTCTGTTGTTTTTTTCGCGATTATAGGTCGCATACTGCTCTCCGGTGCTTGCCAGCCGACAGGGGAGTGTGCAAAACTCCTTTCCCAACTTAAAGTTTCAGGCGACAAAAGTCTCCTAAACTCCCAATGCAAAAAGATTTTTTGGGTTCACTCCGGGGAACATTCGGGGCAAAAAGTACACCGATGATCGGGGTAGATATCTCGTCTACTGCGGTCAAATTGGTGGAACTTAGTGGCTCGCAAGACAAGCCCGAACTGACACGCTACGCGATTGAGCCGCTTCCTCGCGATGCCATGACCGACGGCAATGTCGCCAACATGGAAACGGTGGGTGCTGCCATTGAGCGCGCTGTGCGCAAACTTGGTTCGCGCACCAAGGGCGCAGCTATTGCACTCCCCACTAGTATGGTGATCACTAAAAAGATCACGCTGCCAGCGACGGATCGCGAGGATGACCTCGAAATCGCCGTCGAGGGAGAAGCCAATCAATACATTCCGTTCGCGCTGGACGAGGTTAACCTTGATTTCGCAGTCGTCGGGCCAGTCGCTAACGATCCGACGCAAATCGAGGTGATGATCGCTGCGGCGCGTAAGGAGAAAGTGGAAGATCGCGTGGCCGCAGTAGAAACTGCGGGTCTCAAGGCGCTGGTGATGGATGTCGAAGCGATGGCAGTCATGGGCGCTTATGAGCGGATGGCTGAGGCGTTGCCTGGAAAAGGTGTCGACCAGAATATCGGCGTTCTTGATGTTGGCGCCACCTCTACTCGCTTCTACGTGTTTCGCAACGATGAGCAGGTCTTCATGCGTGAGAGTCCGTTTGGCGGCAATCAATTGACGCAAGAGATTCAGCGCGCATACAACATGACCAACGAAGAGGCCGAAGCCGCGAAACGCGCAGGGAATCTGCCCTCCAACTATGACAATGACGTATTGCGTCCCTATGTCGATACGCTCGCGATCGAAGCGGCGCGAGCACTACAGTTCTTCTTGACTTCAAACACCCAGGGGCAACTCGACTACCTGCTGCTTGCCGGTGGTTGTGCTTCGTTGCCTGGTCTCGTTGAGGCTGTTTCACGTCGAACCAATGTTACTGCGTCGGTTGCCAATCCATTTGCAGGTATGTCGCTTGCGAGTGGTGTGAAATCGCGCCAGCTTGCCGCGGACGCGCCGGCACTTATCGTCGCATGTGGTCTCGCACTCAGGAGGTTTGACGCATGATTCGCATCAACCTGCTGCCGCACCGTGCGGCTAAACGTGCGCAGCGCAAACGCGAATTTGCGCTGTTATTTCTAGGCAC
>JBOFBL010000620.1:0-1462 GCA_051645545.1 Casimicrobium sp. | reverse complement strand
GGTTTGCGGAGAAGCTAAGCCAAGCGGTATCTGAGAGCCCGGTCGCGGTCAGAGGGCTGAGGATACAAGTGAATCTAAGGATCGGAGTGGTGAGTGCGCGCGGCGGAGAAGGCATTAAGCTCAGCGCGTTGCGTGAGGCAGCCACTGAGGCGCTGAAAGAAGCCAAACAAAACGGTAAAGCTTGTGTAATTGCACAACCCTACGCCGCTGGGCGTTGATAGGAGCGTACCGCTGAAGTTGTTTCGCGTGACTGATGCTGAAGTAGCAGTAACCTAATAAGATGCGCTACCGGGACTTAGTTTTGCATACAACCGATTTTAGTGGGCATGACATTTAATAACTTCGCGCTCCACGCCGACAATCTCGGCAGGGACATGATCCAAGTATCAGGCCGCAAAATTTCATAAAACAATGGGTAACAGATCACTTTTAATGCCACAAGCAAACGGCGAAGATGAGCAGCTGCAAGATGGCCTATTGCGCCTGTATGCCCACGCGCATCGTTACTCAATAAGTCCTGAAGACTACCCTCTTGTAGATCACTTGCGCCGTCAATATTCTCAACGGCTGAACCAGCTAGATCGAATTCTTCTGCTTCGATTTGCGGCAGCACAGAGTCTTGATACCGGTCATACGGTAGAGGCATTTAGCTACGCGCAACTTGGTGGAAAATTCGCGTCAGAGCGCAGAATTCCCGATGCGCAGGCTCAATTCCTGAAGATCTCTGCATGCATACATCTACAACTCGGAAACATACCTGCCGCGCTTCGCGATGAGCGCCTGTTTCTTCAGTTAGCTTCTGAGCATCATTTGCATGCTGCCATTACAAATGCGCATCTCGGTCTTGGTGTAATCTATTTTCGGTTGGGCGAGTTTTCGTCAGCGCAAAAGCATTACGAATCGACCCTTTTAATCGCCGAACAGCACCTTTTTCCTCACATCGCTACAGTCGCGCGTAATAACCTCGCAGAAGCGCTGCTACATCTGGGCGATGCCGAGCGAGCGCTTGCAGAGATTGAGCGCGCTGAAAAAATAGCAGAGCATTCGACAAAGCGTGGGCTACTCATGGTGTGGACGACCAAAGCTGAGATCCTATTTGCGATGAAGGCGTACGATCAGGCGCTATCGATCTTCGAGCGAAGCAGAGAGACGCTGAGGACCTATCCCTACTTAGAACTTTCTATCTATGTGGAGTACTTCGCTGCGCGAGTGTTGGCGAAGTTGGGTCGAGACGAAGAGGCGGTGGAGTGTTTGAAGCGCTCGGCGGCGCAGGCGCGGGAGGCGGGGATGAGTGCAGCGGAGGCGCGAGCGCTGCTTGCGCTATCGCAGTGGCACGCGAGGGCGGCCAATGCGAAGGACGCGCTCGCATCGATTGAATCGTATGAACAGGCGATGAGGGCGAATAGCATCGCACAGCTCGAGAGCACACGAGCGGCGGTACGCTCGGTCGAGCAGATCGACA
>JBOFBL010000619.1:0-1540 GCA_051645545.1 Casimicrobium sp. | reverse complement strand
GGCGGTATGCTCTTCGGTGGCCCTGTGCTCGAATTTTTTGGCATCTCGTTGCCATCATTCAAAGTTGCGGGCGCAATCTTGTTGTTGATGAGCGCTATTTCGAGCTTCAACGCAGAGACTGGGCGCACGCGGCAAACGCCTGAGGAAGAAGAAGAGGCGCACCATCGTCATGCTGTCGCTGTGGTACCACTCGCAACGCCGCTACTCGCAGGACCCGGCGCAATTTCGATGGTGATTGTGTTCGGGCAATCGCATGCAGGTATCGCGACGCTCGGCAAGCTCGGTCATCTCGGCGTGATGGCGTGCATCATTTTTGCCGTCGCAGTGCTCACCTGGCTTGCGCTGCGCGCGGCGCAGAAGGTCTCGAAAGTGATGGGGCTCACGGGAATGAACATCCTCACGCGCGTGGGAGGACTCATTACCGCAGCGCTCGCAATTGAGATTCTCGCGTCGGGGCTTGTGGGGTTGTTTCCTGGACTCAAAAGCTAGTGCGGCAGATTGCCTTTCCCTCGCGGGAGCGGGAAACGTTTTGTCGTCTCGTAGGGTGACCAACTTGTTGCCCACGCGGTTCGGACAACGAAATGCTCGCTCAAGTTTTGTATTCTAGAAACGCAACGAATACGCGTGGGCAACGAGTTGCCCACCCTACGAACTATGGGCTTTAGTGCCCAATAAATTTGGGCGAAAATGCAATAAAAAAGCCACTTCGAAAAATGGCTTTTTTGCCTTTATTGCCCAATTAAATTGGGCGTTTACGTCTAGAGTTCGAGAGAGATTTTCTTCGTGTCTACTACGCGTTTCCACTTCGCGACTTCGCGTTGAATTTGTGCTTTGAATTCGGCAGGCGAATTGCCAACGGGCACTGCGCCATTCTCATCGAGCTTCTTTAACGTGTCGGGATCTTTGAGTGTCTGCATCACCGCGTCATAAATTTTCTTTACGACATCGGCGGGCATGTTGGCGGGGCCGACGAGTCCGAACCATGTATCAGCTTCGTAATTTGGCAAACCAAGTTCGGCGAACGTCGGCACGTTTGGCAACGCAGGGCTGCGCTTCGGAAAGGCCACACCGATCGGAATAAAGTTGCCTGCCTTGATGTTTTGCAACGAAGACGAGAGGTTGTCCCACATGATCGGCACATTGCCTGCAAGCAGGTCTGTCACCGCAGGACCTGCGCCTTTGTACGGAATGTGTTGCGCGTCGCCGCCGGTTTCCACGAGGAAAAGCTCCATCGCGAGATGACCGACACCGCCCGCGCCCGAGCTTGCGTAGCTATGTTTGCCAGGATTCTTTTTGAGTTCTTCGACGAACGATTTGTAATCCTTGAACGGGAAGTTCTTGTTCACGATGATCACGCCGGGGACCGAGGCGATGTTCGTGATATGGGTGAATTCCGTGATTGGATTCAACTTGTTGTTTTTGTACGCGACGATGTTGGTGCCCATCGTAGACACCGAGCCCATGCCGATGGTGTAGCCATCCGGCGCAGCCCGCGCGATCTCTGCTGCGCCGATGGAGCCACCCGCGCCTGCTTTGTTTT
>JBOFBL010000618.1:0-1765 GCA_051645545.1 Casimicrobium sp. | reverse complement strand
AGGTACGCGCCCTTCGCGGCGCCATGCGTTTTCACGGCTTCCATCGTGTACTCCGAACAGCTTGGGAAGAAGCGGCAGCGCTGACCGAGCATCGGGCGAATGCCGTAGCGATAGCCTTTAATGAGCGCGATCAATGCGCCTTCGCCCACAGTATTCGAAATTTCAGCGATTGATTTCATGCGTTAGCGCCCAATTTAATTGGGGCGTTCGATGAATTCTTTCGAATATCGAATTCGAGAGAATTCACCCATTCGCCCACAATATTTGGGATGTCCGCCTTCGTCGCGTTTGTCGCGAGACGCACCACGTAGGCGAAGGGCGGCAATTGCGGCTGACGCAAACGAAACTGCTCGCGAACGCGGCGCTTGATGGCGTTTCGCAGTACCGCAGATTTAGCGTTTCGTTTACCGATCATCATGCCGAGTTGTGGCCGCGCAGGCAGTTTTGCAAGAGCGGATTCTGTCGCCTCGTCGTTGGATTGCGCGTTTGGCGCGATATCGAGCGACGGCGCCCGATAGACCCAGAGAAATTTGCCGCGAAACGGTCGGGTTTTGAGAGCGCGTGTGAACGCGTCCGGCGTCAAGAGCCGGGCTTCGCGTGGGAACGCGACCCCAGCCATCGCTTAAAAAACGACGTGCCGCTTAGGCTGAGAGAACTTTGCGACCCTTGGCGCGACGACCATTGAGGATCGCGCGACCGGCCTTGGTGGACATGCGGGCGCGGAAACCGTGGTTGCGCTTACGACGGATAACGGAGGGTTGGAATGTACGTTTCATGATGCTCGGAGAGCGATTTACGAGGAAGGCGAAGCGAAGTTCGCGCTACCGTCACGCTCAAAAAGGTTGGTTGAGTGTTGGCCGCACAAATTTGCGGAAAAGCCTTGAATTATAGCGGGCGAAAGCTGCCTGAAGCCTGTAGCGGCGACTCTAGTTGTGCGTCATGCGCCTTTTTTGAGCAATCCCAGCGTTAATGCCGTCCCGAAGAGCACGATCGCACCGCCCGCGATCATCGGTAACGTCACGGTTTCGCCCAAAAACAAGGCACCCCAGAGCACGGCGAATACCGGAATCGCGAAGGTTACGGTCGACGCCTTCTGCCCACCAAGGCTCGCGATCAGCCGGAAATAAAGGATGTAAGCGAGCGCCGTCGAAAAAGTTGCGAGCAACACGAGCGAAACCCAGGCTTTTGTCGACGGCATCGCAGCGGGCCAGAACGCCGCTGCGAGCGGCACCAGTGCGACGGCCGCAGCCGTCTGACTTCCGGTCGCCACTGCGAGCGGCGGCACGCCGCCCAAGTTTCGCTTCGCAAAATGCGTGGAAAAACCGTAAGAAAGCGTCGCCAACAAACCCGCAGCGATTGCCAGCCCACCACCGCCCGGCTTGAAATCCACCTTACCCCAAGTGAGCACTAACATTCCGATCAAGCCAAGCAACAAGCCCAACCACTGAGCGCCGTTCATCCGATCACGCAACCAGACGATGCCGATGAGCGCGGCCCAAAACGGCACGGTTGCGTTAATCAGCGACGTGAATCCCGCCGTGAGCGAAAGCGATGCATACGCAAGCAAACAAAATGGCAAGGCCGAATTCGTAAGGCCGACCACCGCGAGCGGCAGCTTTTTCGATTTCGCCGCGACAATGCCAGCGCCGCCGTCACGCAACGCAAGCAACGGCCACAAACACAGCGCCGCGATCAGCACACGCATCGCAATCAAAGCAATCGGCCCAAACTCCGGCGCTCCCACACGCATGAACAGAAACGATGC
>JBOFBL010000617.1:0-17643 GCA_051645545.1 Casimicrobium sp. | reverse complement strand
GTGCTTTATCGCCCATTCTTTTAGGGCCGATGACGCATTTTCTGCATAAACCACAAATAGAGCGGATTTTCCCGTTGGCCAGCGATCATGGAGCGTTGGCAGGTAGGGCTGAACACCCTCTTCGAAAAAGGTCACGGACTTCTTCGCGACGCCCGGGCAGTTCGCGATTTCATCGCCTAAACGAAGCATGCGTTCAATGCCGTCGCCCACGAGCACGCATTCGCGCCATGCGTGCGCGGGCGCAAGTGCAAGCTCCATCTCGAGCACGATGCCGCTGGTGCCGTAAACATGATGAAGCAGCAGCGCCTCCGGCGCGCGAAGTTCGACGAGCTTCGGTTCCGGCTCTACCGTGATCGCTTTCACGCCAAGCACATTGCCGGTGCTCGCGAGCGGCCCGTAGTTAATCGATCCAATGCCACCGAACCCGCCGCCATACAAACCGCCAACCGTAGCGATGCGAAACGTTGACGGCACGCAGCGCAACTCCCAGCCGTTCGGTTGCGTCGCGCGATCGATGTCGAGCAGGCGCATGCCCACTTGCATGCGCGCGACGTCGCCCTTGTGCCACACGAGCTGGTTGTACTGCGAGAGATCGAGGATCACACCGCCGAAGAGCGGCGTGCATTGCCCGTAGTTGCCCGAGCCTGCGCCGCGCGGCGTGATCGGCACTTTGTTTTTCGCGCAGGCGGCGACGATGCGAACGATTTCGTCTTCGGTTTTCGGACGAACGACAAAATCGGCGCGATACGGTTCGAGTTGCTCGGTGAGTACTGGCGAGAACCACGAGAAGTCGCGCGACAAGCGAGTGACTTGCGACGCATCATCGATGATTTGCAAATCCGCAAGATCGGCGCGTAGTGACGAGAGTTGTTGTTCGCTGGGTTTCATTTTGTGTTCATCGATGCTTCCTCCTTCTTCCGCTGGAGGTCACCTAAATGGTTACGCTTGCTGGAATGCCAACAGATAGCCGTTGCAATCTTTAATGCCAAACTCCCTGGAGCCATACTCCATCTCTTGTATCGGCCACGACACCGTTACTTTGTCTTTAACGAGTGCAAAGTAACTATCCGCGTCCGTGATGGCGAAGTAAATAGTGCCCGAAAAACCTAGCGAACCATCCCACAAATCAGCTTCTGTGAAAATGAGACTGCTGTTTTGTTTCTCGACTGTGAGCGTTCCCTCGGCTGAGTCAGACGCATTGAAGCCCAGGTTCGATTGATAAAACGCGCGAGTCTCTTCGAGATCGCGACAACGTAGAAGAAGTGTCACTGACATAGAAACTCCTCAGCAGGCTAACGCATCATCGCAACCAATCGTTGCGCATCGCGTTTTAACTGTTGCATATCAAGTCCAGGAATTGCGCCGTCCTCAACGACGACGCGACCATTGCAAATCACCGCTTTGCAATGCGTCGCGCCTCCGGAAACCACCGGCCCCACCGCGAGATCATGCAAACCAAAATAGCGCGGATGATCGAGCGAATAGATCGCTAGATCGGCGGCTTTGCCGACTTCGATCGTGCCAATGCCGTTCCATCCGAGCACTTTCGCGCCACCTTCGGTGCCGATATTGATTACTGTTTCAGTGTCGATTGCGCTCGCATCGATCTTCGCCGCGCGATGAACCATCCACGCCGTGTGCGCTTCGTTCGCCATATCGGCGGCTTCGTTGCTTGCAGCACCATCGACTGCGAGCGATACCGGAACACCGGCTTTTAACATCTCGGGCACGGGCGCAACGCCCGAACCCAATCGACAATTGCTTTGCGGGCAATGCGCGATGCCGGTCTTCGTGCGACCGCATTTTTCGATTTCTGGCTGCGAAAGATGCACCATGTGCGCGAACCACACATCCTCGCCGAGCCATTCGTATTTGTCACAAAAATCGACGGGCGTTGTGTTGTGTACCTCGCGACAGAACTTCACGTAATCGTAGGTTTCGCTCAAGTGCGAATGCAGGCGAATGCCTAAGCGTCGCGCGTGGCGTGCGAATTCGAGGAGTTCATCGGGTTTGCAACTCCAAGTAGGCGTCGTAATCGCAGAGACGACGCGACGCATCGAAAAATCGCTTGCGTCGTGAAAACGTTTCACGTCATCATCAATGCGTCGCATGATGAGGTCAAGCGGCTCCGGCGCGCATTGCGGTGGCGGCGCTTGATCGATGACGCGCATGTGCGTTTGCCCGCCGCGCAATAGCGCAAAGCGGACGCCAAGTTTTTCCGCTTCGTTGAAAACCACTTCTGAAGCGTTGAACGGAATGTCTGGGTAATAGTGATATTGGTGATCGGCGACCGTCGTGCAGCCAGAGAGCAGCAGTTCGACAATGCCCACGCGCGCCGCGATCGCGAGCGCTTCTTCGCGATCGAAGTAACGACGATAAGGAACGGGCACCGCTGAGAGCCAGGGCACGAGCGCGAGATTGATACCTGCGGGGATGCCTTTGAGCAGCGATTGGAAGAGGTGATGGTGCGTATTGATCCAGCCGGGATAGATCACGCAATCGGTTGCGTCGATCACGCGTTCATTGGGTTCTGGTGTTAGCTTGCCGATGGCTGCGATCTTGCCGTCGCGGATTCTGATGTCGCCGCCGTTTGCGAGATCCAACCTTGCCTGCGCGCCTGCGAGGCCGGTCATAATCGCGAGCGGATTCTTTATGAGCAGGTTTTCCATCTATGTTGTCATCCCCGCGAAGGCGGGGACCCAGACCGAGACGTTTCCTTCGCTATCCAACCGGATGTGAACGCAACCCGCCCGGTCTGGGTCCCCGCCTTCGCGGGGATGACAGATTGGAGGCGCGAAAAACCGGTCTCCGCAGCGGAGCAAAGGCAATACGTCATTCCTCATGCTTCACCTCACTCTCGTGCCAATGCCCAAGCGCCAGTTTCGAGAGCCAATTCATAAGTACAAAGAGCAGCACACCCGCAACCGTTATCAGCAAAAGCGCAGCAAACATGCGCGGGATGTTCAATTGATACCCACTTTGCAAAATTTGATACGCAAGTCCGACGCCCGTTCCACCCGTCCCCGCAACGAACTCAGCAACGACAGCACCGATCAACGCAAGCCCCGAGCTAATTCGAAGTCCACCGAAAAAGTACGGCGCAGCGGAAGGAATACGCAATCGCGTCAAAGTCTGCCAACGCGTCGCACGATTCATCTTGAAGTAACTCGCAAGCCCTGGATTGACGCTACGCAATCCAAGCGTCGTGTTCGAAATCATCGGAAAGAGCGCGACGATCGTTGCGCAAATCACGAGCGACACGGTTGGGTTCTTCACCCAAATGATGATGAGCGGCGCGATCGCGACAATCGGTGTGACTTGCAGCAAAACGGCGTAGGGAAAGAACGCTGTCTCAATCCATTTACTTTGCACAAATGCAAAAGCGATGAGGCTGCCGAGAACAACCGCCGTGACGAACGCGAAGAACGTGATGCGCAACGTATTGAAGAGCGCGCTACCAAGTAAACCCCAGTCTTTGATGAGTGTTTGTACAACGAGATCAGGACCTGGCAACAGAAACGGTTTGATGTCGAGCGCAACAACCAAGCCCTTCCAAAGCGCGATGACCACGATCGCGACGATCAACGGCAATAGCCATTTCTGGTGCTTCATATCGCGACCTCGCTCGTGGGCGCACCCATTGCAGCCGCGCGTAAGAGGCTATCCTGCAGGGTCTTCGCATACTGCGCGAATTGCGAGGACACACGGAAATCGTGGCCACGCGGATACGGCTCATCGATCATCACTTGATCGACGATGCGCCCCGGCCGCGCGGCCATCACAACGACGCGCGTCGAGAGATACACAGCCTCGTAAATCGAATGTGTCACGAACACCACGGTGAGTTTTTTCTTCTCCCACAGTTCCAGTAAATCGCTATCGAGTTTGTTGCGCGTGATCTCGTCGAGCGCGCCGAAGGGTTCATCCATCAACAGCAGATCGGGTTGCGTTACGAGCGCTCGTGCAATCGAGACGCGCATTTGCATGCCGCCTGAAAGCTCGCGCGGGTACGCGTCCGCGAACTTCGACAAACCCACGAGTTCGAGCGAATCATTGACGCGTTTTTCAGCTTCTTCTTTCGCGTCGCCATGCAAATCCAGCGGCAAGCGCACGTTCGCACGCACGCGCGACCACGGCATCAAGGTCGCTTCTTGAAACACGAAGGCGAGTTTGTGACCCGATGCTTCAACCTTATCGATCGGTTTGTTCCAGATCAGGATGCGACCGTCGGTCGGGGCGAGCAGTCCCGCGATCATTTTGAGCAACGTGCTCTTGCCGCAACCAGAGGGGCCGAGCAGAGTGACGAACTCGCCTGGCTGGATTTTTAAGTCGACCGGTTCAAGTGCGCGGGTGCCGTTGGAGTACGTTTTGTCCGCAGACAAAATCTCGATGGCGGGCGATGCGGATGCGGTCATGGGCGGACTGATTTTTTCGACTTAACTACTACAGAGTCACTTTTCTATCGTGTCATCCCGGCGGAGGCCGGGACCCATTTGTGCAAACGCCTACGCCATGGACGACACCGATTTTCCGAGCGGTGGTTCCCGGCGTGCGCTGGGATGACGTATAGCGAGTGAAGAGTATTGACAAACAAGCTTTGCGTCCTAGGGGCGAAGGCCCGTCGTCCTAGCGAAGCGTCGTCCTAGAAGCGCAGAGCGCTTCGTCGTCCTGTGATTGAGCGAAGCTCAATCACTTCGGAGCCATGATTTTTAGGTCTTTGATGAAGCTCGTGTTGTACGTTTTCTTCACATCAACCTTGGCCGGATCAAGCATTTTGTTCGCGACCATGAAGTCGTAGAACTGCTTCATGCGCGCGTCAGTGATGATGCCCAAGCCCATCGTTTTGGTGTCGCCGCTATCGACGATGCCCATTTGCTTCAAGATCGAAATGCCGTGCGCGAGCTTCTCGTCGGTCATGTTCGGATTGTCTTTTTTGATCATCGCATTGGCGGCGACTGGATTGCCCCACAGATAATTTTTCCAACCCTCCATCGCACCTTTCACGAAGGCTTCGACTTGCTTGGGCTTCTTCTTGATCGTGTCTTCCATGCAGACGATCGTTGTCGAATACTGCGGCCAGCCGAGATCGGCGAGCAGGAACACTGTCGGCTTGAATTTCGCTTCTTTTTCGATCGCGAACGGCTCGGAAGAGAGATAGCCTTGCTGCGCGATATTCTTATCGGCAACGAAGGGTTGAATGTTGAACGTGTAAGGCCGCGCTTGGGCATCGGTGAAACCGTATTTCGACTTCACCCACGGCCAGTACGTCGTGTTCGCGGCGCTCGAAATCAGAATCGTTTTGTCTTTGAGCTCTTCGAATTTCTTGACGTGCGGATGCGCGATGATGACCTGCGGGTCTTTCTGAAACGCGGCAGCGACGGTCACTGCGTTAATGCCCTGCTCCCAGCCTTTCATCGTTTGCGCGTCGTAGCCCATGAAACAATCGACTTGACCTGCAGCGAGCAATTGCATGCCGTTCACTTGCGGGCCGCCCATGCGGATCGTCACGTCGAGACCGAGCTTTTTAAACGTGCCATCCGCGACCGATTGATAGAAACCGCCGTGCTCGGCTTGCGCGTACCAGTTGGTGAGATAAGTGAATTTCTCCTGTGCGAGCGAAGCGCCGCTCGCAGCGGCGGCGCAGATTGCCGCGACTGCTGCGCGACGAACAAATCGATTCAACATGACCGAGTCCTTTTCAGTGAAATGGGAAAAGTAGCATTAACGCTTTGCAATCGCCATGCCAGCGATGGCGATTTGCGGGGAAGCGATCCCCTGTCAAGCTGAGATTATCGCGGTTATCGGACTATCGGGCGCCGTTTTGAATCGACCTGAAAGCGCTCGCTTAGGTGATTTCACCTATATCGCAAAATAACCAATTTATTGGGGGAAAAAGAAATAAATGTACTTTATCGAAAATAAAGTTATTTGTCATAACGACCCAATTAAATTGGGCGATTTCGGTAAGTGCTGATGAGGCAGTTTTCGAAGTGCCGCGAGATAGCGTAGCCCTTCAATGGCACGCACGCCGTACCAGCTCGCATACTCACCATTGATGAGTTGCGCAGGATGCTTGAGCACTTTCGTCGCGTTAAGCGCGTCGGCATGCGATTCGTCGAAACTGTACGGTTCTGATGAGAGCAGCACGCGATCAACGTCCGCCCATATCGCATCGTCATCTGCAATTTCGGGATAGCGCTTCTCCGTTTGAATCGGTTGTGTGCGCCAGCCAATCGTCGCAAGCATCGCACTCACATAGGTGTCGCGCGCGACCGTCATCCACGGTTTTTTCCAGATGAGATAGAGCACATCTTCGCTGGGCAGTTGAGCGCCCATCGCGCGCGCGTCGTGCAGCGCATGTATGAGTGCTTGCGAGAGCGTTTCCGCGTGAGTCTCGCGACGAAAGATGTAGCCAAGTAATCGAAAAAGTGCAACGTTGTCCTCGGGTACCATGGGGTGCGTCACGATCACATTCGGAACGGTGCGAGCGATTTTCTCGACTGTTGGCTTTTCGTTCTCGTCGATGTTGACGATTACATGCGTTGGTTCGGTCGCGACAAGTTTCGCGAGATTGACATCTTTTGTGCCTCCGACTTTCGGGACATCGCGAATCTCCGAATCCGGGTGAATGCAAAAGCCGGTTCGAGCAACGATATGCTCACCCAGTCCCATCGCAAACAGGATTTCCGTAATCGAGGGCACGAGACACGCGATGCGAGGATTGGCGTGTGGTGCGTGATAAACGCCAAGCGCGTCGGTAATTGGTTGCATCAAACCCAGATCGGGGCAACTCGATCAATTAAAAGAGACAGCTGCGTAGTCTATGGCGTCTCTCAAAAATTCATCGTCAGCGAGAGCCGAAACGTTCGCGATTCAATCGGATGAAAGTGAATCGAATCAACGCCTTCGGCGGGCTCGTTTGGTAGCCGTGAGGTGTAGAAATAGTCGATCGACGACGCTTTGCGATTGGTCAAGTTGAACGCTTCAAGCTCCGCGCGTATTTTTGGTGTGAACCGATAGCCAAGGCGTGCATTCAAACTCGTCGTACTCTTCGAGCGCACGCGGTTATCTTCAATCAACGGTCGCGGACCGAAGTAGCGAATTTGTGCCGCCCCAAACCATGGCCCGATGTTATCGATCGCGACGGCGAGCGAGGCGACGCCTTCGACCGCTCCGGGAATGCGATTGCCCGCGGGATCGTCGTCGCGGAATCGTGCACGCGCAAACGCGACGTCAGCGTCGACCGTGAGCCAGTCGCGGAGTTTGTAGTAGTTTGCCAGTTCGAAGCCCACGCGACGACTCGGGCGGCTCGCTTCGGTTGTCCCCGCATCGCCGATAAACAAAAGTTCGGAGGCAAGATCGAGCTGATAGATCGAAAGCGATGTTTGTAATCCCGGCAGCCAATGGCCGCGAAGGCCGAGCTCGCCACCTTTGGATCGAACGAGTGGTGTGACGCGATCGACAGGATCGCCTGTTTTCGGATTGACGCGAATCGTTGTGCCGCGCGCATCATTGCTGTGAAATCCACCGCCTGCGTTGACAAAGAACTCCGTCTTCGCCCATGGCCCAAAAATTACACTCAGTTTTGGATTGACGATACTGTCATGCGTTATGCCGGAGTTGAGCGGGTTATCGCTTTTCACATTGAAACGATACGTATCGGCGCGCAGTCCAGCCACGGTGCGAAACCAAGGCGTCCATTTCGTTGCGTTCTCCGCGTAGAACCCCAGACTCGTTTGCGTGATGTGATCTTTGCGCGTGATGCCAATCGTTTCCCGCGCTTTGGTGTTGAGCAAACCGTTAAAGATATTGTCGGTTTGAAATTGCGCGCCGAAGGTGTTTTCGGATTCGAGTCCGATCGCTTTGAATTGACGCGTGTAACTTAGATTGAAGCCACCCGTTCGCCGCTGATCCGGTTGCGCGAATTGATCGCCGTCTACAGGGTTGTCAAGAAAATAAGTGAAGTTTGAAAACAGATTGAGCTTGTTGTCGATCAAATAGGCATTGGCTTTGGTTCCTGACACATCGTCGCTCTTTCGCCATGCAGCCGACAGACTGTACCGATGCGCGGCGCCACCGTCACTCGGGTCGATCGTATCGAAGCGATTGCGAATCAATCCGGAATCGATGGCGCGTTGCGGGATTTGATCGGTGGCATTCCATTTTGCTTTGTACGCCATCGCCGTGATGTTGAATCCGTTGATTTCGTCGCCTTGGCTGTATCGCAGCAGGCCATTGAACTTTCGAAAACGATCGGGATTGACAAATGGCCCATCGTTGCCGAGTCCTTCGAGCGCATACAGCAAATAGCCGTTCGCGAAAGCGGGCGAGTGAGCGAGCAGCGTGCGACGAAAACCGTTTTCGCCGACCCCGATGCTTACGATGCCGAGCGGCAAGCGATCGAGATACTTCAAATTCACCGCGCCCGCCGACGAGAAATCGCCCTCGCTTGCGTAGTACGGACCTTTGCGATATTCGAGGCGCGCAGCGAGTTCGGGAATCAAAAAATTTACATCGGTCCAGCCCTGTCCGTGCGCATGCGAACGCTGATTGACTGGCATGCCGTCAATCGTTGTACGCAAATCAGTGCCGTGATCGAGATTGAAGCCGCGCAGGTAAAACTGATTGGCTTTACCTTCGCCACTGTGTTGACTCACAATGAGTCCTGGTACAGACTCAAGCAACTCGCCGGGGCGGTAGACCGTGCGCGCATCCAGCTGTTTTTTCGTAACGGTGCCGACTGATGCCGCATCGGCAACGCCGAGCGATTGATTCGCGCCCAGCACCACTACTTTTTCAAGCTGCTGTTCGCCACCCGCCAAAGCAAACTGCGATAGCAGCAACGTACCCAAGGCAAAGCCCACGCGATTTTTAAACGAATACTGCACGACGAATCCGATTTAGAAGCGATAAACCAGTCCCGCCCCGTAGAAATCGGCGTCTGTTTTTCCACCGGTGAAGTCGTCGCCCAACTTCGAATAACGCGACCATTCGGCACGAATACCAAATCGTTTGCTGACGTTGAAAGTCGCGCCCGCCCCGTAGCTCAATTGTGTGCTGCGTTTCTTTTGCGTATCGCGATCGGTGATGATTTCGACGGAGCCACTGCCGGTGTACCTTGTTTTCGTTTCGCCGATCAACGCGCCGACTCGCGCAAAGATTCCGAAGCGATCACCAATCGGGAACGTACCAACGGCGGCAAGCTCGAAGCCGTTTATTTTTGTTGTTGCTGCGAGCGTACCTGCAGGCGTCACATTGGTTCGAAACGAAAATTTTCCGAGATCGACATACGCAGCTTCAACGGCCGCATATTTATGCAACTGATAGCCGCCCAATATGCGAGCGCCAGTGCCCTTAGTGTCGCTCGTCGTCGCCGCGCTGTCGAAACCGAGCTCAAGGAACTGATCGGCTTGATTCGCATTGTTAAACGAAATGTCGGTGCGCCCGACGTTGGTGCCGACATACCATTGCGCGGACGCTGGTAATGCTGCAAATGCGACAAATAGTGCGGTTGCACGTGAAGTTGTGAAAATGCGTTTCATCGATATTCCTCGTGAGTTGAGTGTTGAGATCAGAACGGCATGAGTTGCACATTGAAACTTCGTTCAATGCACCAACCCAACGAAATAGCGGCAATGGCAATCGATCCGCCGCCAAGTGCGATGCGCGAATAGCCCCAGCTGCGACGCGATAGATAAGCAAGCGGCACCAATACGATGACCAAAACGAGTTGTCCGATTTCGACGCCGAGGTTGAAACCCAGGAGCGAGCCGACGAGTGCCGACGCGGGCAATCCGAGGTCGATCAACACGCTTGCAAAACCAAAGCCATGAATGAGCCCGAAGACAAAGGCAACGCGCCAGCGCTGCTTCGGTAGAAATGGCCAAATGTTGTCGATCGCGGTGAGTAACACGGAAATCGCGATGATCGATTCAACCCAGCGCGAAGGCAATTGCAAGATATTTAGCGCAGCAAGCGACAAGGTGATCGAGTGCGCTATGGTGAACGCGGTGACTACCTTAAACACATTCCAGAACGCGCTACGCAGATCGGTAACAGGCGTCCAGGTTTTTCCGGTACGAACTAGTACGGCAGGTAGTAGTAACGCGATTAAAAAAAGAATGTGATCGAGACCGATCGCAATGTGTTTGACGCCGTCGGCAACGTAGGTCAAAAACTGCGCTGCTCCGCCCCCTGCGCCAGAAGAAAACGTTTGAACTCTGTTCTCGGCTGGGAACACGGCGCTTGTAACCACCGAATCGCTATCACCCGATGTGAGCTTTAGTAGGCCGCGATGCTGCGCGTCGATATCGAACAGTAGGCTGTAGTTGACAGAGATCTGCCCGCTTGTAGTCGGACATGTTCCGGCGAGCTTCATGACTGCGTAAGTGCCGTCGCTATGCTCGTCAATGAGGTGCTCCACAGCGCGCAGTGTGCAGGGCACGGAGCCGCGTTTCAGCTCTAGACGACGTAGGGTGTAGTCGGCAATCTCGGCGTGGCGTGTTCTTACCTCGCCCCAATCAATCGTTGCATTCGCGTTGCGATCAAGATTCAGCGCGAGATCGAGATCGCGTAACGCGACGTCCCATTGCCCGGCGAGGCTTTCGCCGTTGATTTGCAGCGTCAGGTAACTGTCGCCCGCTTTATGCGCAACACTGGGCGCAGCAAATAACGCAAGTGTTGTCACCACGAACGCGGCGATAGCTCGATGCATCATGTCGCGGCTCGCTGTTGCGTGGCGATTTGCGCATTCACTTGCCTCACGAGTACATTGATTTTCTCGCCCTGCAGTTGCTGCGTGGCGATCCATGACATCACGTCGTTGACTGCTTTTGGCCTATTGGCAGCGATAGCGGCTTCGAGCGCAATGCGCGCGTCGAGCGGCTCTTTTTGTACGCGCCAGTTGTCCAATGCGAGCGTGAGCGCTTCCTCGGGTGCGTTTTTTATGAGCAGCGCAAAGCGCGATTCTTCGCGCAGATGCAGGCGGTCGCCGCGTGCGCCCGAGGCCTTGAAGCGTTGTGCAAGCGTACTCGCGATCTGCACCGATTCCGGATGGTCAACCAATTTCGCTGCGACACCCCGACGCAACAGCAAAATGTCGGCGCGAGTGTCGTTCGGAATCAGCGAGAGTACGTCGCGCGCGCGACCTGCGTCGATAAGAAAATCGGCATACATTGCAAGTGTGTACGCATCCGCAGGATCGATCGCGAGACTGGCACGAAACAGTCGATCGGCAGCGCTTTCGCGTCCGAGACGCACGGCGAGTTCGGCTTGCAACGTGAGCGCCCAAGATCGAACGACGGGGTTTACAGACGACGAAACCTTTGACGTAGCGAGCACCGAATCGAGCGCTTCAAACGCGCTCTGCGCCCGTCCGCGCGCACCGTCGATAACCGCCATACAGGCCGTTGCAACAAGCGGCTCGACGAGCGACGCTAATTGCTTGCAGCTCTGCGTCGCGGCGTCGAAATCTGCGGTGACCTGTTGCACAGTTGCGAGCGTGAGCCAGGCTTGTGCGTTGTTCGAGTCGCGCTGAACGGCTTGTTCGAGATCGCGTCTCGCGTTTGAAAAATCATGATTACTTTGTCGTATCGTTGCCCGCAGAAGCAATACAGGTATCGGCGGCTCTGCAAGCGACCACCAAGGCGCGAGTGTTGCTTGAGCCTGCCCGAGTAGGCGAGGATCGGATTCGCTTCGCGCGCGCGCGACAAAACGTTGTGCAACACGTATGGCAACATCGAGATTGTTTTGATTGCGTTTGAGTAGCGAGCGTAGTGTCGCGTCTGCTTGCGCCTCGCGCGCGGAAGACGCGCTGCTTGCCAGACGTACGAGTGGCGTTGAATCGCTCACAGGAATGTAAGGCTTGCCATTGGCGTTCGCGATGGAGCACATACAAGCGATAACGAACGCAATTCGGAGATTAGCGCGCTTTGGCATAAGACAACGTGAAAAATGGGGGTGGTATCGAATCGCCGCGCCATCGTTCGTGGAGAGAAACGAACGATGGCGACAACGATTGGAAAGAGGCTACCGGCCGTTACGGATTGGGCGGTTCGCCGTTTTTGCCGTTCGGTGAGCCGGGGATTGGATGCTTTAGGTACGGGAAGGCGTTGTCGAATTGACTGTCTTCCACAAGCACGCCATCGGTATAAGGTAAATCGGCGCTACCTGGTTTGCCGGCGCTAGGAGGAAGTAGCACGCCCATCACTACGCGTAGCGCGATATCGACCACATCATCACCAGGGCGGCGACCGTTCGGAAAGCCAGCCGGATCACAGCCAGGGTTTGCGAGCGACAACGCACCATTGACGAAACAAGCCGCAGCACCCAAACTGTTTTGCTGACCTTTCGGCGTTGCCGGTAGCGCGGTATTCAATCGAAGCATCTCGGAGGCGACAACGTTGGCCGGTTGATTGACTCCCGGCACACCGGTGAGAAATGCGGCAACCAAATCGCCACGAGGAAACACACTAGGCGCCTTTACGCCGTCGGCGCCGAATAGCAACTCAACCAATGCCGGTAATGTTGGGTTCGTCACATAGTCGGCGAACTGCCCATCGTTGCGTGGCTCGCTCGCATTGAATGTGTCTTTGTCTTTCAAGCCGATTACAAGCTCATTGACTAGCGGCATGCCAAGACGCGATACCTGCACCATGTTCTTGTCGAGAATAATGTTGCGCAGTGGGCCGTCGAACGGTAGTAACTTCGTTCGAGGCAGGCTCGCCGTGCTCCACACGCCGATCACGGGATCACTGGCGCTCGTAACGCAGTTGATCGGAAGCTCCATTGCGATCGAGGTGATGTTTTTCACTTCGGTCGAATTACTCGATCCACTGCGACTTCCAATCACGCGAGCGGTCGGAATATTGATGAGATCGAACACCTCGCCAAGATTCACGCCAAAGCCTTCACGACGCTGACCAACAAACACCTTACCTGGCGTGCCGCATCCGGGAATGTTTACGTTGTAGATGTGTTTGTTCGCGTAGCTCGCGTAGTCGGGAATAGTTTTGTTGCCGACGTTGTCGATAGGCTTCTGGAACTCGCTCGCACCACCGACTGTGTTGGTAAGTTTGCCGATCAACCCAGCAGGCTGCCGACGCGAGCCTTTGACGATGTTGACCGTGTAGCTTTCGCTTTGATTGAGGGTGGCAGGATTGACGTCGGCAATGGCACCGGCATATCGCAAAGGAATGGCGACACTCTTCCCGCCGATATTGAGCGCGATGTCTTTCGAGCTTTGCTTGAAACGGAATTGGAAGGTGATGTCTTCGCGCGCATCGCCGTTGTTATCGATGTGAATCTCGTAGATTCCATCAGGATCCATCGTGAAGTAATTGGGGCCGCCATACGAATCCTGAAGCGGTACGTAATTGGCAATCAGCGTTACGAAGCCGGATCGACCGGGCTCGTAGCTTTTGAAGGCATACACGTCAGTGCCGTCCAGCTTGGGGGTTTGCGTGATCGCGGGTGCTTCGCGATGGCTCGATGCGTGAGCAGGTAAAACACTGACAATCGCGGCCATCGATAACGCGGACGCGAGCAGCGTCCTGACGGTGCCGCAAGTGGGCATTGTCATCATGAGTGACTCCTTTAACGGGGGGTGAAAAAGACTACGCGAGCAGAATACGAACGCGCATCGTTTTTGGATGCAACCGTTAAGGATCGCCCAGCGGGCGCTAAAAATAAAAAGAGCCGCAATGCGGCTCTTTTTTTGTTGCGTCACTCACGACGCATGCGAACTCGTAGCGTGTTACCTAGCTCTTACGCTCGCTACGCGCCTTGGCAATCAGGAAATCGAGTGCCGCTGGTACGTCCTTATGCGAACCGCGCAAATTACCCGGTTGCAATTTGAATTTGCCATCAACAAAAATCATTGGCACGCTATCTACCGCGTAGTTCCCGGCGAGCGTCTTTGCGCGATTCATTTTGCTGTTAATCGAGAACGAATTCCACAGCTCTTTGACTTTTGCAACATCCAATCCGTTATTAGCCGCCCAATCGAAAAAGGCTTTTTCTTCCTGGAGCTTAATGTTCGCGCCGTGGATGGCTTGGAATACTTTCACAGTGAGGTCATCGCGGTTCATCGCCTCAAGCGTGTAATAAATCTTGCCGAGATTCGTCCAGGCAGGCTGGAAGGCGACAGGCACGCGCTTGAAACTCACGTTCTCTGGGACTTTCTTGATCCACGGCCCCAAGTGCTCTTCGAGATCTTTGCAATGAGGGCAGCCGTAGCTATAAAACTCGATGACTTCGATCTTCGCACCGGATTCGACCGCCTGCGGATTTTTCAGACGAGTGAATTCTTTGCCTTCGGCGAATTGTTGTTGCGCGGCCGCGTTGAGTGAAAACGCGGCAACGCCAAGCGCAAACCATTTAAGAGAGGTGACCCAGCGAAACATATTGTTTTTCCTGCGGAACATTGAAAGATTGTGGAACGCGTCAGACTAACGCGCGAGAAAAAAGGTTCGATGACAGGGCTTGCATGCAATCGGGCTGGCGACAGACGTAGCGGCTTTGTCGATTAAGGTTTAACGACACTCACTTCGATGCCCTGCCGCGCCAGATCGCCGCGCACTTTGCCCATCTCCTCGGGATCTTTGTACGGGCCGACGCGCACGCGATGAACGGTGCCTTTTTCCGGAA
This sequence comes from Casimicrobium sp., assembly GCA_051645545.1. Lineage (GTDB taxonomy): Bacteria > Pseudomonadota > Gammaproteobacteria > Burkholderiales > Casimicrobiaceae > Casimicrobium. Next base: position 2,997 of record JBOFBL010000617.1, on the reverse strand, counting down.
CTTCCGCCGTGAGTACGACGGCCTCGTAACCAAGTAGCGCGAATCGCGCGCGCTGCGCTTCGGCATCTGACGCATTTGCATATGCGCCCACCTGCAACCACAAGCGGCCGCGCGGCTCGGCGCTCGGGCTAGGCTCGTTGGTGCCGCTCTTGCCGGGTGTTTGCGTCGCACTCGTCGAACCCGGCGCGATGACGGCCGCGGGCGGCGTAATGCGCTGCGAATCCGACTTGCCTTCTTCTTTGCCGGTGACCGCTACGCCGGTGGCGCTCGGCTTGGTGCCATCCTTCGTTTCGCCCTTACGGATCGGATCGATTTTTGCGGGCGGCGTCGATTCAGCGCGATATGGGGACGACTGGTAAATCCAGACCGCGACGACCCCTGCGGCCGCCATGCCGGCGACGAAGCCGATCAGGCCGCCGAATAGGAACGGCGCGGTGTTCGGGCGTGCGGTGGGGGCGTTTGAGGAGTCCACAGTTCTACATTCTCTCCGGCGCGGAAACGCCAATCAGTTGCAACCCGTTTTTTAGCACTTGTGCGGTCGCAGCGGCGAGCGCGACGCGTGCTGTTTTGAGCCGCAGATCGTCAACCAGGAAACGCTCGGCGTTGTAATAAGTGTGAAACGACGAAGCGAGATCGCGCAGGTAAAACGGAATCATGTGCGGCGCGAGATCGCGTGCGGCGGCGGCGATTAATTCAGGATACTCGGCGAGCTTGGTGGCGAGCGCCTCCGCTTTTTCGTGATCGAGCGCGGTGAGTTCAGCGTTCGCTAACGCGGTTGCATCAAGCCCTGAATCACGCAATACCGAGCAGATTCGCGCATGGGCGTACTGCACGTAATACACCGGGTTTTCTTCGCTTTGCGACAGCGCGAGGTCGATATCGAACGTGAATTCGCTATCGGCTTTGCGCGAAACCAGGAAGAAGCGCACCGCGTCTTTACCAACCCATTCGACGAGCTCGCCAAGCGTGACGTAGCTACCAGCGCGCTTGGAAATTTTGACTTCTTCGCCGCCTTTCATCACGCGCACCATCGAGTGCAGCAAGTAATCCGGGTAGCCTTTAGGAATGCCGATGTTCAAGGCTTGCAGGCCAGCGCGCACACGTGCGATCGTGCCGTGATGGTCGGTCCCCTGAATATTGACGACGTGCGTAAAGCCACGCTCCCATTTCGCGACGTGGTACGCCACATCGGGTACGAAATAGGTGTAGCCGCCTGCCGCTTTTTTCATCACGCGGTCTTTATCGTCGCCGAAATCGGTTGTTTTTAGCCAGAGTGCGCCCTCTTGCTCGTACGTGTGCCCCGAAGCTTTCAACGCAGCGACCGTGTTGTCGACGCGACCATCGGTGTAGAGCGAGCTTTCAAGATAGTAGCAATCGAATTTCTTGACGCCGAACGCGGTTAAGTCTTTGTCCTGTTCATTGCGCAGTATTTCGACAGCCAAGGTGCGAACCGCTTCAGCATCGTCAACGTTGCCGCCTTTCGCGAGATACTCTTTCGCAATCTCCGCGATGTAATCGCCACGATAGCCGTCGTCCGGCCAATCGGGTGACTCAGGCGTCACGCCGCGCGCGCGAAGCTGCACGGAGCGCGTGAGGTTATCAATCTGGTTGCCCGCATCGTTGTAATAGAACTCACGATGCACGAGCGCGCCTTGCGTTTCGAGAATACGGCAGAGCGAATCGCCGAGTGCCGCTTGACGCGCGTGTCCCGTGTGCAGAGGTCCTGTCGGATTGGCAGATACAAACTCAACAAGCACATGTTCGCCCGCGTTCGCACGACCCTGCCCGAACGCATCGCGCGAGTTGAGTACATCGGCAACAACTTTGAACTTCATCGCCCTATTTAATCGGAGGTTGATGAAGCCTGGTCCAGCAATAGCGATTTCCGTAATATTCGGATGCATTGCCCTATTTAATTGGGCGATCAAGGCTGTAGCCACCTCACGTGGATTCTTTCCTAACGGTTTGGCAAGTTGCAATGCGATGTTGGTGGCCCAATCGCCATGTTCGGCTTGTTTCGGTCGCTCGAGCGCGACCGTTGGCATCGGGTCGATGGTGAGTCCGGCCGCCTTGAGGCCTTCGGTGAGCCACGCGATGAGTTCTTCTTTTTGCATGAAAAGCCTTGATTTCTTTAACGAATTATAGGTTTTGGCGCAGTGCCTCGTCGCCGCGCTGCAACAAAGGAAAAACCCGCATTCACCGTAAATTTCGAATCGCGTGTAATCGAAAAACAAAGCTCGTTCGTTGTTTGCTCATACGACACTCATTTTCTCTAAGGAGCCAACGTATGAAGAAATCGATTCTCTCCCTCGCGATTGCCGCACTCGCCCTTGGCGCAGGTGCAACGCACGCGAAAAACGAAAAACACGGTTATTACGTTCACGGCCCGCGCTACATCGCGCCCGCGCCGGTGTACCGTCCTTATGCGCCGGTGCATCACCGCGGCCACCGCTATCACGATCATCATCGCGGCTACTGGCGCAATGGTCGCTGGGTAGCCCCGGTGGTCGTTGGTGCAACGATCGGCGCGCTCGCCGTTGCTGCGTCAACCCCCGTGTATAGCGCGCCGGTTTACAGCGCACCCGTCTATCACGCGCCCGTGAACTACTACACCCCCGGCGACCGTTTCAGCTGGGCGGACGTGAACAACGATGGCTACTTGAGCTATCACGAGTCGCGTCGTTTCGGCGGGTTGAACCGCAACTTCGCAGCAATCGACTGGAACGGCGACGGTTATCTCTCTCGCGACGAGGTGAATAACTGGCGTCACGGTTGGTAAGACCGGAGGTTGAAAAAGCGCGGCAGACACTGTCGCGCTTTTTCGTTTATGGTTCGCAGATGTGAAACAAAAAAGGGGTGTGAAAATGTTCGCGAAACTCAAAGCCACGATACCTGCGTTTTGTGCGAGTTTGCTGGTCGCCATCGCGACCGTGGGCGCGACGAACGCTAATGCCGACAACAAGAAACCGATCACAGCGGTTGTTGTGAGTGCGCCCG
>JBOFBL010000616.1:0-3957 GCA_051645545.1 Casimicrobium sp. | reverse complement strand
GCGTTGCCCAACGGAACAACACCGAAGATTCCGTGCGAATTTGCCCAGGCGCTGGATCGAACTTCGCATGGATCAGCGTGACTTCATGCCAGCCTGCTTTGAGCGACACGCGATCGCTCGGATGCAGAAATGGGATGACCTCGGTGCCAGGCACATTGTTGGTGAAGAAATTGCTATTGTAGAAACCCCAACCCTCGCCTTGAATGTAGCGACCGTTCACGTACACCGACGTGCCGCCGCCATCGCCCCACAAATGCAAACGATAAATGCCATCGATTGGCGCGAACACGTAGCCGCGAATCACGTTGGTTGCGCGAAGTGGCGTGCTGTCGAGCGCGATCTCCGATGCATCAATGCTTACGGTGTTTGCATTTGAGACCACCGTACTAGTTGGCGGCGTTTGCGGTTCGCTATAGCGTTGTTGGTAGGTGGGGGCTGCGTTGTTGTGACGAGTACGCACGAAGCCGTCAACAAGATTCGCGGGGGCTGCGATCGGTGCGAGGCCCGTGAGCGGCGTCGTGCGTGCTGGGAACGTGCCTGTAAACGCAATCACTTGCTCTGCGGTTTCGTTGGCGGACACCACGATGCGCACAAACAATCGCTTCGATGCCGCATCGTAGAAGCGCATTGAACTTGTGGCTTCGCGCATTTCGTAGAGCGAATTCGCGAGCGGAATGGCCTGTGAATTGCGCGTAACGTTCGCGGAGGCATTGCTCGATTCGACTGAGAACTCAACCGTCTTTCCGGCCGCATCATTCAATCGCAAGGTGAACGCCGTGCTCGCTGAGCCAATCAATTCGTAGCGCTCGTCGTTCGCGATCCACGTAATCGCACCGGAGCTTGGCATGCCTGGATCGAAATAGTCGTAATCGATGTCTTGCGCGAAAGCGATCTTGCCGCGCGAATCGATCAAGGTGAATTCGCGAGTCGCTTTGAGCAGCATGTTGTCGCCGCTGCGGCAAGCATAGGAAGAGCGATTCGGATTTTCAACGCAGCGCGCATTGATGAGATTCGAATCGCGCACGACATGACGCGAGGCAATGCGATCGCTGTTGATTGAGCCGCCGATGTCGTTCCAGCCCCACATTGGGCTGTTCGGGTATTCGAAACGCGCGGGCCACAACATTTCGAGCCGATCGGGGACATTCTCAAATCGAATGTTCTCTAGCGCGGCCATCGGCGTGATGTTGTCCACATCCCACAACACGCCCACGCCGGTGTGATTCATCACGGTTGCGTCGCGAATCACTGGTGCGCGCTTGCCGCCGTGATTGCTGCCCGCAATGTGCAAGAGGCTTGGCGATTCGATGCTCACCGACGCTCTAAACTGGGGAATGTTTACCGGCGACGCGCTCTTGCCAACCATCGTCACGCCATCGACCACGCCACGCAACATGATCGTGCCGATGCCATTGTCGGCGACGATCGAATTCTTGAATGTCGTTTTGCGATCTTCAAACCACGCGGCGGAGGTGTTGTAGTACCCCGTGTAGTTGCGGAATACGTGATCGAAGTTGCCTGTGGTGCCGCTCGTCACCATCAGCGCATGACTATTGGTTGCCTCGGGATAATTGATTTGATTACCGGTGGCAAGCGTTTTGTAATTCGAGTGCGCGATGTTGTTTTCGAATACGAGCGAGCCGCCCTCGGTTGTCGTGAAAAGCCGCGGCGTAAACAAATCGAAGAAATAGCCGAAGCCTTCGATTGCGCCGCCCGAGATGTTGCCGCGAATCACGTGTCGATCGAAGTTGCGTCCCCAGAAAACGGCAGAGCGATGCTCGGCTTGCGAGGTGTTCCCGAAAAGCGGATTGTTAATCGGGAAAATGAAATTCGCTTCGTCGGGGCTCGTCACTAGAACACCGACGTTACGAATGAAACGATTCGAGTGTTCATCGCCATCCTCCGACCACACGTAGGCGTGGTTGATTACGTCGTAGGCGACATTGCCTTCAACGAGCACGTTGTGCGTTGAATGCACAACGTAGGCGCGCTGATGGCTCGTTGAAATGCTGCTGTTGATCACGTAGTTGCCCGCGCGATCGCCCGCGATGTGCCAATGAATTGGATAGCGGCCTTTCACACCAAGCTGCCCCATGCGATCGAATTGCACGCCGCTCACTTGCGCATGACCGTTCGCCATGATCATCACATGCCCGCTGAACTTCGTCGCGTCGGAGCCCGCATCACCTTTAAGCACAATGTTGCGATTAAGCAGGCTCACACTGGGGCGTTGATCGAGACGCTTGCCATTGAACGTTTGCAGCACCGAGTGCCGCGCGTTGGCGAGCCCGGGTGTGAAGCTCACGGTGTTCCCCGAAATGCCAGTGATCGTGACCACTTCCGATTTGCGCGGATCGATCTCGGTGGCTGCGATCACGAGTTTGTCGCCGACGCGCCACGTCGCAGGCGAATCGATCAAGGTCATCGATGTTGAACCCACGGGTAGCGAAGTCACCCCCGTCGTTGGATTCGCTGCGATCTTGGTCCACGAGAGACGTTGTTCGCCGTGCAGCTTGAGTAAACCGCCTTCCATCACGACCAAACCTTTGGTGCCCGATTCGAGCACGGTGTGCGTTTTGTCGGTGCCGGTGAACTCAAACGTCGCGCTTTGCGTGAACGGCTGCGCGGGTGTGCCCGCCTGCAAGCGGCCGTACACGAACACATAACGCGAGACGAGCCCGACGCTCGTGCGATCAAAATCGAGCGAGCCCATGATCCAAAGACCGGCTAGGCGCGCAGTGTTGCCACTCAACGTCACCGCGAAGTTTTTCGGAATGGAAACGATATCGCCATCGACGGGAACGCGATTGAGATTCCATGTGTTCGCGCTATTCCACGCGCCGCTTGCACTCGCGACGATCGTTGGTGCGAGAGCGCCGGTGAGCACCGGCGGCGGATAGTTGCCTTGCGTGACGGTTGCTGCCGGAATCGGTTGCAAGCCAGGCGGTTGCGCGTAGCGCGTCGTGCTCACGAAGGTGCCCTGCACACCGCCGATCCAAAGCGAGGTGTTGGTGCTCGCGCCCTCTTCGTTCGATGCGTTGTTGCGAACGCAGACGGTTTGTCCATTCGCAATCGTACTCGCGGCGCTCGTGAAGTTCGCCGTGCAACCGATCGAGTATTCGCCGTCGACGATGCTGATCGGCGCGGGTGAAGTCAAGCCGCTGATGGTCACCGTGTTCGACGTTTGAGTCGAACTGGTATCGACCTCGTGAACATCATTGAACACGAATGCGTTCGGCCGATTTACCGTTTGCAGTGGTGCCGTCACACAACCGTTCGCGATGTATTGCGCGATCGATTGCCCGGTGAGACGTAGCGGCCCTTTTGCGAGCGCAGGCGGTGTGACGCCATTGAGCAGCGCGTCGCCCTTGAAACCCTTCAGATGTCGCGCGATGACGGTCGCATCCGCGAGGGAAAACACGCCGTCGCCATCGACATCAAGCTTGTCTTTGTTCGCAGCGACGAAATCGCGAATTTGCGTTGCGCTTTGCGCGGTGCCCATGCCTTGCGTGAGCGCGCTATCGGGCGCGCCGCGCGCAACGCGCGTGAGCAGCAAGCCATCGCGATCGGCGCTTGCATTCACAGCGCCTGAGACGTTGAACGGACATTGCGCGCCAGCTACCATGCTTGATGTCAACATTGCTAGGGCAAAGAAGCTATTTATCGATATTTTTGATAAGTATGATTTTTTAACGCTTCGCCCATATTCGTAGGAGCGACAATTGTTGCGCTGGTCAACGTTTTTCATTTGATGGCCCCAATGTATTGCTAGTTAATTTGAATTGAATCTGTTGCTCAGTTGATGATGTTGAATCGATTTCGACACCGCGTTATCGATAGCCGTTGTAAAGCGTGATCAATCCGTACACGTCGAACTCTTCGCGTGTTTCACCATCGCGCGTTTCGCGAACGGCGACGCGATAGGCGGCTTGCCCCGCTTGTCGATAACTGATCGAG
>JBOFBL010000615.1:0-3591 GCA_051645545.1 Casimicrobium sp. | reverse complement strand
CAGCCACGGTGCGCATTCACTACAACCGCACCGATGGGCAAGCGGCGACGTGGCAACTCTACACATGGTACGGCGCGCTGAATCCAAGTCCGCAATGGGTGCCCGCACAAGCGCCAACGGGCACCGATAGTTTTGGCGTCTACTACGACGTGCCGATCAAGACCGGCGATTCGGGGCTCAATTTCATTTTGCACAACGCAGATGGCAGCCAGAAGAACTGTAACGACGATCGCTACTTTCCGTTTCCTGCGGATATCGCGACGGCGGGGGCGGACATCTGGGCGTTGCAGGACGATTGCACCATCTACACCTCGCAGCCGACGATCAAAGTGGGCGACGTCGCGCGCGCCAAAGCGCATTTCGTGTCGCGCGATACGATCGCCTTCCCGGGTGGCAACACGGCTAGCGGCTACGCGCTGCACTACTCGGCGAATGGCGGTATCTCTAGCGGACTCGATGGCGTGATCGGCGGTACCTCGATTGCGTTGACGGTTGATCCGGCGGGCTTGTCCGCAGCGACGAAAGCAAAGTTTCCCCATCTCGCTAATGCGCTCGCACTGAAAATTTCGGCGGCCGATCAAAGCAAAGTGAGCGCGATTCTCAAAGGCCAGATCGTCGTTTCGCGCAGCGAAGGCGGCGCGTTGAAAGACGCAACCGCATTGCAGATCGCCGGTGTGTTGGATGATCTTTACACCTACAAAGGCCAGCTTGGCGCAGTCACCGATACCTTCGTTCCGTTCCCGCTTGGCGATGGCCAAGGCGATGACATTGCGCAATACACCAAGGAGATCACGACTGGCGTGAATGCGTTTAACGCGCAGCGCTTCCGCCTGTGGGCGCCGACCGCGCAGGCTGTGGGCGTGCGCGTGTACGACGATGCGACCACCGCGACACCGGCGCGCGTGATCCCCATGCAATTCAACAACGCAAACGGCGTGTGGTACGCCGGAGGCGATGATCGCTGGGTGAATAGCAAATACTACGTCTACGAAGTGAAAGTATTTGTGCGCGGCACAGGGAAAGTCGAGACCAACGTTGTCACCGATCCTTACTCGCTCGGCCTGTCGGCAGGCAGCAGACGTAGCCTGATCGTTGACCTTGGCAGCCGCGCCACCAAACCACGTGAATGGAAGGAAGGATTCTTCGGCGATCGTCCCTGGTTGCGCGCGCCGGAAGACATCGTGCTCTACGAATTGCACTTGCGCGACTTCAGCGCGAGCGATGCAACCGTACCGGCTGCAGATCGTGGCAAGTTTCGCGCCTTTACGCATAAAAAATCCGATGGCATGCGCCACTTAAAGGCGTTGCAAGAAGCGGGTCTCACGCACGTGCATTTGCTGCCGGTTTTCGATATTTCATCGCTGCCCGAAAATGGATGCGCTACACCCGCAGTGCCCGCAGCGGCAGCCGATTCGCAGGCGCAGCAAGCTGCGATTGCACCCGCACGCGACACCGATTGTTTCAATTGGGGATATGACCCACAGCATTTCGGCGTGCCAGAGGGGAGCTACGCTTCGACTGCAAATGGTGTCGCGCGAATCGTCGAATTTCGCGAGATGGTGAGTGCGTTACACGACGCGGATCTGCGGGTTGTGATGGATGTTGTTTACAACCACACCAGTGACGCCGGTCAGGGGCAGAACTCAGTGCTCGATAAGATCGTGCCCGGTTATTACCACCGGCTTGATGAAAACGGCTTTATCGCGAATTCCACCTGTTGCGCCAACACCGCGACCGAACACGCGATGATGGGCAAGCTCATGATCGATACGCTCGTGACCTGGGCGCGCGATTACAAAGTCGATGGCTTCCGATTCGATCTGATGGCGCATCAGCCAAAGGATGTGATGCTCAAATTGAAGCAACGTCTGCAACAGATCGATCCGGCCATCTATCTGTACGGCGAGGGCTGGAACTTTGGCGAAGTTGCGAACAACGCGCGATTCGTGCAAGCCTCGCAAGCGAACATGGCGGGTACGGGTATCGGCACGTTCTCCGATCGTATGCGCGACGCGGTGCGTGGTGGCGGCCCCTTCGACGGTGGCGAATCGCTCGTTCGCAATCAGGGCTTTATCAATGGCCTCTGGTACGACAACAATGCGCTCGCCGGACCGGCGGCGGATTGGCAAAAGGATCAATTGCTGCGCTACGGCGATTGGATTCGCTTAGGGCTCACTGGCACGTTGAGGGACTACACATTCATCGACAAAGAGGGCGCTACGAAAACCGGGGCGCAGATCGATTACAACGGGCAACCGGCAGGCTACACGAGCGACCCGCAGGAAGTCATCAACTACATCTCCGCACACGACAACCAGACCTTGTTCGACAACAATCAGTTCAAGATGCCGACGACTGCATCTCTTGCCGAACGCGTTCGCGTGAACAATCTTGGCGTGGCAATCGTCGGCCTTTCGCAAGGCATCCCCTTCTTCCATGCGGGCGACGATGTTCTGCGATCTAAATCGCTTGATCGCGATAGCTATAACTCCGGCGACTGGTTCAACAAACTCGATTGGACGTATCAATCGAATAACTGGGGCGTCGGCTTGCCACCTGAGTTCACAGGCAATGCTGACAATTGGTCCGTGATGCAACCGCTGCTAGCGAACCCTGCATTAAAAGTGGGCTACAGCGAAATCACATCGGCCAACGCCTATTTCCGAGACATTCTCGCGATCCGCAAAAGCTCATCATTGTTCCGTTTGAATTCGGGCGCGATGGTGAAAGCGAAGCTTAAGTTTCATAACGTTGGGCCTAGCCAAATTCCGGGCGTTGTGGCAATGCAGCTCTCCGACGAAAGCGCACCGTTCGTTGATTTTCGATACAAAAACATCGTGGTGATTTTCAATGCCACGAAGACTGCGCAAACACTCAGCGCGAGCGCGTTGATGGGCAAGGACTATCGCTTGCATCCGATTCAGCGCGATTCGAAAGCCGATCAAATTGTGAAGAGCGCGTTGTACACCTCCGCAACGGGCGCATTCGTCGTGCCCGCGCGAAGCACTGCGGTGTTTGTCGAAAAACGATAGCCGCTATAGAGGCGGGTGCGTTGAGAAACCTAAGCGCACATTGGCATGATGCCAATGTGCGCAGCTCGCTGAACGCCGTTCCTACAAGTTTGATGGGATATGAACGTGCCCACTCATCAGCACGCGCGCGCTACGGCTCATCACTGCTTTCTTCACTTGCCATTCGCCATTGACGATTGAGGCCTCAGCGCCTACGAGCGTCGCGCCGGAAGGATGCCCGAAGCGAACTTCCTTTCGCGCGCCACCACCTGCGGCGGCGTTTACGACGGTTCCCGGAATGCAGGCGGCGACAGCAATCGCAACAGACGCCGTGCCCATCATCGCATGATGAAGCTTGCCCATCGAGAGCGCGCGAACGCAGACATCGACATCTTTCGCATTTACGGATTTGCCACTTGAAGCAGTGTAGGTTTGCGCGGGAGCGACGAACGCAATCTTCGGCGTGTGTTGTCGTTTCAACGCTTCATCCGCCGATTTAATGAGTCCCATTTTGAGTGCGCCCGCCGTGCGAATCTTTTCGAACATCGCGAGCTTCGCGGGATCGCTGTTCACATGCTCT
>JBOFBL010000614.1:0-4974 GCA_051645545.1 Casimicrobium sp. | reverse complement strand
GGCGAAAACATTCTGATCCGCCGCCAAGGTAAGGGCACCTTCGTTGCGACGCACACCGAAACCAAGAGCTCGATGTTTCGCTTCTTGCGCGTTCGTCGCAACGATGGGCAAGACGAATATCCCGAAAGCGAATTGCTCGACGTGAAGCGCATGCGCGCCACGTCCGAGGTTGCTCGCGCGCTCGACATTGCAACGGGCGATTCAGTAGTTGTGCTGCGTCGTGTGTTGCGCTACGGCGGAATGCCAACAGTGCTCGACGAAATTACCTTGCCAGCGGCCATGTTCAAGGGGTTCACCAAAGAGCGCTTCGATGCTTACGAAGGTTCGATGTACGGATTTTTCGAAACCGAATTCGGCGTGCGCATGTTGCGCGCGGAAGAGCAGGTGCGCGCAGTTGCAGCCGATCCTACGACTGCCGAAGCGCTTCGCGTCGGCATTGGCTCGCCTTTGCTATCGGTTGAGCGCATCGCCTACACCTACGGCGATAAACCCGTTGAGTTTCGTCGCGGACTGTGCACGACGCGTAGTCATCATTACGCAAACGAATTGAATTAGTTTAGTCACGGAAATACAAGTTTCATGTCAGATCAACCGCTACAAAAAACCAAAGCTCGACCGGTGTATCGCAACATCGGCATGGGCGATCTTGCGAACTATCGCTTGCCGATCATTGGCGTTGCGTCCATCGTGCATCGCATTACCGGTGTCGCGCTTTTCGTCGGCCTGATTCTCTTGCTGCCGATGTTGCACATGAGTCTTAAATCTGAAGCGGGATTTGAAGCATTCCGCACGATGGTATGGGGCAATTGGATCGCGAAGATCGTGTTGCTCGGCTTGTTGTTCGCGATCGTTTATCACTTGATCGCCGGCGTGCGTCACATGATTCAGGATGCGAACCGCTGGCTCGATCTTGCGAGCGCGCGTAACACGGCAACGGCGGTCTTCGTGATCTCGGTGATCGTGACCGCGCTTGTCGCGTGGAGGCTCATGGCATGAGCGGCAAATCATTTACCCAAGAATGGTGGCTACAGCGCATTAGCGCCGTGATCATTGCGCTTTATGTGTTGCTCGCGATCGTGCTGTTGCTCGTGAACGGAACACCGAACTACGCGCAATGGCAAGCGCTCTTCGCGAACAATGCATTCAAGGCGTTCACACTGCTCGCGTTGATCGCGACCTTCTATCACGGACTGATTGGCGTGTTGCACGTGTGGCCGGATTACGTGAAGAACGCGATGGTGCGGTCCACGCTCAACGCCTATTCATGGATCGCAGCGTTTGGTTACGGTGTGTACGCGATTTACTTTTTGTTTTTCTCACGTTAGGAGCAGGTTGTAATGGCTCAGACGATTCACAAATACGACGCGGTTGTCGTCGGTGCGGGCGGCGCTGGCATGCGCTGTTCGCTGCAACTCGCGAAAGCGGGCTTGCGCGTGGCGGTGCTCTCGAAAGTGTTCCCGACTCGTTCGCATACGGTCGCGGCGCAAGGCGGCATCGGTGCCTCGCTCGGCAACATGGACGAGGACAACTGGCACTATCACTTCTACGACACGGTGAAAGGCTCCGACTGGCTAGGCGACCAAGACGCGATTGAATTCATGTGTCGCGAAGCGCCGAAGGTAGTCTACGAGCTTGAGCACATGGGCATGCCGTTCGATCGCAACCCCGACGGTACGATTTATCAGCGTCCGTTCGGTGGTCACTCCGCGAAATACGGTGAGAAACCCGTGCCGCGCGCCTGCGCAGCCGCTGACCGCACCGGCCACGCAATGCTGCACACGCTGTATCAAAACAATGTGCGCAACAAAACGCAATTCTTCGTCGAATGGATGGCGCTCGATCTGATTCGCGATAGTGAAGGCGACGTGGTTGGCGTGACTGCGCTTGAAATGGAAACGGGCGAAGTCGCGATTTTTCATGCGAAATGCGTGTTGCTTGCAACCGGTGGCGCGGGGCGCATCTTCGCGGCTTCGACGAATGCGTTCATCAACACGGGCGATGGTCTCGGTATGGCCGCGCGCGCAGGCATTCCGCTTGAAGACATGGAGTTCTGGCAATTCCATCCGACGGGCGTGCACAACGCGGGCGTGCTGTTGACCGAAGGTTGCCGTGGCGAAGGCGCGATCCTTCGCAACAAAAATGGCGAGCGCTTCATGGAGCGTTACGCGCCGAAATTGAAAGATCTCGCGCCGCGCGATTTCGTGTCGCGCTGTATGGATCAAGAGATCAAAGAAGGTCGCGGTTGCGGCCCGAACGGCGATTACATCGCACTTGACCTCACGCACTTGGGCGGCGAGACGATCATGAAGCGTCTGCCTTCCGTGCATGAGATCGGCAAAAACTTCGCGAACGTCGATGTGATTAAAGAGCCGATTCCGGTCGTGCCGACGATTCACTATCAGATGGGTGGCGTGCCGACGAATATTCACGGCCAAGTCGTGGTGCCGAAGAACGGTAATCCAAACACAATCATCAACGGGCTTTATGCGATTGGTGAAGCGTCCTGCGTTTCCGTGCATGGCGCGAATCGTTTGGGCACGAATTCGTTGCTCGATCTACTCGTGTTCGGTCGCGCGGCGGGCAATCACCTCGTCGAAACCGCGCTTGGTAGCAAAGCGCACAAGCCGCTGCCCGCGAACGCGGCAGATTATTCGCTCTCGCGCATCGCCGTGCTCGATAGCAGCACCAGCGGCGAATATCCGCAAGACGTCGCCAACGATTTGCGCAAGACGATGCAGTTGCATGCTGGCGTGTTCCGCACGCAGGCGTCGATGGACGAGGGTGTGACTAAAGTCATGGCGATTGACGAGCGCGCGAAGCATCTTTCGCTCAAAGACAAGTCGAAGATCTTCAATACCGCCCGCGTCGAAGCACTTGAAGTGGCGAATTTGATGGAAGCCGCGAAAGCTACGATGGTCTCAGCCGCCGCCCGCAAAGAAAGTCGTGGGGCGCATACGGTGGACGATTACGGCGATACGGCGGAACATCCGCTCGGCCGCAACGATCAAGAATGGATGAAGCACACGCTTTGGTACACCGAAGGCAATCGCCTCGATTACAAGCCAGTGAATTTGAAACCACTTACGGTGGAATCGATTCCACCGGTGAAGAGAACGTTCTAACCCGTCATTCCCGCGAAGGCGGGAACCCAATGGCGGCGCGACAGCATTGCCCAATCATCAGAGTCCAGTTTCCATAAATGGGTCCCCGCCTTCGCGGGGATGACGAATAGAGAAGAGCAGTACCCATGTCCGACAAACGAATTTTCGAAATCTATCGCTACGATCCTGACAAGGATGCGAAGCCACGCATGCAAACTTTCGAGATCGAACTCGATGGCTCCGAGCGCATGTTGCTCGATGCGTTGATGAAACTCAAAAAGCAAGACGATTCGATCAGCTTCCGCCGCTCTTGCCGCGAAGGCGTATGCGGATCGGATGCAATGAACATCAACGGCAAAAATGGTCTCGCGTGTTTGACCAACATGCTTACGCTGCCGCAAAAAGTAACGCTGCGTCCGCTGCCGGGGCTGCCCGTCGTTCGCGATTTGATCGTGGACATGAGTCAGTTCTTCAAGCAGTACCACTCGATCAAACCGTACATCGTCAACGACACACCGCCGCCGGAAAAAGAGCGTTTGCAATCGCAAGAAGATCGCGAAGAGTTGAACGGTCTCTACGAGTGCATTCTCTGCGCATGCTGCTCAACGAGCTGCCCGAGCTTCTGGTGGAACCCCGATAAGTTTGTCGGTCCGGCGGGTTTGCTCGCAGCGTATCGCTTCATCGCGGATTCGCGCGATCAAGTGAAAGAAGAGCGTTTGGAGAATTTAGAAGATCCGTATCGCCTGTTCCGTTGCCACACGATCATGAACTGCGTTGATGTTTGCCCGAAGGGTTTGAACCCAACGAAAGCCATCGGCAAGATTAAAGAAATGCTCGTAAAAAGAGCTTAAACGAGAATTGGCTATTTAGCGAAACGCCCAAATTAATCGGGCGATGAAGAAAATGTTGAGTGAAGTTGACTTATCCCGTTTACGCTGGCGTTGCCGAAGAGGATTCTTGGAAAACGACCTGGTGCTGGAGCGATTATTGAAAGCACGGGGCAACAACTTCACCGAGGAAGAACACACGCAACTGAAGGCACTGCTCGAACTCGACGACAACGATTTGTGGGACATCATCGCCGGACGCAAAGACGACTATCCGCCCGATACCGAACCGATGGTCGCCACACTTCGCAAAACCTTATCTACACACTAACGAATTTCTATCGACACCTTAGCACTGGAGACAAAAAGAATGTCCAACACCGCAACCCTTAGCTTCAGCGACGGCTCGCCGAGCGTCGAATTTCCAGTGCTCAAGGGCACGGTCGGCCCCGATGTGATCGACATCAAAACGCTTTACGGCAAAACCGGGAAGTTCACGTACGACCCAGGTTTCATGTCAACGGCAGCGTGCCGTTCGCAAATCACCTTCATCGATGGCGACAAAGGCGAGCTGCTCTATCGCGGCTACCCGATCGAGCAGATCGCAACCAATTGCGACTTTCTCGAGACTTGCTATTTGCTGTTGAACGGCGATCTGCCAAATGCAAAACAGAATGCGAGCTTCGTCGATCTCGTCACTCATCACACGATGGTGCACGAGCAGATGCATCAGTTCTTGCGCGGCTTCCGTCGCGATGCGCACCCGATGGCGGTGATGACCGGCATGGTCGGCGCGCTCTCGGCCTTCTATCACGACACGCTCGACATCAATAACGCCGAGCATCGCCAGATCGCGGCGATTCGTTTGATCGCGAAGATGCCAACGCTCGTTGCGATGGCGTACAAGTACGCGATGGGTCAACCGATGATCTATCCGAAGAACGATCTCTCATACACCGCGAACTTCATGCGCATGATGTTTGCCACGCCGTGCGAAGACTACGAACCGAATGACGTGCTCGTGCGCGCGCTTGATCGCATTTTCA
>JBOFBL010000613.1:0-6287 GCA_051645545.1 Casimicrobium sp. | reverse complement strand
GCCGCTTCCGCGCGACGCGAGTCCGAGCCCTAGCGAGCCGTTGAGACTGACGGCGCGCGGCGGAATCCCAAGCACGCCCGCGAGGTCTTGCAGCGCATCGTAAGCTAGATTGACGATCTTCTGGCGCTCATCTTGCGCTGCCCAGTTCCCGAATTCGACGCCACGGAAACCAAAGGTTTCCATGAACTCTTGCGCCGACACGTCGCGTCCCTCGCGGATGTCCTTCCCGGTGCGCTGGATACCTTCGAGGTGAGGGCGTTTTGGCTCCTGCTTCTCGTCAGTCTTTGTTTTTGCTACCGGCGCACGTTTCGCTTTTGCGGTCGGCCAGCCTTCAGCAACCAGGTCTTTTGCGCGGCGCAAGTCGGTGTAGCTGGAAATGATGAAGGGATCGCTGCGCCCCTTGTACACCGAAAAAAGCATGTCGCGTTTCGCGCGGTCTTCTGCCGTGCCGCGAATCGTTTTGTCTTTCGGTAGACCAACCAGCTCATATTTCAAGCGCTGTCCGGCGGCGCTGACATCTGCCGTGGTTTTCACGCCTTCGAATGCTTGCTTCACGTACAGCATCATCTGAAGGTACTGGCGACGCGATTCCGGGCTGTCGGTTTTGGGCTGCGCCGCAAGGCGATCGACAATGATCTTCACCAAAGCAGCGGTTTGAGGTTCCGCGCCACGCTCGATCATTCCGGCGTAATCTGGTTTCCAGATGTTCGCCTTCTTGACGTTTTCCGATTCTTCGCCGCCGCTCATGCTCTCGATATCGGCGAGCGTCAAACCAGTGTCACGCCAATCCTTGCGGGCACCGCCGATCTTCTCGCCGACATCGGTGATCTCTTTCGGCTGCTTTGCTGGTTCCCGCTTAGCCTCTTGCTTCGGCGCTTCCGGCTCTGGCTTCGGCGCATCGGCTGTTGACTGCGCAGTCTCTTCAACTACGGAAGATCGGCGCGCTCTCTTTTGGCTCTTGACCTCTTCAGCAAGCTCAGCGTTGATCGCCGCGACTTGATCGTCAATCGCCTTCTTTGCAGCCGCAGTTGCCGACATGCTCTCCATCGTACGGTACTCGCGAGCAGCATCCACGATTGCTTTTTTGTCATCTGGCGCGAGCGCATCGCCCGCTTTCTTCATGCACGCTGCGAGACTAGGCATCGAATACTCCTGCTACGAATAGCGCCTGCACAATCGTGAGCAGGTCGTCGTTATCATTGAATTGTGGCGCGCGATACGTGCTGTGCCCGCCGCGCGGCCCGTCGTCCTGCGCCCGAGACGCGCCCTGCGCACCGAGCCAGTTGCCGACACTGCGGCCAAGCCATTTGCCGACAAACATCAGCTCGCGTCGATCTGCACGTTGGAGCGGTTGCCGAATTCATCGACATCCGCTGTGATTCGGTTCTTTGTGCCGTCCAGCGACTTAAACGCTGGCCCGGTCGCGTGCCCGATCGTTTGACCGGCGGCGAGCGAAGCAAGCAGGCGCATTACCTGTTCTGCTGTGAACGTGGACTCGATGACGTGTTGCCAGATTTGAGCCGGAGTTGCGCCGCCACCGCCACCAGTTGAAACGGTGATGGCTTGAACTGGCTGCTGATAGTTGATCCGGACCACGAAACTTCCCAACGTGTTCAGGAAAGGATCGCCGCCGCCTTGAACAAGAAGAATCCCATCGTTGACGGTAAGCGTATGGTTTGATTCCTGCGGACGAATCCGCCAGCCGTTGACAAGAAACGCATATATCGGCACTGTTGTGCCCGCGCCGGGGTCGATGTCGTCGCCGCCGAGCGTTGAGAATGCTGGCAGATATTTCGAGTTGTCAGCCGTGGCATACCAGTCCGCCCAACGCGCGTAGACATCGCGCACCGACATCGTGGTCTGTGCGCTGATGACAATTCGCTTGTTCACGCCGTCGAAGGTGTACGCCACGCCGCAGCCCTTTACACGTAGGCGCGGTCGGCTTCAGCGGTCAAACTGAGGGCGATCGCCTTGCTGCGCGTAATCGTTCCGGTAGCCAGCACGTACTTTGCCGAGCCGGGTCGAATGGCGACCACCGTAACGGCGGCGTCAGTTCCGGTGGTGCGGCCACCCTGCACATTGCCGTCGTAGTCAAACGTGAACGAAATCGAGCCGCTTGAAATCAAGCCCGTGATCGGTGAGCCCGCCGCGTTGTTAACCGTCACAGCGCCTGCTTCGCCCCAGTCGTTACCCGCACCAGTCAACGTGGTGAAGAACATGCGATAGCTCGAACCTGCGCCGACTAGCGAAGCGTTAAATGACAGCACGCCCGCGCTCTCAAACGGATTCGTGCGCTGCACGTTGTTTTGATCGGTGAAGACGACACGGTTTGAGTCGGCAGGCAGGACGCCATCGATGTAGACGCCCTGCGTGGTGTAGAGCGTGTCGCCGACGAAGTAGCAGAGCGAGTCAGCAGTTTTACCGTTGACGGTGCCCGCACCTGAATCGATGTCTGCGTTCTGACGAAGCTGGAATTGAATCTTCGTGTAAATCTGTTCCAGCGTGCCGCCGTTGCCTTGAATGATTTTGCGAAACGGGTACGCGGTTCCGCCGATGGTGCGGTTCTGGTTTGCACCGAAAAACTCGACAGTGATGCCGCTGTACGGCGCGCCAGACATCGCGGCGTCGTTTGCCGTGATCTTTAAGTCGCTTGCCACCGAAATCGGAAGCGAGACCTTGAACGCGCCCGTCGCGCTTTCGCCGACATCGCCAAGCACCGCATCGTCGTACGTGTACTGATACTCGCGGCAGAAGATTTTGAAGAAGGTGCGATTGTCGAAATTGCCGTTCGTGGGATCGCCAAAGACTTGAATGCCTTCGTTGGGCGCGTCCACGTAGGTGAAGTTTGCCGCCGCACCGCCCGACGCGCGCTGATAGTAGAACTGCGATCCGGCAGGGAAGCCGGAGGCAAGCGCTACGATTCCAACATACTGCCGCGCCAGTGTGCCTGTGGCGCTTGTGCCGTCCGATCCCGGCGTGGTAGGCGTGTATTCCGACCACCCGCCATCTCGCATGTAGGAGCGCGTCGCATCGTTCGCGAAGCGCCAGTTGTTATACCGCGCGCCGTCAAAACCGATCTCGAATTGCCCGCTTCGAGCGTCGATTGCGTATGCTGGAAACGGCGAGTCCTGATAGGTTGCCGTGCTCCACAGTTCGACAAGTTTTGAGTACAGCGCTTGCCACGTCACGCCGTCTTTCGCAACGAGATTACCTGCGACGTTCAATGTGATCGTGCGCGCGGTTTCGTTAACGGTTAGTTCAGTGCCGATGTTGAGTCCGGCGCGAGTGGTGATTTTTGCCATAACTAGCCCTTATGTAAAAGCACGATCCGATACTTGCGATACCGGAATTGATGAATCTGTGGTCGTCAGCGCGAGCCCGCGAATGTAGAGCGGCACCATACCGTTTTTGAGAAATCCGACATCGACCGATTGCGCACCCGAATAGGTGAACGCGTAGCTCGTTCCGCTGATCGCATCGGCTTGCGAAAGAATCGTTGTCGTGCCGGATTGCAAGATGACAACATCTGAGCCCGACGCGATTCCGGTGAATGTCACTGTGTTCGTATCAAGTGGATACGGGTTATCTTGCGCAACCGCAGTTGAGTTTGTGAGCACGTACAGAGACGTGATCGCGGTAGCGTTGGTCACCGCCGTGGTGATACGCATCTTGAGCTTCACCCCGAGCGCAGGATTGATCCCTGCTTCAGCGGAGAGGTTCGCCCCGTTCAGCGTCTTCAACGCACCGAACCCGTTGCCGTCGTTTTTGTCGAGCTGATATTCGAGCGTGTAGTTGCCGATGGTTCCGCCCGCCATGACTGCGGCTGAATTTTGAAAACTGGTGTGCCCGAGCGCGAAATACGGCATCGTGTATTCGATGCTCATGCCAATCGTGGGCATGTAGAGACCGCCCGCGCTTGTGAATGCTGGCGCTCCGCTCAATACCGCGTACGACGATGCAGATGGCTCGATTGCGGTTTTTTCGTTGCAGAGTATCGCGATGCGTCCTACGGTATCGCTCACGAAGTAGTCGTGCCAATGTGTGCCATAACACGCGGTTTGCGCGGTGAGAGGGTGCGTGCAGCGGATACCTTTTGCTATCGCGTTGAGCATCGGTGTTACTGGAGCATCTGCGTTGTCTCCGCTAACGCTTTCAAGCACAACGCCCGTTGACGAGTTGTCGCCCGTCCACAGACCGGTTCGTGTGCCCGTAACATAGCAGCGCTGCACCTTCGTATCTGTAGCCGCCGCACCAGCCGCAAGCGCGAATAAATACGCACCTTGGTTCGCGCTGCCAAGACTCAACGGCGCAGCTCGCGTGCCGATGTTTCGGAGACGCGTGCCGTTGCAGCCCGCAGCGGCGATGCTCAATATGCCAAGGTAGGCTTGCACATTCGTAAGGCCGTGGTGCGCAACGCCTGAAATCCGAACGTTGTCGCAGTTCGATTGCAACTCGAACACGTAGCTGTTTTGTGCTGCCGTCGTGGCGGTTGTGCCCGTGATCACATCCGCGTAATCGGTGTTCGTGATCTCGATGTTCTTACACGTCACAAACACCATTCTGCCATTCGTCAATTTGGTGTCGGCGTACGTCGTGTTTGCGACACGCGTAGCAAGCAAGTTCCCGCTGGTCGCGTTGCCTTTTACCGTGAGCGCGGTCCGCCGATCACGGATGAAAGAGAACCCCGCGCAGTCGGTCATTAAGGCCGTATAGTTGCCGGACGCAGCAAGCGTCGCCCGACTCCAATGACAATCGGTGAACGTGCCGCCCGCGAAACACAGCGACATCACAAGCGCGCTTTGCGATTGCGCTGCCGTCTGCCCAACGCCTACCTTGCTCCACGTCATCGGCGACGCGATCTCGCTGACGCTGATTTGCTCGTTGAATGCGCAGTTTGATAGCGTGACTGAGAACGCTTGCGCGAACGACGGATACCATGCGCCGCACGCGCGATCAATTTCGATGACGCCGCCGCCCGTCGTTGTGAAGTCGTAGCGCGTGCCCAGCGTGGCGTTCGGCAGTGCATTCGCCGTTCTCGCGGCTGTGGTGCAGTTCTGCAAGATGATGTTCGGAATCGCGACCTTGAGCCCGGTAGCGGGAACGAATCCTGCGTTCGCAGTTCCGTTGTGTCCGATACGAAGCAGCCCAGCGGTGCTGATCCAGCACACCTTTGCGCGGATGTCCGTTGCCACTGCGGTTTGCGATCCTGCGTTTGGGTAGAACTCGTAATCGTTGCTACCCGCTGTCTTCTCTATGAAGACGCCGGGGAAATACTGTGTTGATCCGTTGGTCGGTAACTGAAACTGTTGGTTCGCCGTGGCGTTCGTTGTGCCGAGCTGATACCACTCGCCTCGCATGCGGAACAAGCCGAGGCGCGGAACGGTACAAGTCGCCGCCTCGTCGCCGACCAATTCAATCCAACCGGCGGTATCCGCACCGGACGCGGATGCAGAAATCCCCGTGAGCGCGCCCGCCGCGTAAGGCGTTGAGTTCCACTGTCGCACCTTGATAAACCCGGTGGCTGGCATCGCAGCGCCCGCCGCCGTTGGCGCAGCATTCACCGCTGTGTAGACGCCGATCAAGCGCGCCGATGCGCCGCCCTGAGAAATCACAGCGTCCACAGCCGGGACGTTACCAGCGCCCCCGGTGTAAGCAATAAGGCGCACGAAGCGTGCATCAATTTCAACTGCGCCGCCAAGCGTTGCAGAGATGGTGATCGCCGCCAAGCTCGCGCTCGTGGATTGGTTCAGTCCGTAGCGCGAATCGGTATCAATAGTGAGCGTGCCGCCGTTGACGTTGTAAACATCGCCGCCAGTTTTGCCGGTGAGCGCGGTGATGTTTTGCGCGACGGTGACCGTGTAGGTTGCCATTAGACGCCCCCTCGCACGATCTCAATTTCTTCGATGCGCCCACGCGCATCGTGACTCGTGACGCGTAGCGTAAACTTGCTTGGCGGCTTCGGCATTTCGATACGTGGTTCGAAGTTGATCGGCGTCGGCGTGACTTGGTTTGTAACGTTCACGGTTGGGGCTTCAATCTTGAGCGAGGCGATGCTTTTCCCGAGCGCAGCAATGGCCTCAATCAGCTTGCCGTCTGATTTGTTCTCAGCGATGTCGGCAAGCGCGGATTCCACGGCTTTCAAAAGGTCGAGGTTTTCCGAGATGTCGGCGAGGCTGGACTCGATCGACGAGAGAAGTTCGCGCGCGCTCATCCCAGACATGCCTTCAGCGATTTCAGAACCGAAAGACGTTTCCGCAACTCGATGAGGCGTTCCGGTTTCGCTACGC
>JBOFBL010000612.1:0-2458 GCA_051645545.1 Casimicrobium sp. | reverse complement strand
TCGAAATAAACGTCGATCGGACCATAGTCGAGCGACGCATTCAGGATGCGAACTTGCGCGTTCTCGTCGTCGCCACCGCCACATGCGCTTAAAGAGAGTACGAATAGAGATAACAGTAGAGTGAAGAAATTCTTTGCATTCATGAAGGGTCCGGAGTTGTTGATACGCTGCGGGCGCACGTGGTCGCGAATAGTTGCGGTTCGTGTTCGGTGCCCATTGCAACATTTGAACGAATCAGAGTTTCCATGTCGCTACCGCCGTGTAACGTCGATGATGCAAGTGTTACTAGCGTGTAACGACGAGCCAATTTGGGCGTATGTGCGCGCTGGCGGCGCTATTCTTCAGTCATGGAGACTGCTATTCAATCCAATCACTCGATAGCCCTGCCGGGACAGGTCGGTTTTCGTATCATCGTAGTCGATGACGACGCAGATTTGCGTGAGCTGCTGTCGAGTTATCTCACCAGTTCGGGCTTTATCGTCGAAGCGGCTGCCGACGGCAAAGCGCTTGATGCCTTGCTTGCCAAAGGCGAGCCTGATCTCGTAGTGCTCGACCTCATGCTCCCGGGCGAAGACGGGTTGTCGATTTGTCGACGCTTGCGCGCCGAAAGCAGCGTGCCGATTCTGATGCTCACAGCAGCAGGCGAAGCGATTGATCGCGTGGTGGGCATTGAAATCGGTGCCGACGATTACATGGCGAAACCATTTCTACCGCGTGAACTTCTTGCACGCGTTCGCGCGATCGTGCGCCGCACGGGTACGCGCATGGCGCGCACTGCGCCACGCATTCGCTATCAGTTCGCTGGTTGGATACTCGATGAGTACGATTGCTCGCTGCACTCGGTCAACCAGGTTCGAGTTGAGTTGACCGGCGGAGAGTATCGTTTGTTGCATGCGCTGGTAAGTGCTCCCGGTCGCGTACTCAGTAGAGAGATGATTGCAAACGCAATGCATGGCCGCTCGATTGAGGCATTCGATCGAAGCGTAGATGTGGCGATCAGTCGCATGCGAAAAAAACTCGCAGGTGACGCGAATGGTCCGAATCTCATCCGTTCAGTCCACGCTTTGGGCTACGTGTTCTCTGCAAAAGTGGAAGTGCTTACGCAATGAGGTTGCGCTTTATACCGCAGACTTTGTACGGACGGTTAGTGCTGCTTTTTCTAGCGGCACTTGTCGGTCTCCAAGGTGTGGTGGGTATATTCATATTTCAGTTTCCGATGACGATTCGCGACGAAATGTTGTCGCGCGATTTGACCGGGCGCTTGATGCCAACCGTCGATTGGTTGCGAGCTAACGCTACAGTGCCGAGCGCCGAGATGCTGCAGGCGCTCAAAGCGATGGGTTTTGAAGTGCAGCAAAAGAGCGATCGGGTGGCGCAGGTGTCGCGCGAATGGGAAAAACTTGGCAAGCTCGTTGCTGCAGCGTTGCGGGTCGAGTTGCTTCATCTGGAGCTCAACCAGCGGGACAGCGATTCAGGAGCCTGGTTCGTTCAACCGTTTGGCATTGCTCGTTCACAAGTCACATTGTTGTTGAGACTGGATGAATCGCGCGATATCGCTTATCGCGGCGAAATTACTACAGGTCCATCGCTTGCGGCGCGTCAAGGACTTTTGTTAGATGTTGGAATTCGCTTTCTTGCCATCGTGTTGATCGCGCTGCTCGTTGCGCGCTGGATTGTGAACCCGCTAAAGCGACTCACGGCTCAGGCCGAGCGCTTGGGGCGCAATCTTTCAACCACGCCGGTCTCTGAAGCGGGTCCAGCCGAAGTTAAGCAAACCGCGATTGCATTTAACCAAATGCAATCGCGTTTGAAGCTTTACTTGCATGAGCGTTCGCGAATGCTTGCTGCGGTTTCGCACGATCTACGCACGCCGATCACGCGGGTCCTCTTGCGTCTGGAAATGATGCCTGCCTCGGATGCGCGCGATCGTTCGATCAAGGATCTTGTGCAACTAGGCGACATCGTAAACGAAACGTTGGAGTTTGCGCGCGGCGAACGTGAAGCAAGCTCGCCCGAATCAATACCGATCGCCTCGCTCATCGAGCAATGCATTTCGCTCAATGAAAGCGAAAAAATTCGCTATGTCGCGGGCAATGATGGTGTGGTGCTCGGCCGTCGCACGTCACTCGTACGCTTGCTTAGCAATTTAATTGAAAACGCGCTGCGCTATGGTGCGCGCGCAACGATCAGTCATGCGGTAGACGCCGATTTGGTCGCGGTCTACGTCGATGACAACGGGCCCGGTATCCCCGAGAACGCGCTTGATCAAGTGTTCGAGCCGTTCTATCGGGTCGAACCGTCTCGCAATCTCGATAGCGGCGGTAAGGGGTTAGGGCTCGCTATCGCGCGCGACATCGCGCGTGCGCATGGAGGCGACGTTTCGCTATGTAACCGAACCGAAGGCGGTGTGCGTGCCACGCTTACTCTGCCGCTGCAGAATTCGATGACGCACAATCGC
>JBOFBL010000611.1:0-9458 GCA_051645545.1 Casimicrobium sp. | reverse complement strand
GCGAAGCGTCGTCCTAGCCTGCGAAGCGGGCGTCGTCTTCTCGTCCTGCTTTACGTATGTTTGATTTTTCTCGCCCCTACCCCTCTGGTCGCTCCCCCTTGATGGTGCGCAATACCGTTTCGACCACGCATCCGCTCGCTGCGCAAGCCGGTTTGCAAATGATCAAAGCGGGCGGCAATGCGGTCGATGCGATCATCGCCACCGCTGCGACCTTGACTGTTGTCGAACCGGTGAGCAATGGTTTGGGTAGTGATCTCTTCGCGTTGATTTGGTCGCCTCAAGACAACTCATTGCTCGGTCTCAATTCATCGGGACGTTCGCCACAAGCGTGGTCGCTTGATCAATTTCCGAACGGCATTCCGATGCGCGGTTGGGGCAGTGTATCGGTGCCAGGCGCGATTGCGGGTTGGGTCGCTCTCTCAAAACGTCTTGGCAAACTACCGTTCGCCGATTTGCTTGCGCCCGCGATTGACATCGCCGAGCGCGGCTATATGGTCACGCCAATCATTTCCGGGCAATGGACGCGCGCGGTGCCGATTCTCGAAAAACAACCGGGTTTTGCCGAGCATTTCATGCCGCGCGGTCGCGCGCCGTTGCCTGGCGAACTCTTTCGCAATCCCGCGCAAGCTGAAGCGCTGCGCATGATTGCCGAGAGCGAAGGCGAATCGTTCTATCGCGGGAAACTCGCGGCGCGTATCGTGTCGCATGCGAAACAACATGGCGGTTTGATGACCGGCATCGATCTCGCGGCGCATGTCGCCGATTGGGTGACGCCGATCAAAACGAGCTATCGCGGTTATGAAGTCGCAGAAATTCCACCGAATGGGCAAGGCATCGCGGCGCTCATGGCGCTCGGCATGATCGAAGCGTTCGACATGAAATCGCTCGGACCGAATCATCCCGACTATTGGCACCTCTCGATTGAAGCGATGAAGCTCGCGTTTCGCGATGTGTTCGCGCAAGTCGCCGATCCCGAATTCATGAACGTCTCGCCCGCCGCGATGCTCGATCGCGATTTCCTCGCGCGTCGCGCGAAGCTGATCGATCCGAAGCGCGCACAAGATTTCTCGCCGAGTGAAGAACTCAAAGGTGGCACCGTGTACTTGAGTTCCGCGGATGAAAGCGGAATGATGGTGTCGCTCATTCAATCGAATTACTATGGCTTCGGCTCAGGCGTCGTCGTCGATGGCATCAGTTTGCAAAATCGGGGCTATGGCTTCGTCACTGATCCGAAGCATCCGAATTGCGTTGCGGGCGGCAAGCGGCCGTTTCACACGATCATTCCAGGTTTCATTTTGAAAGACGGCAAACCGCAAAGCGCGTTCGGTGTCATGGGCGGCCACATGCAACCCCAAGGCCACATGCAAACGGCGATGCGCATGATCGATTTCGGCGAGAACCCGCAAGCCGCGCTCGATGCGCCGCGCTTCCGCGTGGAACAAGGTTTGGAGGTTGATCTTGAGCCATGGACGCCAGCGAACGTGCGCGAAGAACTCGCAAAGCGCGGTCACAAACTCAAAGAAAACAAAGACAGCTACATGGATTTTGGTAGCGGGCAGATTATTTGGAAGACCGAGGATGGGTATATCGTTGGTTCCGATCCGCGGCGAGACGGGTGTGCGGTGGGATTCTGACGCGGCATGTGGGAGCGTCCCCGCGTAGGCGGGGATCATGCGCGAATGGTTGTTATGCAGCCGCCTTTTCGCGCGCAAGCGCGCTCCCACTCTCTGAAGTTACGCGGTGACTTTTCCAGTCAACTCCGGCACCAGCGTCTTCACCGGTTTCCCCTCGAAATGCAATCGCAAGTTCTCGATCACCAGATTACCCATTGCGGTACGTGTTTCTAGCGTCGCACTCGCCACGTGCGGGAAAAGCACGACATTGGGTCGATTGAATAGCGCTTCGGGCACTTTCGGTTCGCCTTCGAAAACATCAAGCCCCGCGCCTGCGATCGTTTTACTTTCAATCGCAGCGACGAGCGCTGCTTCATCGACAACGGAACCGCGCGCAACGTTTATGAAATAACCATCTGCGCCAAGTGCCGCGAAGACATCCGCATTCACGAGATGCTTCGTGCCGGCGCCGCCCGGCGTGATCGCAAGCAGCACATCGACGTCACGCGCCATCTCAATTAAATTCGGATAGAAACGATATGCGACATCTTGTTTGCTGCGACCGTGATAAACAACGTTCGCTTTGAACGCTTCAAGCCGCGTTGCGATCGCTTTGCCGATGCGGCCAAGGCCGATGATGCCGACGGTCTTTCCCCAGAGCGATCGGGTTAGTGGATACTGCCCCTTCAACCAATCGCCGCGCTCCACGAACTTTTGCACTTCAACGAATTGACGCATTGTCATCAGCGTCAACGCGAGCGCGGTATCGGCCACTTCGTCGTTCAACACGTCGGGCGTGTTGGTCACTTTGATCTTCTTCGCCTCGCACGCAGCGAGCGGAATGCCGTCGTAGCCGACGCCGAACACCGCGACGATTTCTAGATGCGGGAAGTTATCCAACTGTTCCGCTTTGATTTGCGAACCACCGAACGCAACCATCGCACGTGTGCGCGGTGCGATCTCGCGAATCAAGGCATCGCGATCTTTCGCGCCGTGCAAATCGTGAACGACGAAATACTCGTTCAACGGTTTCGCGAAGAAGGGTGGCAGCGGCGCGATGACTACGATTTCGGGTTTTGACATGATTTGATGTTTTTGTAGGAGCGGCTTGCCGCGACAAAAAAAGGCGGTGTTAGCAACAAAGCGACTGAAGCAGCGGTTGTCGGCACGCGCACTTACGCAACCTTGCCACTTCCGCGAGTTCGAAGGTCGCGGCAAGCCGCTCCTACAGCGATTGCAGCAAAGCCGTGATTAAACCCGCATCGCCCGCCTGGGTCGTGATGACATTTCGAAAACCAGCTTTTGTTGCAGTTTCTGCAATGCGTTCGTGACTTGCGTAGAGTGGCAAACTGCACAACACTGCCTGCTCCGCTTTCGGCAAGATCGCAATAAGGTTGCTAACAGCATCGCTACTCATCGCCGAAATCGCGGTGAGTTTCTTCGCAAGAATCAACTCGATCAATCCTGTGGGCGATGTCGCTGGCGCGCGCCGATGGTAAGCGGTGATCGCATCGACCATTGCGCCGCGTTTGGTCAACTCTTCGCGCAACAACTCGCGGCCATCGTTGCCGCGAAAAATTGCGATGCGTTTTCCTTTGACAATCTTCGCTTGCAACGCCGGGAGCGCAAGCAAGCCTTCGCTATCAAACGTCGTCGTGGGAATGACAACATCCTCCACGCCGCGCAAAACGAGTTCTTCCGCTGTTCCATGCCCTGGCGCGAAGACTTGCAACGAATCGGGCAACCTGACCGGAAGCGCACCGAGCGGTGCAATCGTCATTTCGGCTGCGCTTGGGCTCACGAAAACTGCAGCGTGATAGCGCGATAGATTTGCGAGCGCGTCTTTGAGCGAGCGCGGATCGCTCGGTGCTTCGATGATCGTCGTCGGAAACACGTAGGGCGTTGCGCCCAGTGCAGCAAGTCGCTGCGCGGTGCGCGACGCGGGCATGACCGGGCGAGTGATGAGCACGTGCGCATGCGCGAGCGGCGCGTCTCGTTTCGTTGAAACAGGCTTGTCGCCCAAGTGGAAGTTCGTCGTCATGTTGTCATTTTCATTTTTGACGCAGATTGCGCTGCTGCTTTTTCTAAATAAATCTGCGTAAATCATCACTTCGGAATCTGCGTTAATCTGCGTCAAAAAAAGTTCAGGATAGCGAGGCGATGATCTTGTCTGCACCCTTGTCTTTCAACATCATCGCAACACGCTCACCGAGCGCTTCCGGTTGATCGGGCGTGCCGAACGCTTCTGCTTCAACCATTTGCGAGCCATCCATATTGGCTACAAACGCACGAAGCCGCAACGGATTGTCGCCATCGATCCAATCGGCGTACGCGCCGAGTGGCAATTCGCAACTGCCGCCGAGTAAGCGGCTGACCGTGCGCTCCGCGACGCAGCAAATCGCGGTCGGTGCGTGATCGAGATCGGCAACGATCTCCGCCGTCTCGTCATCATCTGCGAGGACTTCGATACCGAGCGCAGCTTGACCTGGCGCGGGCAATGAAACCTCTGGCGCGATCGCCGATTTGATCCGTTCGCGCATACCAAGACGAATCAACCCGGCCGCTGCGAGAATCAATGCGTCGAATTCGCCTTCATCGAGCTTGCGCAAACGCGTGTTCACATTGCCGCGCACCGGTTTGAATTCAAGATTCGGGTAACGACGCTTCAACACTGCGGCGCGGCGCAGACTCGATGTGCCCACGATCTTGCCCGCGTTCATCTCATCAAGCGACGCGAACTTGTTCGAAACAAAAGCGTCACGCGGATCTTCGCGTTCCAGAATCGCCGCGAGCGTAAAACCCTTCGGCAACACCATCGGCACATCTTTCAGCGAATGCACAGCAAGATGCGCGCGACCTTCCTGCATCGCGACCTCGAGTTCTTTGATGAACAAGCCCTTACCACCGACTTTCGCGAGCGGTTTGTCTTGGATTTGATCGCCGCGCGTGGTCATCCCCAAAAGCTCGACGGTCAACTCGTCATCGAGTGCTTCGAGTTCGGCTTTAACGAAATTCGCCTGCGCGAGTGCAAGCGGACTTTCGCGAGTGGCGATAATTAGGGGTTCGCTCATTAACGAGTTCGGCGAAGATTCAAGATGAAATCGATTATCGCATTCGCTTTTTCACTGTTCGCGCTCGCGTGCGTGTATGCCCAGGCGTCCGCTGCGCCGACGACTGCGCGCGAACTGGAACCCTCGAGTCGCGAATGGGAACGCATTCTTCCGATTGCAACCAATTTACAAGTCGATGGCGCGAAAGCGAAAGCCGCAAAGAAACCAATTCTGCTCTTCTTCAATCTCGAAGGTTGTCACTTCTGCCGCTTCAGTTTGCGCACGACGATCGTGCCGCTTTATCGCGATCAAGGCTGGCGCGATGCGATCGAGTTTCGGCAAATCACCATCGACGATGGTAAATCGCTGATCGATTTCGATGGCAAGAAGATTTCGAATGAAGACTTTGCGAAAAAACGTAAAGGCGGTTTCACGCCGACGGTGATGATGGTGGATGGAGACGGGCGTTTGCTCGGTGAACCCGTCGTAGGCATTGCGAGTACGGATTACTACGGTTACAACGTCGATACGATGATCAAAGCGGCGATTGAGGAAGTAAAGAAATGACTTGGTTTTTATATTTCGCGTGCTTCCTCACGGGTTCGCTCTCGGGTGGTGCGTTCGGTTATCTCGTCGGGTTCATGTTCTTTTCGAAATCGCCGCCAGTTCCGCTCTACTTTGGATTCGCTGGCGCGATCATCGGTACCGTACTTTTGATTTTGCTCGGAAGAAAACTACAACGTTTAATGAACGAAAAATAGGGCAACGCAAATGGCACGCGAAAAAGTATTGGGCATGGGCGGCGTATTTCTTCGCGCGAAGAACGCCGAAGGATTGCGCAAATGGTATTTCCGTCACTTGGGCGTCGACATCACGGAGTGGGGCGGCGCAGTGACGGTTCACGCGCAAAACGAAGAGACGTATTGGAGCCTCTTCGAAGAGAAAAGCGACTACATGCCGAAGCGCCAAGTCGTGATGATTAACTGGCGCGTCGCCGATCTCAACGCGATGCTCGATCAACTGCGGGCGGCGGACGTGCGCATCGAAGAGAAGATCGAAGAATCGGAGCAAGGCCGATTCGGGTGGGGCTACGACGTTGAAGGCAACAAGTTTGAACTTTGGGAGCCGCCGAAGGCGACTTGATGAAGACTGCGACGGAAAGAATTCTGTATCCGCGAAGAATATTCACTATTCTTGCGATCGCCGGATTCGGCGTTTTTGCACTGTTGCTCGGCTCAGCGCGCGACGCGAAGGCACGTGGCGCGGCGTTCATGCCTTTGCTTGCAGTGCTTTATTTTTCAACGCGTCTCGTCCCAAGCCTCGTTTATCTCAAACTCACTCACAAGGGATTCGAGTACAGGAACATTCTCCCTGCCAAATTCGTTAAGTGGTCCGACGTAGATCACTTCACGACCTACACCTACAAGTTCCGCTACGTGGGATGGGTGTACTCGGATCTCGCATCGGTGAGCACCTATTCGCGCTTAACCTCAATCAGTCCCTTGCCGCGTTCCGTCGGTCGCTTTCTCGGTTCACCGATAGACGACGGTTTTGTTATCAATTTCGAGACGAATCCCTATTCGCTCGCAACGCTGCTGGAGCAATGGCGAAAGGAGCACGACGACACCACTTGGGTCAGCATTGGTAGTGTGTCGAAATAGTTGCACTACAACATAGTTCTTGTTTCGCCCAATATGATTGGGCGAAACGATAATTTAACGCTATTGTTGAGTTCGTCTAAATATTACGTCTTGCCCCAATTAAATCGTGCGATCTGAGCTAGTGTTGAAACGCAGTTTCGACTATGGCATCAAGGCTTGCATGCGCGTTTCGATTTGTGCCGCTTGCGTTGCGTTAAGCCCCGGCATCAAGTTCGTGCCGCGCATGCCGAGCATGTAGCGCAAGATCATGAAGCCATCGGTCGTCGCTTTCGCGCTACCTGGTTGTTGTGAAACGTTGAGCTGCGAGGCGATTGAGGTGAGATGCGTTTCGATCGCTTGCGCGGAACGTGTTGCGGTGGGTGCGATGATGCCTACAGTGATCGCATCGCCTCTCACACCGAGTAAGTAACGCAAGATCATGAGGCCGTCGTGATCGGCGGCGTACTTGGTTGCGCCGCTACTCGCGTCGACATCGAGCACGGTATTCGGCAATGGCGCGGCGGCGTTGAGTTTGCGTTCGATCACAGCTTCGTTACCGCGCACATCTTTCACACGGACGGTGATCGTGCCGTTCAACGGTCGTGACATCGACGAACTCAAATTCATCGTCCACACATGGTCGACTTCGCTGAAACGCCCAATCAATTCACTGCCTGCTGCGAGGCCATCGATCGCGAAATCCGCTTTCACTGAGAGCGTTGTGCGATCAAGCCCGCTGTAGTTATCGAACGCGCCGAATCGTATTCGCGAAATCGTCGCAGGCGCGTCGTACGCGGGCGGCTCCGTGAGCGTGAGCACAGGCACCTGCTCGTCGTTGAACCAACCGTAGGGTCGCAAGTTAGCGTTGAGCGAATCTACGGGTGCACCGAGATCGATCCAGCGCACGAACTTCAATTTCTCTTCGTCAGTAAGCGTGATGCCGGATGACGGCGGTGGCATTTGCGTGCCGACGAAATCGATGTCGACCGCGCTGCGATTCGTACCCGCAGGCAATGTTGACGCATCGCCCGGAACGCTTTCGCTCGGATGATCCGCATTGGTCCACCCATCGAGACGTTGACCGAAAATTTTCCAAATCAACAGGCTTCGTCGCGACTGAAATTTTCGGATGTAGCGCGACGCATTTGCGCCGCGATACTCGCCTGAATTGAGCATCGAGCGCAGCCCATACGTCGCGGCAGCGTTGTTCGCGAGCCGGTTGTACGTATTGTCGAAACCATCGACGATGGAATTGTCGTCATAGCGCAAGCCTTTCGGCGCGCCCGCGCCTTGGTGACAGGACACGCATTTCGCTTGCAAGATCGGTTTGATGTCGCGATGAAATTCAACGTCAAGCACGCGTTTTCCGTTCGCTAGGTATTCGAACAATGCGTCACCAGCGGCGTTTAACTTCATCACTGGCGTGCGTTTCGTTAAATCTTCGATCGCGTAGCCGGGTTTGCTCGCGGCCGTCGTTTCGAATTTCAGGCCCTTTTGCGAATGCGCATGACAGCCGCCGCAATCGACGCGCATCTCGCCGGGACGCACTTGATGCCAGGTCTGCGACACGTTCAACACCATGCCGCGTTTGTCGAGTGTTTGAAAGGTGAACGGCGTGTCTGCCGGAATTTTCGCGAGAAAGCTCGTGTCGGGATTGCCGTCGCTGTCGCGAATCACATTACCGCTTTGATCTTTTTTCTTGAGCGGAATTTCACCGAGCACACGCAGGCGTTCATTGCCTTGATGCGCTTTGAACGCGGGCCCTTCGTTCGGTCCATAGCTTCGATGTACGACACCCTCCATGCCAACGATGCGCACGGCGTAGATGTCATCGCTCGTGTATTTCCCCGCGTCTGCGCCCTGATTGAACCAGTTGGGGTTGTCATCGTTCTCGGCGGTGTTGAATCGATCCCAGCCGTCGTAGTCTTGTGGGTTCGACATGAATTCAAAATTGCCGGGTTTCGAATCGCGACGATAGAAGGTCGATGTGCCGATCAAACCAAACGGCGTGCCTTCGGGAAGTTCGGCATGTAGCGTGCCGCGATTAGGCGTCCAATCGTATTTCGCAGGTTCATCGACGCCGTAAATGTCGCGATAAGGCACCACCGCTTTCGGCATTTGATAGTTGTAAGCGGGATCGCTCTTAATGAGTTCGAGCGCATTGGGATCATCAACCGGCACGCCGCCGCGCAGAATGCGAATTTGCCCTTGAATACGCGGCGTCGTGATCGGCCGATTCAAATTATTCACAGGACCTGGCGAATACACGAGCAGCACGTCGTTGTTCGGCGCTGCTGCGGGATGCGTGACCTTACCTGCGAAGAGGCCATCGCGCGACGTGGACGAAGGTGGCAAATTCGGCGGCACGTCGGCGGCGTTGTCCTCACCGTGCGCGAACTCGGTGAGTGATTTCAAACCGGGCGGCGAGAATCGAAATTGCGTGAAGCGCGGCTGCAAATGTTGCGGATGACCGGGCTGGAAGAACCAGCGCCCGCGTCGCACGAGCGGATTGGTGTTGTCGAGCGCATTAAAGCTGCCAAACTTTGGATCGCCCTCGTTTTCGCCGTCGAATGCAAAGAGCGAACCAAAGCCTTCGTTGTTCAAGTTGTAGTACTCGACGACCGCGACGCGACCGTCCGACATCTGCGTTTGGAAATGCATTGAAGAGCCAACTTTGAATGAACCGAACATCGGCTCCCAATATCGGCCATCGGGCAAGATCGACCAAAGCGACCACACGCGTTCATCGCGCAAACCCTGGCTTTCGTAGGATGAAAACACCACCCGTCCATCGCGCAACACGATAGGATGCATCACACTCCCAATCGACATCGGCGCAACTTGCTCGATGTTGTCACCGTTTTCGTCCATCACGTGCAAGCGAAGATTCGGAAACGTGAAACCCTTATTCGGAATGAAGCCGTGCCGATTCGACACAAACATGATCTTGCCGCCGGGCAGTGGGCACGGCGCCATGTTGAAAATGCCGTAGCCCAAGTAGTTCTCGTCGCTCGCGTTCGCTTGCAGACGATTGCTCGACCACTTCACGCCTGCGTAAGGCGGTCTCCATTGCTGCGTTGTTAATCGCTTCAGCGCTTTTGTTGCGAGATCGATGCGATAAATGTCGGAGCCTTCCTTCGGCACGTTGTTGCGTT
>JBOFBL010000610.1:0-2914 GCA_051645545.1 Casimicrobium sp. | reverse complement strand
GATGAAGCGAGCGTCATAGTCACTGTTTGGCGAAGCGAATCCCCATGCACGACTGCCCGATTCGATGGCGAGCAAAATTCGAACATCGTGTTCTTTCTCTGCGCTGCGCATGCGTCGCATGATTTCCGCGCGAACCTCTTCTGGAATCATCGTTTTCCGATCAGTTAAAGAACGCAATTGTGTTGCAGTTCGAAGACATTGGGATAAGTTTCTTCGCGCGCGAGCGCGCTCCCACAGGACGCAATTACGCGAACGCAACCGCCGCAATCGGTGGCAATCTAGCCTCAACAGTTTTCCACGATTCACTCGCGTCTTCGCTGATCCACAGGCCGCCCGTTGTGGAGCCGATTGCAAGCGTAGTGTCGTCATTACCGAGAGCGAGCCCGTGCCGATACACAAGATCATATGCATGCGTTTGTGGAAGTCCGCGACGAAACACCTCCCAAGTTTTGCCGCCGTCGTCCGTGCGAGCGACGTGCATCGCGCCATCGGTTGCGTAACGGAATGTATCCGCGCGTGCGGGAACGACCCAGGCGCGTAGCGGATTCTTTGAATCACATGCAATGGGGAACCCGAAATCGGCCGGCGTTGGCGCGGTGAGCCGTGCGAAATTTTTTCCGCCGTCTGTCGAGCGATAGCAACCGGCGTGGTGTTGAATCCACATGACATCTGGCGACGCGGCGCATTGTGCGAGTGAGTGCGCGTCTTGCGTGTTCGGATCGTTCACGCCATCTTCGGGCATGTAGGGCGCCATCATGCCTTCGCCGATCAAGGCCCACGTTGCGCCTTCGTCGCGCGTCGTCCATACGCCGCCACAAGAAATCGCAATCGTCACGCGGCGATGATCGCGCGGATCGACAACGATTGAATGAATACCCGCATGATCGTAGCCGCCGCCGAACCAAGCTTTGCGCTTTTCGTTGAACCACAACGATTCGACAAGTTGCCACGACGCGCCGCCGTCTTTCGAATGAAACAAACCCGCCGGTGCGCAGCCCGCCCAGAGTTCTCCTGGACGCGTGCCTGCGCATGCGAGCGACCAGACCATATCGTTGCTCCACGCCGCCGCGTCATCGGCCCACGGCCCTTCGGTGGGTTTCACGGGGAACGCGGGCGATGCGATCTCCGTCCACGTGGCACCACGATCGACGCTCTTTCGCATCTTCACACCGAAGTGCCCCATGCGAAGCGCGGCGTACCAAGCGCCGTCACGTGGATCGACAAGAAATTGTGTGACGGGTTCGCCTTGAAAATGATGCGCGACGACGCCGTAGCCGTTCACTTTCTTTTCAACGACGAAAAGACCTTTGCGCGATGAGACGAAGAGTTGTTGCATGTTGTTGCTCCCTGTTTTTTGAAGAGAGGACGTACTGCATGTCCGATGGGTCTGTAAAAAATGCCGCGTCGTTAGCCGCCGCTTAACGCTTGAATGACGTCGATACGATCCAGCTCGCCAACTGCGACGGCGAGATTGCTGCGATCGCGAATGAGCGTGCCGTTGATGAACACCGCCACGTGTTTGCGAATGTGCGATTGCTCGTCGAGCACGTAATGCCGCATCGCGGGCGCCGCGAGGAATGCGGTGTCGAGTGCATCGCGCAATGTCGTCGCCACAACTGTCTGCTTCGGGCAGGCGACGTGGCGCTGCAAATGGGGGGCGAAGGTGATAGTCGGCATAAAGGAATTATCCGCCGGTGTTTGGGTCGGCTCGTACGTAGCAGTGCTGCAGCGTGCGCTGCGAACAAAATTGCTCTAGCAAAAATTGGCAATCAAGCGCGAATTTAATTGGGGCTTTCGTTAAATAATCATTGTTCTTGATTTGATGTGAAATCTTTGTTTAGCCCCAATAAAATTGGGAAAACTAGGTTGTAGCTTATTAAGATTGCTTGAAATTGGTAATTCAACCAATGTTTGGTATATTTACCAAATGTCTGCGAAATTTGCACTTCCGACCGTAGCGACGCTGCCTGCAACCGCATCCGCGCGCGTTCGCATCCTCACGGCAGGCGTCGAAGTGCTGCACTCCGAAGGCTTCTCTGCGCTTACGCAGCAGGCGGTCGCCGAGAAGGCGGGCGTTCGCCAAAGCCACATCACGTATTACTTTCCGACGCGGCTTGATTTGCTGCGTGCAACGGCGCAATTCGGCGCCGAACGCATGATGGATCCCATATCGAATGCGGCGATCAGTGGCGACGTAACGTTCGAGCAGTTTCGCGAGTTGCTATTGCCTGATTTGTCGGATCGCAACTGGTGGCGTTTGATGACGGCGCTTGTAAATGCTTGTTCGGAAAGCGATGGGATTCGAAACTGGATTGCGCAATTCGATGCGCAGATTCGGTCGCGTTTGCACGAAGGTTTCAAAGCGTTTGGCATCGTGATCAGCGATCTCGATATCGAATTTTTGCACGCGACTTACGTCGGCGCAATTTCCCTCGATATGCAAGTGTTGACCGATGCTTCGCAAGCGCGCGCGAGAGAAATCGTTGGCATGGGTTTCGATTTGATCGTTACCAAATCGCGGCACACCGAACAACTTGTTTCAAAAATTAACAAGGCGGCGTCGCGACGTACGACGCTTCCTCCTCCTCGAACCCCAGTAAGTAAGACGCGAACGAAAGCGTCGAAACTGGGGAAGCCCACTATCAAAGCGAGATCATCGTGATGAAAAAACTATTGAAAATGCAACGAACACCGGTGTTGAGCGCGCTCGCGGCGTCGCTTGTGCTGGCGGGATGCGCCGTCGGGCCTACCTATGTCGCACCAAACGCTGGAAGCGCAGCGAACGCGACAAAGTGGTACGCAGATCGTGCTGGGACACCGTCAAGCGTCCCAGCAAGCGAATTTTGGCAACGCTGGAACGATCCATCGCTTTCCACGTTGATCGACAACGCGATGAAAAACGCGACGACGATCG
>JBOFBL010000609.1:0-2161 GCA_051645545.1 Casimicrobium sp. | reverse complement strand
GCCGAGTTTAAGTACGAACCGTCCGGGTCTTGAGGGGAATGGAGGGGGTGAAGAAAGGCCAAGCGCTAACCTCTGGTTTGCTTAAGACAAGAGGATCGAACTCATGGCATTCTTCACCTGGGAGAAGAGGATACAGCTTTGCGCATTGCTGACAGCAGGCATGGGCCCTCAGCGGGTACTGGCCGAGGCGCTAGGCTGTAGCGAGCGGGCGCTGCGCCGCGAACTCTCGCGCTGCGCGGCGGGGAGCTACACGGCCGAGGCCGCGCATCGGCATCGCACCCACTGTGCGGCGCGCTCGGCAGCCAACGTGCAGGAGAAGGCAGCAGGGCTGCTCGCGCTGCAGCTCTACACGCTGTTTGATCTGCCGTGGCGCTTCTCGCCCGAGCAGGTGAGCCTGATGCTCACTCGGCTCTCGGTAGGCACCGCCCAGCGGCTGTCAACGCCTGCGATCTACGCTTGGCTCAAGCGCGAGCGCCAGCACGATGAGACGGCGTTGCTCTGGCGCGGACGCGGCGGGCGACGGCGAAACCATCGTCACGGCGCGCCCAGTGATGACAACGGCTGGGTGGCGCATGCCCAGAAGATCGCTGCGCGCGGGGAGCGGACGGCGGCGCGCAGCCACTACGGAGACTACGAGTGCGACAGCCTGCTCGGTCGCCGCAGTGATCAATGGCGCATCTTGGTCGCCGTCGAGCGCAAAAGCCGCGCCGTGCAGTTGCGCCGCGTGCGCGCAGGTGCTCAGGCCGCCGCAGTCGCGCTCGAAGCGATGCTCGCCAGCCGACGCTGGAAGAGCGTCACGAGCGACCGGGGCAGCGAGTTTGCCTACCTGCCTGCACGCTTGGGCAAGCGCTTCTTTCTCTGCGATGCGCACCGCGCCGATCAGCGCGGGGGCTGCGAGAATCTCAACGGTTTGGCGCGCGAGTTCTTCCCTGCGGGCCACTCGATCGATGCCGTCAGCGACGACGACGTCGCGCACGCCGAGCTCTGCCTGAATATGCGCCCCCGACGAAGCCTCAACGGCCTCGCCCCCATCGATCTCCTACACTTGCTCTAACCCGCGCTTACCCGGACGATTCGTACTTAAACTCGGCAAGAGAGAAATAGATGTCAAACCACCAAGAGCAATCCCACCTTTCGTCCTTCGCTCAATAAAACGTTGTAGGTGCGACACGCTGCGCGCGATTCCATCACTTCGAATCCGATACGCGCTTCGATGAGCGGTCGCAGCGCTTCGGGTTTCGGAAAGCGATGCGTCGCGCCGCTGCCGATGATCACGATTTCTGCGTCTAGCTTTGTGCCCTCGGCGAGCGCTTCCGCGTCCAACAAGTCACTGTGTGTCCACGGGCGAGCGGCCGTTGCGTGCGCGAGACCGATCGATTGGGTGAACGTGACCTCGCCGACACGCACGCTACCCGCGTCATACGCGGTGATCGTGAATTCGTTGGCGGATTCGCGGGTGAATTGAAGTGCCATAGAGCCAAGAGATTAGAGTGCGTTCATGGTTCGACAGGCTCACCACGAACGGGGAAGGGAAGCACGCCTAACGGACGTGTATTAGCGATTGTTGCGTGAAGTCTACTTCTCATTCGCATGGCGCGGGTCTGACGAGCTAACGTAAACGTCACTTTGCTGCGCTGCGATAAACTTGCATTTGGTTCCCCCTTCGTCTGTCAGATTGCTGCCGGATCGGGGAGGGAAAGTAAAACACTAAAGGAACCCCATGCAAACCGAATTCGCGCGCATCAAGCGCCTTCCGCCTTACGTCTTCGCGATTACCTCCGAACTCAAGATGAACGCTCGCCGTCGCGGCGAGGACATCATCGATTTCGGTATGGGCAACCCGGACGGGCCGACGCCGAAACATATCGTCGATAAGCTCGTCGAGACCGCACAACGCGGCGATACACACGGCTATTCGGTTTCCAAAGGCATTCCGCGTTTGCGCAAAGCGATCGCGAGTTGGTATGCGCAGCGCTACGGCGCGTGGATCGATCCTGAATCGGAAGCGATCGTCACCATCGGTTCAAAAGAAGGGCTCGCGCATTTGATGCTAGCGACGATGGATCGCGGCGATACGGCACTCGTGCCGAATCCGAGTTATCCGATTCACATTTACGGCGCGATCATTGCGGGCGCGGACATTCGTAGCGTGAAGATGACC
>JBOFBL010000608.1:0-2317 GCA_051645545.1 Casimicrobium sp. | reverse complement strand
GGCACCACGGATGCGTACACGATGCTTAACTTGAGCGCGTCGTACGACATTCGCCTCGGCCGCTTGAATGGCAACGTGTTCATCAAAGGCACGAATCTCACGAATGAACTCGCCTACAACGCCGCCTCGATTCGCAGCGTGCGCGAACTCTCGCCGCTACCAGGGCGCGGTGTTCGCGCAGGGCTGGAACTGAGGTTCTAGTCGTAAAAACAGAACAAAAATTCCTACTGACGCTATGCGCTATCGCCTGATTTTATTGGGCGATAGCGCATTTTTTATGTATTTTCGAAAAATGCTTTTATTTCGTTGTCGACCCAATTTAATAGGGCAATAGATAGTAGTGCTGGGGTGCTTTCATAAATGGTTAACATGCATCGCTCACTGCACTGTTCACTATGAAAAAACACCTCTACATTCTCACGGGTGCCTCGCGCGGCATGGGTTACGCGATGGCGCAGCAGCTCTTGAAATCTGAACACGACGTGCTTTGCATTTCTCGCGCATCGCGTGACGAGCTCAATGCACTCGCTAAAACAAACGGCGCAATACTCATGCAGTGGCGTGTCGATTTAAGCGACGCAACTCAGGTGTGCGACGAACTTCGCGTGTGGCTCGCAGCGAAAGGCGACAACGCGGCGAGCGTTACGCTCATCAATAACGCCGCTGTACTTCCGAAGATTTCACCACTGCGCGACGCAACGAGTGCGGACATCGCGATGACCTTGCGCGTTGGTCTCGAATCGGTAATGCAACTCACCGCGGCGTTTCTCGGCGCGACGCAAAGTTGGAGTTGCCCGCGTCGAGTACTCAACATCTCCAGCGGCAATGGTCGCCGCGCGATGGCCTCACAATCGATTTACAGCGCCGTGAAAGCCGGCATGGATCACTACACACGCTGTGTCGCTGAAGAAGAAAAGCTAGTGCCGAATGGCGCGAAACTGTGTTCGCTGGCACCGGGCATCATCGATACCGACATGCAAACGCACATCCGAGAAACCGACCCTGCAAAATTCCCGTCGCATCAAACCTTCGTCGAATACAAACGCGACGGCCATCTGCTCACGCCCGAGGCGGGCGCGGCGCGCGTGCTTGCGTATCTTGCGCGCGAGGACTTTGGTGCGAATCCCGTTGCCGACGTGCGCGACGCTTGAGTTCGACGCAAGGAAAAGAACATGCGTTGTCTCGTTGTCATTGCGCATCCAATGAAGAAGAGTCTATGTGCGTCGCTCGCAGAGAGTATCGTCGAGACGCTGCGACATCACGGTCACACAGTTGATGTTTTCGACTTGTATGAGCAAAGTTTCGCGCCAGCGCTCACTGAATCCGAACGCGCCAGTTATTACCGCGAAGCTTTCGATCGCTGCGCGCTCGAAAATGAAATCGCTCAACTGCAAGACGCAGAAACCTTGGTGTTGGTGTTCCCAACGTGGTGGTTTGGCATGCCCGCGATCTTGAAGGGATGGTTCGATCGCGTTTGGGCGCCGGGGGTTGCGTACGATCACGCGAGCGATCTCGGCGCGATCAAGCCTCGTCTCGACAACTTGCGCCACACGCTCGCAGTGACAACGCTTGGTTCACCGTGGTGGGTCGATTACTTCGTATTGCGGCGACCGGTACGACGGCAACTGAAGCTCGCGTTGCTCGGCACCTGTGCGCCGAAGAGCACATTCGCGATGCTGTCACTTTACGGAAGCGAGAAACTGAGCGACCGCGATGTTGCGAAATTTAGAGAACGCATCACATCGTCGATTGCTAGCTGGCAGTAGTTCGCGTCTACGATGGCATCAATGCGCCGCATTGCCAACACTGCTCGAAACCGCCTTCGATGTCTTCCCGACAATTCGAGCAAAACCATCGTCGTTGCGGTGCGCGTCGCAACTCGTCGATGAGTTCTTTCGCGCGCGCAACTTGCTCTTCATGCATCACCCAAATTTCGAGTGTCGCTTGATCGGGCGGCACTTCGCCGATCGAGCCCTGCAGATACATGCGTTGAATATTCGCATCGATGCCTGCAGCCGCCAGCATGTCGTGCCACAAAGTAGCCTCGACGATGCCAGACGCTTTTGCAATGCGAATCACCGCACTACATCTTTCTCACAAGCAAACCTTTGAGATATTCGCCCTCGGGAAACGCGAGCGAATGCGGATGGTCGTGCGTCGCGCCCACGCGCGCGAGGATCGTTGCGTCGCTGTGCGCTTCACTCGCCGCGCTCGCAATGATTTTCTGAAACAACTCAACATCGATGCCGCCTGAGCAGCTAAACGTAAACAACAATCCGCCCGGTTTCAGAATGTGAAACGCAACGCGGTTGATGTC
>JBOFBL010000607.1:0-7011 GCA_051645545.1 Casimicrobium sp. | reverse complement strand
GCTTTGCTTCTTGCGCGAAGCGCTCGAACCCCTCAGCAAGGCGATTCGGCGTCGTCTTCACTTTCGCGAGCAGCTCGCACGCGAAGCGATCCGCCTCGCGCTCTGCGTCCTGTGAGTACTTCGCCGAGAGTAAATTCTGCGCGAGAAGATCGACAACCTTCGCCGAGAGCTGATCCCGTGACATCGCCGCTGTGAGCACTTGCGAGGCGAGCAGCTGTGTCGCCACGTTTCGTAGCGAATGACGATGTTTTAGATGTCCGAGTTCGTGCGCTAGCACCGCTGCGATACGATCATCGTTGCCAAGGAGGTGAACCAGCTCATCGGTGATCACTACGATTGCGCCGGGCAATGCAAATGCGTTCGGTGTGCCGCGCAAAAACACGAGTTGCGCGGATGGCAATCCTGCAGCCTCGTAGAGCGAGTCGAAACGATGCGTAAGTCGATCGCGCGTTTCGCTGGGCAACTGAGTGGGTTTGAGCATCGACTTCGAGACGGAATCAAGAACCACCGCACCGAGCTTCGCTTCGAATGCGACGGGAATTCGCGGCGCAAGAAAATTTACCGCGCCGGGAATCGCAAAGAGCATTAAAAACGCAGGCACAAGAATCACGCCGAGCGACGAAAACCATCCGTTGCGCGGCTCGCGAATCCAACGATTTACCGCGAGCGAGTCGCGCACCTCGCGTTTATCGTCGGTACGGGTAAGCGGCGCAACAAGATGAATCTGCGTGCCGTCGCTCAACTGCAAAGTACGAATTGATCGATCAGTGTCGTCGATGCAACGCACTTGCGTCACCGGAACTTGCTCAACGTCACCATCATCGCTCGTCACCTGCCAATGATCTCGTATGTATTCCACGCGAACCCGCCGACCCTCTGCGTGGCATCCGTCGAAGCGAATTGCTTCGTATCCGGCGGCTGTCGGCTCGTTTGATTCGTTCATTGCTACCATCCTACTTCGATGCCGAATTGCTCCGAGAGTCCGTCGACGACCGCGCCTGCCGCGCTATTGTTTGCCAACACCGGCGCGAATTCCGACCATTCGCCTTCGAGTCTCACGGTCAGATTCTGTGCGCGCCAACGTGCGAAATCTACGGTCGCCCATGGAATTGCCAGACCAAATGTCAGCACACTCGCGAGTCCGTAGCGAAGCGCGCGCCAAGCGGCGCGATCAGGCTCCATCGTGCTCATGAAGGTAAGACGCCGACCCACTTCGAGTCGATTGAGCGCGAAATTCATGCGACGCGTTCGGCCAAACGCGACAGCGCAGACGGTGAGTAGAACGTACGCCATCGCTTGTGCCAGCGACCGCAAGTCGATGTTTTTAATCAGGAAAGAAAGCCCATTCAGAAGAGAAAACAAGACGGCAATGCCAAAGAAAAAACCCTTACCGCGTCTGAAAAGCATTGTGAATATTTCGCGCACGGTGCAGTTCAAATGAAACGATGAATTTCCCCAGCGCGCGTTGGTGAATCGATGGTGCAGGAGTTTGCTTGTGAGATAAGGCCAGGCGACGAGAAACATCAGTAGCGACGCCAATAAACCGAGCCAAATTGCAGCGCCGCCAACGAGCGGGAATGTGTCGAGCGAAAAAAACAGCGCGGTTGCCAAGCCCATCAACACTATCGGCCAAAAAATAGTTGTCGCGTCCGGCGTGAATCCAAACGCGATATTGCGATAACGAAGTGTTTGCCAGCGAAACGCAAACGATCTTGTCATCAGCCACGGCAGTGGCGCAAACGCTAAGAGAATCAGCGGCGCAATAACATAAGGGTTCCAAAACGAAAGCATCGCACCAATTGCTAGCGCGCCAAACACGAGCAATTTTCCCTTTAGGATGGCAAGCGGATTCGCACGGTATTCAAAGCTCGCGCCATCGAGTCGATAGTGACGCGCCAGGTAGCGCAGGCGTCGCACTTTTGCCCACGGTGAATAAATTCCCAGTGTCACAAAAATCAACGCTTGCGTTGCCGTCCAGAGGCGAAAATACTCCCACGTATCACCAGTGAATTCGAGTAGCAGTTCGCGCTGGGCGGTTTGTCGTGCGCGCCGTGACTCAGGTACGGCGTCAACATCTACTTCAACAACGCGCTGCGCTTCCCTGGCAGCCTGTGTCGGATCTTCGCTGGGCAGCGGAGCACGCTGAATTGGCGGAGGTGCCTCAAACGGGTTTTTCCAAAATCCCATTCAAAAATCAACCCGCGTAACGTGGCTCAATCACCCCGGCAGCATTCGGCGCTTCAATGCGTACCGAATAAATCCCACCAGCTTCCGGCGTTGCGACGAGATCTTCATCCGACATGCGGATGCGCGCAGTGACGATGTAGAGCGTGCGCAGATCGTCGCCGCCAAACGTGCAGCACGTGGGGCACGGCACGGGGAGTTCGATCACTGCGAGTAGTTCGCCAGTCGGCGAGATTTTTTCGACGCGTGAGCCTTGAATGCACGCGACGTAGACATTGCCTTCTGCGTCGACGCACGCGCCGTCCGGTCGCCCGCCGTAGCCAGGCGGATTGCCGTTGCCATCTACCTTCGGTTTTTCGTAGGTGCGCAACACACGTTGATTGCTCGGCGTACCCGTTGTCTCATCGTAATCGAATGCCCAGAGCGTGTGTTTCGGCGTGTCGGACATCGTCATCGTTTTGCCGTCGGGCGAAAAAGTGATCGCGTTGGTGATGACCGTCGGCATCGCGTCGGCGCGGAATCGTCCATCGGCTTCGAGGCAATAGACAACGCCGCCGTCGCGATCGCGCGGCTCCCACATGGTGCCCGCCCAGAAGCGACCGGAGTTGTCGCAGCGGCCATCGTTGAAGCGCGCTTTGCTGCGATCATAGTCGGGGCTTGCAAGCGGAATTAGTTCGCCGCCGAATTTCGTGATGCGCACGTAACCCGAGCGCGTGCCCGCGATGAAACCGCCCTTGTTGTCTTGTGCGAAACAGCCAATGTTTTCGCCGATGTCCATCGTGTCGTTCACACCGGTCTTTGGATTGAATCGATGCAAACGGTTGTTGTTGATATCGACCCAATAGAGAAGTTTTTCTTCATGATCCCAGCGCACGCATTCGCCGAGATTGGCGCGTGCGTCAAGACACAAAGTGGCAGTCAGTTTTTCCATAATTTTCAAGCACTTAAGCAAGTCATCTAGATCATCTATATGACTTATGTTTTCGGGCGTTACTTCCGTGTACTATTCTGTCGATGCTAGCGTGCCGTTGTGCGCGTGGCGAACAAAAAAGTCAGGGAGAGATTCGCGTGGCGCAACCATCGTTGCCAAGACGAAAAACCGTTGAATCGTTGCGCAGCCAGCGTTGG
This sequence comes from Casimicrobium sp., assembly GCA_051645545.1. Classification (GTDB taxonomy): domain Bacteria; phylum Pseudomonadota; class Gammaproteobacteria; order Burkholderiales; family Casimicrobiaceae; genus Casimicrobium. The sequence goes on along the minus strand of JBOFBL010000607.1, from coordinate 3,699 downwards.
CTTGCGCCCGACACGATGCGCGGCTTTACGCATCGCGCGCGGCTCGCGCAAACGGGCTGGAATCGCGACGATTTCATGGGTCGCCCGGTGATCGGCATTTTGAACACCTGGAGCGATATTTCGACCTGTCATTCGCATTTGCGTGAGCGTGCGCAGAAGGTGCGCGAAGGCATCATTCGCGCAGGTGGTTGGCCGATTGAATTGCCTGCGATGAGCCTAGGCGAAGTGTGGGTGAAACCGACCACAATGCTCTATCGCAATTTCCTTGCGATGGAAGCGGAGGAGTTGATTCGCTGTCACCCGATCGATGGCGTCGTGCTCATGGGTGGTTGCGACAAGACGACACCGGCGCTTTTGATGGGTGCGTTCTCGGTGAACTTGCCGTGCATTTTCATTCCGGCGGGGGCGTCGTCGAACGCGGCGTTTCGCGGACAGAAAGTCGGCACCGGCACCCACACGATGAAGTTCTGGAACGAGCGGCGCGCGGGCAACATGGACGATGCCGCGTGGAAAGAACTTGAAGGCTGCATGACGCGTTCACCAGGCACTTGCAACACGGCAGGTACCGCGAGCACGATGACGGCAGTTGCTGAAGCACTAGGCTTTTCGCTACCCGGCGCGCAATCGATTCCCGCAGTGGACGCTGCGCATCCGCGCATGTGCACTCAGGTGGGCGAGCGGATCGTCGATATGGTCTGGGAAGATCTCACACCACGAACCATCGCGACTGAGGCCGCATTTAAAAACGCATTGAAGACTGTTTTAGCAATCGGCGGATCAACCAATGCCTGCGTTCACCTCCCTGCAATGGCTGGGCGATGCGGCGTAAAGTTGTCGCTTGATTGGTGGGAGCAATTCAACAAAGAAATCCCCGTGCTCGCGAACCTGATGCCCGCGGGCGACGCGCTGATGGAGGATTTTTATTTCGCAGGTGGACTGCGCGCGTTGCTCAAACGCATCGAAGCACACCTCGATTTGAATTGCATGACGGTCACCGGTAAAACGCTCGGCGACAACATCGCAAGCGCGCAAGTCTTCAACGACAACGTGATTCGCCCGCTCGACAATCCCGTATCGCGCGAAGGCATCGCAGTCGTGAAGGGCAATCTCGCGCCACGCGGCGCGGCGATGAAACCGTCCGCCGCGTCGCCCCATTTGCTAAAGCACACCGGTCCCGCTGTCGTATTCGAAACCTTCGACGACATGATGAAGCGCATCGATTCGCCGGAACTAAACGTCACCAAAGATTCGGTGCTCGTGCTCAAAAACGTCGGACCTGTGGGCGCGCCTGGCATGCCCGAAGCTGGCAATCTGCCGATCCCGAAAAAGATTCTTGAGCAAGGTGTGCGCGATATGGTGCGCATCTCGGACGCGCGCATGAGTGGCACACATTACGGTACCTGTGTGCTGCACGTGTGTCCCGAGGCCGCAGTCGGCGGTGCGCTCGCAATCGTGTGCGACGGCGACATGATTTCTCTTGACGTCGCTGCGCGCAAACTCGAACTCCTGGTCGACGACGCCGAGATAGCAAAACGACTCGCCGCGTGGCAAGATGCAAAGCCCGCCACAATGCGCTACAACCGAAGTTACGCCGCGCTTTATCAGCGACACGTCACGCAAGCCGATGAAGGCGCGGACTTCGATTTTCTTCAGGGCGATGAGCTGTTGCCCGAACCTACGATCTTCTAGCCATGCCAGTACACAACGCTTTCAAGCACGCACTATTGCAACGTCAACGATTGGTGGGCGGCTGGTTTATGTCGGGCTCGCCGGTGATGGCCGAGTTAATGGCGAACGCGAGCTACGATTTCATCGTGATCGATGTCGAACATTCGACCGCGAGCACGCACGATTTACATCGTCTCTTACAAGCAGTCGCCGAAACGAAAACGTACCCAGTCGTACGCATGGCGTCGCACGACAAAACCCAAATCAAATTCGCGCTCGATCTCGGCGCGCTCTCGCTCTATTTCCCGATGGTCAACACGGTCGATCAGGCGGTAGAGGTTGCGCGTGCCTGCCGCTATCCGCCATTTGGTGAGCGCGGTTTTGCGCGTATGCATCGCGCGAGTCGCTACAACTCGATTCCCGATTACTTCGAAACGGCGAATCTTGAAGTCTGTGTGATCGCGCAAATCGAAACGCCGGAAGCGATGAGAAATGCAATGCAAATCGCCACCGCATCGGGTATCGACGGGCTCTTCGTCGGCCCGGGCGATTTATCGGTCACACTCGGTCATGGCGGCGATGTAAATCATCCGCAGGTGAAAGAACTGATGGCGGAGCTCGGTGGCTATTGCCAGCGCTCGGGCATTCCTTTGGGCACCGTGATGCCGACGCCGGAGATGGTGGCGTGGGCATTTTCCGTGGGCTACAACTTTGTGTCACACGCGAGTGATCTTGGGCTGTTGATGAATGCCGCGAAGACGACTGTGCATCAAATTCGCTCGCTCATGAACGACGTGCCAATGGACGGGCAACCCACGATGACCGCGCTGAGCGCATCGATGACGAAGGGTGCTTATTAAATGCAAATCGATTTCACTGATTTCGATCGCATTCGCAGCATCGCGCCGAATCCCTCGGCGACGAATGAAGCGATCGCAACGACGGCGGACGGCAATTGCGTTGCGATCTCGCTCGCGAGTTACGGCACGGGCATCATGCGCCTGCGCGTGAATCCAATTGCGAAACCGGATTACGGATTGATCGTTGCGAAGACTGACGATGCGGGCGTGCTTTCGCATGGTGCGAATTCGATTTCGATCACGAGTGGCAAGGTCGTTTGCAAACTTTGGAGCGATGAAACGCATTCGTTGCAATTGCAGCTCACGAGTCGCGGTAAACCGCTCCTACAAAGTACAAGTGACGAGCATTTTCGCGGCATGGCAAAACCGCTTGATGCCCAAAGAGTATCGGCCTTCGGTTTAAATTCGAATCGTTCCGTCTTTGCATTGGAATTAAACGAAACAGATGCTGTTTATGGACTTGGCGAGAAGGGTTCGGCGCTTAACAAAGTCGGTCAACTCGTAACTTCACGCGTCGAAGATGCGCTGGGTGTCAACACCGATCTCGCGTACAAAAACACGCCGTTTGCATGGGCGATCACACGAAACGGTTGCTGGGGCGTGCTCACGCATACGACGGTCGACGTCCATCACGGCGTCGGTTATCCGCAGTGGAGCAACCGCAGTTATGTTGTCGTATCCGAAGAGCCGCAACTCGATTTGTTTTTGATCGCGACCGACACGCCCGCTGAGATGATCGCGGCGTATCACCGACTTACGGGCAAACCGGAGAACGTACCGCTCTGGTCGCTCGGTGCCTGGATTTCTCGCGCGTACTACAAAAACGAAGACGACATCATGGCGACCGCGAAAGAAATTCGCGATCTTAAATTTCCGGCTGACGTGATTACGTTTGACGGTCGCGCCTGGCAAGACACACCAACGCGGTTTCATTTCAACTTCGATCCCTCGCGCTATCCCGATCCGAAGCGTGTCATCGATAACTTGAAAGCGCTCGATTACAAGATTTGTTGTTGGGAATATCCGATCGTTTCGATCAATCATCCGCACTACGCGGAGTATCGCGATGCCGGTTATTTCTTGAAGAAAAAAGACGGCAGCGAACTCGTGTTTCAATGGGACACCGGAAAGAAAACAACGCCGTTCGGCCCAACGCTCACACCGCTGCCAC
>JBOFBL010000606.1:0-7061 GCA_051645545.1 Casimicrobium sp. | reverse complement strand
CCGATGCCTTCATCAAGCGCCATGTCGTTGCCGATCATCGAGATTTGATTCATCGCTTCCGGCCCGTTGCCGATGAGCGTCGCGCCCTTCACTGGATACATCAACTTGCCGTTTTCGATTTTCCAGGCTTCATCCATCGTGAACACAAATTTGCCGCTGATGATGTCAACCTGCCCACCGCCGAAATTCACGGCGTAAATGCCGTCTTTCACGCTCGCAATGATTTCCTCGGGCGTTTTGTCACCACCGAGCATGTAGGTATTGGTCATGCGTGGCATTGGCAAGTGCGCATAGCTTTCACGACGACCGTTGCCAGTCGGTTTCGTTTTCATCAGCCGTGCATTCATCGTGTCTTGCATGTAGCCCTTCAAGATGCCGTCTTCGATGAGCACCGTTGCTTCAGTCGGCGTGCCCTCATCGTCAACAGTCAGCGAGCCGCGACGATCTTTGAGCGTGCCGTCGTCTAACACCGTCACGCCCTTCGAAGCAACGCGCTCGCCAACGCGACCAGTGAACACGCTCGATTCTTTGCGATTGAAATCGCCTTCGAGCCCATGACCGACCGCCTCATGTAACAACACACCGGGCCAGCCCGGTCCGAGCACGACCGGCATGATGCCCGCGGGCGTGGGCTTCGCATCAAGGTTGAGTAGAGCCATGTCGACCGCTTCATGCGCGCGCTTGGTGATGAATGCGTCATCGAATCGTTCGAAGCCGTAACGACCACCGCCGCCAGAGCGCCCCTGCTCTCGTTTGCCGTTGGCCTCAACAATCGCTTGCACATTCACGCGACACAGCGGTCGCACATCTGCGGCCACTACACCGTCGCTACGTAGCACGAGCATTACCACGTGTTCGCACGCTAGGCTCACCATCACCTGCGTCACGCGTGGGTCACGCGCTCGGGCGACGGCTTCGATTTTTTTGAGCAGCGTGATCTTTGCCTCGTCCGAAATCGACGCGAGCGGATCGTCAGCACGGTAGAGCGCCGCAGGCGAAACAATCGGCCTCAAGGCCACCGTCGCGCTCTTGCCCGATGCGCCGATTGAGCCCACTGTATTCGCCGCGCGATTGATCGAAGCGAGCGACAAATCGCCGGAATAGGCAAACGCCGTTTGCTCGCCATTAATCGCGCGCACGCCGACGCCTTGTTCGATCGAGAAGCTGCCGCTTTTTACGATGCCCTCTTCCAGCGACCAACTCTCGCTCTTGTTGTGTTCAAAATAAATGTCGGCGAATTCAATGCCGCGCGAACGCACATTGCCAAGCGTAGATGCGAGTTGATCGAGCGACACGCCGCTTGGCGCGAGCAACAAGGATTGCGCAGCGTCAAATGAAGAATGCGCAGGCGTGGCGACAGCGGAGAGAGACATCAGAGATTCCAATTGCAAAACAGCTTGAGTGTAATTTGGATGCGTAATTGCCGAACAAAAGCCAGTCGTTTGTGTTTTCTACAGAGGATGCGCGTGCAGGACATGTCGCGACGCACACGTGGGCCACTGGAAAGCAATGAAAACGCGAAAAGATTCGCTACTAACTTATCTATTATTCGACCAATTTAATAGGGCCTACACTAGTAATTTGTATATTATTGATATTTGCCAATAATTAATCTATCACCCAATTAAATTGGATCAGCATAGAATATGCCGATTACGAAACTACGGAGCCCTGCGTAGTTTCCCGCAGACGACCCACACGTGGCAGACTTACCCTCTGTGCCGCCCGAATTCACCTTAACGATTGAGGATTCACACTATGTCTACCTGCGAAATCAATGGCAAACGCGTTGACTTCAAAGCGCTCAATGTCGAAGACGACATGCCACTCTTGTGGGCGCTGCGCGATGAACTGAATTTGCCAGGTACGAAGTACGGCTGCGGCATTGCGCAGTGCGGCGCGTGCACTGTGCACATTGACGGCGAAGCGGTGCGCTCCTGTGTGTATCCGGTGGCCGCATGCAACGGCAAAAAAATCGTAACGATCGAAGGGCTCGCAGCGACGAATGGCAACAAGCTCACCAAGATTCAGGAAGCCTGGATCAAACATCAAGTGCCACAGTGTGGCTACTGCCAGAGCGGCATGATTCTCGCGGCGGAAAAACTCTTGCGCGACAAACCGAAGCCTACAGATGCAGACATTGACGCCGCAATGACCAACATCTGCCGTTGCTCGACCTACGTGCGCGTACGAGCGGCGATTCACGATGTCGCAGGCACCACGAACACGAGAGCGTAAGGAGAATGACGATGAACACAACCAATGTCTCCCGCCGCGAATTTCTGCAAACGAGCGCGGGTGCGACCGCCGGTCTCGTGATCGGTTTCAATTTCCCTTCAAGCAATGCGCAAAGCAAAGCACCGACCACCGCCGGTATCGCTGCCGGAAACATCGGCGGTACGAGCGAAGTCAACGCCTGGATTCACATCACGCCCGATAATCGCGTGCTCGTGAAATTCGCGCGCAGCGAAATGGGCCAAGGCACCTCGACCTCGCTGCCGATGATGGTCGCCGAAGAGCTCGAATGCGATTGGAATCGCGTCGAGATTTCAGAGGCGATGTATTCAGAACACGTGAAACGCAATCGCTTGTACGTAACCACCGCGACCGGCGGTTCACGTGGAACGCGCGATTCTGCCGCCGTCATGCTCAACGCAGGTGCGACTGCGCGCACGATGCTCGTGCAAGCCGCCGCGGAGCGTTGGAACGTTCCCGTGAGCGAGTGTGTCGCCGCGAATAGTGTTATCACGCATACGCCGAGCAAACGAACCGTGACGTATGGCGCAGTTGCAGAAGCTGCGAGCAAATTGAAAGCGCCGGAGAAAGTCGCGCTCAAAGATCCAAAAAATTGGAAGCTCGTCGGCAAACCGGTTCCGCGTATCGACATTCCCGACAAGGTCGTTGGCAAACCGATGTACGGCATCGATGTTGTGCGGCCCGGCATGGTGCACGCGGCGATCGCGCAATGCCCCGTGTTCGGCGGTAAAGTGAAATCGATCGACGCGGCATCGCTTACCGCCGCAAAGAAAATGAAAGGCGTTGCTGATGTGCTCGATATGGGCGAATACGTTGCGGTGGTCGGTAACAACTGGTGGCGTTGCAATCAGACAGTGAAGTCACTCAAGATCGCGTGGGACGATGGCGGCAACGGCAACGTTTCCTCTGATTCGATCAAGAAGTATCTGCAAGACGGCGTTGCGAAACCGGCAACGCTCGCAAAAGCCACGGGCGATTTCGAGAAAGCCTACGCCGACGCGCCGACCAAACTCGAAGCTGAGTTTTATGCACCGTATCTCGATCACACGCCGATGGAGCCGATGAATTGCACGGCGGAAGTGAAAGACGGCTTCGTGACGCTGTGGGTGCCGACGCAAAGCGCGGAATCTGCGGCTGCCGCAGCCGCCAAAGCGGCAAACGTCGCCCCTGAGAAGGTCGAGGTTTATCGCCAACAACTCGGCGGCGGTTTCGGACGGCGCGGTGCCTTTCAAGATTTCACGCGACAAGCCGTTGAGATTGCGATGAAGGTCAACAAACCTGTGAAACTTTTGTGGAGCCGCGAAGAAGACATTCAGCACGGTCACTATCGGCCCGCCACCGTCGCCCGCGTACAAGGCGCGCTCGATAAAGACGGCAAACTGGTTGCACTCTCAGCGCGCGTTGCGGTGCAATCGATTCTGGAGCGCGTACGCCCTGAAGCGCTGCGTAAAACGGACAGCGGTCCCGTCGACCCGATGGCGACCTCGTGCTTCGACGATGCGGCCTACGCCATTCCCAATCTTCGCACTGAACACTTCTATGCGAAGCAACACGTGCCCGTCGGCTTCTGGCGCGCGGTCGCGCATTCGCAAAACCCAGTGTTCCGCGAATGCTTTATGGATGAGCTCGCTGCGCGTGCCAAGCGCGATCCGTATCAGTTCAGGATGGATTTGTTGGGCGGCACTGCGGATGCGGCGCGCCGAGATCGTGGCGCGCTTGAAGCCGTTGCGAAAGCTGCGGAATGGTCAAAACCCATGCCTGCGAACCACTTCCGCGGTATCGCGGTGCAAGATGCGTATGGCTCACATGCAGCAAGCGTCGTTGAAATCGAAAAACTCGCGAACGGCAAGCTCAAGATCAAGCGTGTGGTGATCGCTGTCGATTGCGGCCACGTCGCGCATGCGGATGCGGCCAAGGCACAAATCGAGGGTTGCGTGATTTATGGTTTAACAGCGGCACTTTATGGCGAAATCACGATCAAAAATGGACGTGTCGAACAAAGCAATTTCAACGATTACCCGATGATGAAGATTTCCGAAACGCCGAAGGTTGTCGCCCTGCTCGTTCCCAGCGGCGGCTTCTGGGGCGGCATGGGCGAGCCGCCGATGGCGCCACTCGCACCAGCGTTGTTGAATGCGATCTTCGCTGCGACTGGCAAGATGCATCGCAGCTTGCCGTTGTCGAAAGAAGGTGTTCAGTTTGCGTAGACACATCGCTTCGCCTAACAGTGCCGCGACGCTGCAGGATTCCCCTCTCCCCTCGTGGGACCAGCCGGAGGCGCAGGACGCCGCCCGGCGGCGGTCCCGACCAACGGGAGGGATGGGCGAATGCCCACAGAGGGTGTCGCGCAGCGACGGGAGAGGGGGACGCATCGATACGCAAACAACCGTACTCGCACTTAAACATTCACCCTCCCCCGCCCCTTACGGGGCACCCTCTCCCCTCAAGGGAGAGGGGAACCCTATTCGCCGCGGAATGTTGATCGGACTCGCGACGGCACCTTGGTGGCTACCCGCGCTCAACGCGTTTGCGCAAACGAGCGTACGCACGCTCGACGAGCGGGTGCGTGACACAAAAATCGAACGCGGTGGTTTGTCGCTTGATATTCCCGTGATCGTTGAGACCGGTACCTCAGTGCCCATCGTTTTATTCGCGGATACCTCGAAGCTGAAAGATGGCGTACGTATCGAACGGCTCGGCGTACTCGCGCCGAAAAATCCACGTCCGGTGGCGATGGAAATCGAGCTCGGCAAATGGATGACGCAGGCGCGAATCACAACGAATATTCGCCTCGGCGCTTCGCAATCGGTGATTGGTGTGGCGCAGCTCTCCGACGGTTCGTATTGGCAACATGCAATTAACGTGGTATTGACGGGCAGTGCCTGCTACGACGGCACATGAGGCAATGAAATACGATTCAACAGCGCAGTGCACAGTGCTTACACTTGATTGCGTTCCTGGTGAGCTTGTCGAACCATGAGCACGCAACCTCGCCCCGGCCAAAACGCACGCCTCATCGTACCGCGCCTTGTGCAGCCGAATGAAGAATTTGCCGTTCGTTTGCTCATTCAACATCCGATGGAAACAGGGTTTCGCCGCGATGACAGCGGCAAACCGATTCCCGCGAATGTGATCGAAACGATCAATATCGAATTCGAAGGCGAAACGTTGTTCAAAGGTCACGTGCTCAACGCGCTCACGGCGAACCCCTCGATTACGGTGATGATGTCATCGAAGAAAAGCGGCAGCCTGCGCGCGAATTGGCGTGATCAAGACGGCAATACGGGATCGATTAGCGCCGAGGTGCGGGTTGTTGGGGCTTAGGATTTGTAACGCGCGCTACGTCGCCGCGATTCTTTGCGCCTTTGTATTACCGGCGGTGATCACCGCGCAGCCTACTGTCCGACCATACGCTACAGATCAGCTCCGCTCTGGCGCCACCTTCATGGCGTCGCATTTACAAAAACAACAAGCCGACGATGATCAAAACCCAGCCATGCTCTGGGTCGATTCCGGGCGCAACTTGTTCGAACGCGATTGCAAGTCGTGTCACACAGATGTGCGTGGACTTGCGACAAAGTTGCCGCGTGTAGCGATCGATCCCGCGACAAAGCAAGAGCGCGTCGTAACACTCGAATCGCAAATCAATACCTGCCAATCAACGCGCGTGAAAAGTCAAAGCGGTAGCGCAAGCAAACCCTATGCTCTCGAAAGCGAACCCCTGCTCTCGCTTGCAACCTACGTCGCGTTTTCCTCGCGCGGCATGAAGCAAGAAGTCGCCACGAACGTCACACAAACCGCATCGTGGCAACGCGCGCGCGCGATGTTTTTCGCGGTACAAGGCAAACTCGATTTTTCTTGCGCGGCGTGTCACGACAAGATCGCAGGCAAGCGCGTGCGCACACAAGCGATCAGCCAGGGGCATGGCGTTGGCTTCCCTGCGTATCGCGTCGAATGGCAAACCGTCGGCTCGCTCAATCGGCGACTGCGTGCGTGTTTTTTCGGAATGGAAGCGAACGTGCCCGTCGCAAGCGATCCGATTCTCTCCGAGCTTGAGTTGTATCTTGCGTGGCGCAGCGACGGTTTACCGATCGAAGCGCCCGCAGTACGGCGATAGCGGCAACTAGAAAGTCTCAAACTTACTTAGGTATCGCCACTTCCCAATCGGCAAATCACCAAGCTCGACGTTACCGATGCGAATGCGTTTAAGTCCGACCACTTGTAACCCCACCATTTCGCACATGCGACGAATTTGCCTCTTCTTGCCTTCGTTCAAAATGAAGCGCAATTGGTCTTCGTTCTGCCACCAGACTTTCGCGGGCTTGAGCGCTTGACCGTCGAGCGAAAGGCCGTGGTTGAGTCGTTGCAAATCGCTCTCGGTGAATCGATTGCTGCGCGCGAATTGCACGCGAACCAAATATTCTTTTTCAACGGCTGAGTCTTCGCCGATCAAATGTTTCGCCACGCGTCCGTCCTGCGTGAGCACGAGTAAACCCGTGGAATCGATGTCGAGCCGACCGGCGGGTACGAGGCTTTTGAGCTGCTCGCGCGCGAAGCGCGTTTGCGTGCGATCGCCATTCCAGCGATTCTCCGGACGTATGAGAACGACAGCAGGCTCGTAGCCGTCCTCAGCTTGGCCGCTCACGTAGCCGATCGGTTTGTTGATGAGCACCGTCACGCGTTCGGATTGCTCCTTAGCGGCTTCGCGCTCAATCGTAATCTGGTTTTCGGGCGTTACTTTTTGTCCGAGCACGGCGGCGACGCCGTCAACTTTGACCCAACCACGCTCAATCCATTCGTCGGCC
>JBOFBL010000605.1:0-2350 GCA_051645545.1 Casimicrobium sp. | reverse complement strand
CGCGCCCCCCCGCGCTCCCACAGTCGTTTGCGCTGCGTTGCGAAGCTAATTCAGCGTGCCCTTAGGTTCAAGTGAATAGCACTCATCACGCGGAGTAACGAAATGAATCAACCTCTTCCCACCGATTGGCGCAGCAAAGCGCAAGCATTGACGCTCGATGCTCGCGCTTTCATCAACGGTCAACGCGTCGCCGCACTCTCCGGCGAAACCTTTGACGTGATCTCACCGATCGATGGCAAGACGATTGCGCAAGCCGCACGCTGCAAGAGCGAAGACATCGATGCGGCGGTGAAGGCAGCTCGCGCCGCATTCGAATCAGGCGCATGGTCGCGACAAGCGCCCGCGAAACGAAAACGCGTATTGATGAAATTCGCGGAGCTGATTCTTAAGAACAAAGAAGAGCTTGCGCTGCTTGAAACGATCGACATGGGCAAGCCGATCAAGAACGCGCTCGCGGCGGATGTGGGCGGCGCGGCCAACTGCATCGCGTGGTACGGCGAGGCGATCGACAAGGTCTACGACGAAATCGCGCCAACGCCGCACAACGCGCTTGCGCTCATTCGTCGCGAAGCGATGGGCGTGATCGGCGCGATCGTGCCGTGGAACTACCCGATGCTGATGGCGAGTTGGAAGATTGGCCCTGCGCTCGCGGCGGGCAATTCACTTGTGCTCAAACCGAGCGAGAAATCGCCGCTCACCGCGATGCGACTTGCCGAAATTGCGCTCGAAGCTGGCTTGCCCGCTGGCGTGTTCAACGTTGTTCCCGGCTTCGGTCACGAAGCGGGCGAAGCGCTCGCGCTACACATGGACGTCGATGCGATTGGCTTCACAGGCTCCACGCGCGTGGGTCGCAAGATGCTTGAGTATTCGGGCCATAGCAATTTGAAGCGCGTGTTCAATGAGCTTGGCGGCAAATCAGCAAACCTGATCTTCGCGGACTTTGGCGATCTCGATCGCGCAGCGGCAACGGCTGCGGGTTCTATGTTCTACAACCAGGGCGAAAGCTGCAACGCGCCCTCACGTCTATTCGTACAAGCGTCGATCGCCGATGCCTTCGTCGAGAAAGTGCTCGCGCAAGTGCCACGCTACACGCCGGGCGATCCGCTTGACAGCGCAACGACGCTCGGCGCAATGGTCGATCAAGGCCAACAGCGCACCGTGATGAACTACATCGAATCGGGCAAGAGCGAAGGCGCGCGACTCATCGCAGGCGGCACAGCGGCGCGGGAAGACACCGGCGGTTTCTACGTGAACCCCACCGTATTCGATGGCGTAAGCAACTCGATGAAAATCGCACGCGAAGAAATCTTCGGCCCCGTGCTGTCGATCATTCGCTTCAACGACGAAGCGGAGGCTGTGAAACTCGCCAACGATTCAAGTTACGGCTTGCACGCGGCCGTGTGGAGCAGCAATCTCGATCGCGCGCATCGCGTCGCAGGCGCGCTGCGCGCCGGCACGGTGCACGTGAATCAATACGACGAGGACGACATCACGGTGCCCTTCGGCGGCTACAAGCAATCGGGCAACGGCCGCGATAAATCCTTACACGCGCTTGAAAAATATACTGAATTGAAAACAACGTGGATTCGATTGATGCCCTAGTTAAATCGTTTAGCTTTCACTTGTTCTGATATAGCCATCTGTAGCCGTTGAAAACGTCAGTAGCGGAGTACGCCGTCCTTCGCAATCACGGCAATATCCGTCCATTGACTGCCTTGGTTGCTGCGACGAAAGTCCACTGTGAACCCTTTGAAGTCCATGGGGCTTGCCGCACGCAACGCGGCGGCGAGGTTTTCCGGCGTCGTGCGCGCGCCTGTGCGTCGCAACGCTTGCGTCAAGACGCGCGCGGAGAGATAGCCTTCGAAATGAAAGTGGGTGAGCGTTTTCACATTCGGCGCGTATTTACTCATTGTTTCTTGGAACTCGCGTTGCACTTGATGCACTCGCGCCGTGGGTTGCGGAAACGTTTGCACGATGCCAACGCCGCGCGCCGCTTGCTCGCCAGCGATCTTGCTCACAAGTGCGGCAGGTACATAGGAGAGCGTGTATACCTGCTGCCCGCCACCGGCTGCGCGCAGTTTCGCGATCGCATCCGCGCAATACTTCGGTGAACCGATCACAATAACCGCTTGTAAGCTCGCGTCTTTCGCAATCAGCGCCCCAGCCTTCGTGAGCTCTGCGTCGTCATGCTTCGCCATCGTCGAAGTTACGGTGAAACCTTTCAAGCGTTCGGCGATTTCGTTCACGACTTTGAGGCCTGCCGTTCCAATCGGCAGATCCTGATGAAACACACGAACGTTGGTGACGTTCAACAACTTCGCATGCGACATGATGCGATCGAGCTGTGCGC
>JBOFBL010000604.1:0-2682 GCA_051645545.1 Casimicrobium sp. | reverse complement strand
GATTGCGCACGCGCCGCACGCTGCCGCGATGGCCGTGCGGCGCTTAACGCCACGCGAATGCGAACGCTTGCAGGGCTTCCCCGACGATTACACGCTGATCCCGCGTGGCAAAAAGCCCGCGAGCGAATGCGCCGACGGTCCGCGCTACAAAGCGCTCGGCAACTCGTGGGCCGTCCCATGCGCAAAATGGATCGGCGAGCGCATCGCCGCCGTTGACGCCATCCCCTATTCCACCGAAACCGTAGGGTGCGTTTTTAACGCACCCAAACCAGAGAAGGAAGCCGCGTGACACCACCCACCGATCTTCCCGTCGAATTGCAACTGCAACGGTTGCGCATTGTCGCAACGCTGCTCGGGCTTGACGCAGCCGCAGACTGGCTTGGGAAAAACGCGAACTGTTGTTTCGTTTACGTCGACCAAGGCGGCGCGGTGAACCGACACCCGCTTTGGTACGCACGCGAGTTAGAGAAAGCGAAAAAAAGCGCCAACTTCATCGTGACATGCGCCCTTTGCAGCGCACCTGCAGAGGCCATTGACACGCTGTATCCGTACCACCAAGAGCACAACCGTTGCGCAGCGCATATGGGTCAATACCCCTGAAAACCACACATAACTATGCCCCGCTCTAAACGCCCCCGCAAACCCCGCAACGTTCGCAAAACGCACGGCGACACGCGCGCGATTACCCGCTTGCTCGGCAGCACCGAAGCCTTGCCGCTGGAGAACGCGATCGATGTTGCGATCTTTGCGCGCAACTCGCTCGAAGCGCTGCGCACCGGGCGCTGCGACGACGATCATTTTGGCGCGCTCGCGAACGTGACAAACATCGGCATGTTGCTCGCCGAGCGCGGCATCGGCGAAGAAGCCTTGCCCGCGTTCAAGGCGGCGCAATACGCCCTGCTCACGCTGCGCCAGCGCTTTGAAACGCGCGGTCGCTACGTCGCCACCGCGAGCGAGCTCGCCACCCTGCGCGAAGCGATCGACTATCACGAATTGCAAGTGCAACACAGCACCATCGCCGAAGTGCGCGACGCGATCATCACCATGAACGAGCGCTTGCAAGCCAAACAAATCATGACGATCGCCGATGTGTTGCCGGCGACGTGCGTACAGGAAAGGAAGGCAGCATGAGCACCAGCGTCACCCACACCGAGCACCGCTTAGAGATTTCCCACCGAAACCAACCGTGGGTTCCTGTCGACACAAGCGCATGCGCGATGCCTTGGCTCAAAGCCGCCGCGATGATGGCTCGCCAAAACCAGATTGATGCAGCACTACTCGAAGCCGAAGAAGCATGGATCGCGAAACACAAACATATGCACGGCACTGCGTTTCGCATCGCGACAAAAACGGAAACGTTTCACTCGCTTGACAACTACGAGCGCTGCATGAAAACACCGCTCGAACTTGAGCAAGATCGTGGCGCGATGCAGATCAAACCCAATCCAAACGTGAATCCACCCGCGCCGCCGTATTCGCAACAACCGCGACCGACAGCACCACCACCTCCACCACCTTACTCACCTTTTTAACCATGCCAATCTCAAAAGACCTACTCGCAAAAATCGTCGACGAAGCATTCGGCGGCAACATGGAATTCGACTCGACGAGGAAAACAGTCGAAGACATTCATCGAATCATCATGCGCGAGCTATTTGTCACACCAGCACATGAGTTTCCACCCTACCCTCACGCACGCGCAATGAGCGATGGCATCTTGATCACCATCAGTAACGATCAACTTCGATTTGCCACCGAACAACACCCGCACTTCTGGGACGGCGAATCAGGCATCGACACACCGAACCTAGCGATCTTAAATCTAGAAAACTGGAAAAAAGATGTAGCCAATGAAATCAACGACGAAGCCGAAGACGGGTCAACCGAGATTACACGGATAACCGACGAGGCGATCGTTAACGCTTTTCAATGGGGCAGCGAACACATCGAACCCACATCCCCGGAATTCAAATGAGCGACACCACCAAAATCTCTTGGACCGACAAAACCTGGTCGCCGTGGCAGGGCTGCACAAAAGTCTCGCCCGGTTGCGATCATTGCTATGCCGAGAACATTGCCGACACGCGCTTTCACATCGTGAAGTGGGGCGCGGGACAACCGCGCAAGCACACTGAGAATTGGGATTCGCCGCGACGGTGGAACAAGACGCCCTTCCTGGAATGCGAAGACTGTGGGCACCGCGATTTCGATACTAAGTTCGGATACAAGAAAGGGCAGATTGCGAGCCAACAGCTTGCGTGCCCGATGTGCGGAAGCCTTGAACACAAACTCGTGAAGCCCCGCGTATTCCCCAGCATGTGCGACCCGTTCGATAACGAAGTGCCCGTCGAATGGCGCACGCGGTTTTTCAACCTGATCCGCGAGTCGCCCAATCTCACTTGGCTCATCCTCACCAAACGCATCGGCAACGCCAACAAAATGCTGCGCGAATCGGGCGCGATCACCCGCAACGGCATCATCGAAACGCCACTGCCGAACCTATGGCTCGGCGCGACGTGCGTGAATCAGGAAGAATGGGATCGAGACAGATGGAAGCTGTTGCAAACGCCCGCCACCAAACACTTCGTTAGCCTTGAGCCACTGCTCGGCGCGATCGACATGGATTTACAGAAGCATGCCGTACACGCCAAACAAGCACGCGGTGAAGCACTGAGCGAAATC
>JBOFBL010000603.1:0-1252 GCA_051645545.1 Casimicrobium sp. | reverse complement strand
ATCGGGCTGACCTGATCGGCGATCAGAATGACGCGGATACCCTTGGCCTTGGCGGCGCGGATGATCGCGGTGATCTGGGCCAGATCGCCTTCGTCTTCCTGATTGACGGCGATGGCGACGAATTCGAGCGTTTCGGAATCAGGCTGATCAAGAAAGACCAGGGCATCGTCAAAGCCAAGGTCGCCCCAGCTTTCGCCAAGTTCGCGCTCCATGTCATCAATCAGAAGATCGAAGTTCTGCACGTCGCGCGAAATCGTGCACGCGAGAATCGGTGCCGGTTCCGGATGAAGTGTTGCCACGCTCGTCATTGCCTACTCGCCCTTTCAAGACGGGAATGGCCGCTGTGGCGGGGGCATAACCCCGAAACCCCACAGATCGACCAGCCCCGTGCACGGTCATAAGGACCGCGCGACTGTTCCCATTGCCGGGAAGATGCTTGGGAATGGTGGCAGGATTGGGGCTAAAAGATCGTTATTCTTAGATTTATAGCATTTCGGAAACAGCCAGACGGAAAAGGCCCGCACATCTGGCGGGCCTTTCAGTTTCTGTTGCGAGCGTTTGACGCTGGGTCACTCGCCCGGATTAACCTCGGTTTCGACCTGCGTTGGCGGCGTGTGCGGTCGTGTACCGCTGATGACATATTCGCGGAAAATCACGTCTGCATACTTGCCGTTCAGCGGAGTCGGATGGCCGCTCACAAAGCCGCGCACCTCGGTGACGGTGCGTCGGTTGCGCATTTCGGGCTGTTCCGTGGCGATGACGGGCTGGGTTTCGCCCAGCGATGCCACAGCCTCGAGCCGCGACGTGCTGATTCCCTTTGACCCGAAATAGGCAACAACCGCGTTTGCACGGCGCAGGCCAAGTGCGCGGTTGTAGGCGTTGGAGCCGACAAGATCAGTATGGCCGTAAACGCGGAACCGGATTTCCGGGAACTGACGGATCCAATTGGCTTGCTGATCGAGGATCGCCCGCGATTCGGGTGTCAGCTGTGAAGAATTGAACTCAAACGTAATCGTATTCGGCACTTCGGCGTTGAAACGGTCGGCCAGCGCCGCAGTCGCGGTGATTTCACCTGACTGCAGCATCGTGTTGTTCATCGTGGCATTCCCGAAGGTGCCGTTGTCGATGCCCATCGTGACTTCGCTGTCTAGATTGTTGCAGGCGGTGATCGCGAGCAGGCTGGCGGAGAGGAGAAGAACCTTTTGCATCTGCCTTACTCCATCACATAGCCATAGGAGCCGCTGAAATCCTG
>JBOFBL010000602.1:0-1307 GCA_051645545.1 Casimicrobium sp. | reverse complement strand
TTTGCAGCGCTTTGCGCCGGGTGATCGGCGTGCACGGCATCACGACACACCTCGTGAAATCGTTACGCGCCGCCTCGCGCCTTCGCCTTGGTCTTCGAATGCGAATCGCACATGAACGTCGAAAGCGACGAAATCTTCGATCCGTTCCGGCCATTCGACGAACCGAATCGACGGCTCGCTGAAATATTCCATGCCACCGCGTGCTTCGAAGTCGCTGCGATTTTCGATGCGATAAGCGTCGATATGATGCACTTCACCGAGCGGCGTGTCATAGGTCTCGACCAGCGCGTACGTCGGGCTTTTGATCGCGCCGGTCACGCCGAGCGCACGCAACACGCCTCGCACAAAGGTCGTTTTCCCGGCGCCGAGTTCGCCGTGCAGTGCGATAGAGCACGGACATTGCAATTCAGTCGCGAAACCCGCCGCATATTCGAGCGTTGCCGCTTCGTCGGCCAAATACGTAGGGGTTTCTACAATCAACGCCATGTCAGAAACGATTCCCATTCATCGGAGCGCCGCCACGCTTTCGCAGCGCATCGTCGAGCTCGGTCGCGAAATGGGATTTGCCGACGTCGGTATTGCCGACATCGACTTGTCGAGCGAGGCCGCAGGGTTCAATGCGTGGATCGAATCGGGTCAGCATGGCGAAATGGAGTATATGGCCCGCCATGGCGAAAAACGATGGCGACCCGATGAACTGGAGCCGGGAACCCAGTCGGTCATCTGCGTAGTGTTGGATTATTGGCCACAGAACGCTAACGACGCAGAGGCGACTCTCGCTGACGCGTCCAAAGGCTATGTGTCGCGCTATGCCATCGGTCGCGACTATCACAAGGTGATACGCAACAAACTGCAAGCCTTCGCCGAGATGATCGACGCGAAGATTGCGAAACACGCGTTTCGCGTATTCACCGATTCGGCGCCAGTCCTCGAAATACCGCTGGCCGTGAAATCCGGACTGGGTTGGCGCGGTAAACACACGCTGCTTTTGAACCGCGAACGCGGTTCGCTGTTTTTTCTGGGCGAAATTTACACCTCGCTGCCGCTCGCAGCGAACGAAGAGAAGCAAACCGATCACTGCGGCAGTTGCAGTGCGTGTATCGATGTGTGCCCGACCAAGGCGATCACCGCGCCGCATCGGCTCGATGCGCGACGTTGTGTCAGCTATCTCACGATTGAGCTCAAAAGCGCAATCCCAATCGAATTTCGCAAAGCGATCGGCAATCGCATTTACGGTTGCGATGATTGTCAGCTTGTATGCCCGTGGAATAAATTCGCGAAGCGCGCAGCGACACCCGATTTCGAAG
>JBOFBL010000601.1:0-10513 GCA_051645545.1 Casimicrobium sp. | reverse complement strand
GAACCATGAACGCACTCAAAAAACAACAACCTAAATCATTCCCAACAAACTAGCGGATCGACCAATTTAATTGGGTCATAAGAGAATAAAAGCTATATCTTAAAAATAACAATAAATGGTTCCATCGCCCAATAATATTAGGCGATTATGACCAATGCTGGATATGCAAAATAGATTCATACCAACGCCTTGACACAGCGCGCACGGCTCATCGACACTGCAAAAAAGGTCTCAATAGGGCGGATGATGGGTAATCAGGCGAATGGGTGGATGCGCGGAATCGCGCGCGTGTTCGGTGAACTGAGTGTGTCGTTAAGCTGGGTTTTAAAACCCTGCAACCTAGCCGCAGGGACGCGGTGTTTTTCGCGTTTCAGTCCAGCTTATGCGCTGTGCTTGTTACTCGCCAGTTTGCTGTTAAGCCAAGCGAGTATGGCGCAAATCAATACGCCTGCGGATGTCGCTCGACACTGCCGCCAATACAGCAAGGATGGTGAATTTCAGTGCGTCAAAAACTATAGCTGGACGCCGTTTCAATACGTCACAACATATTTCGGTTATCCAACGGGAGTCCCGAACTTTTATAACAGTCCCTACGACACTGAAGAGGCAATGATTGCCGATTTCAGCAGTTGGCTTACCGATCCGCCCGGCTATTGTCAAGGATCACTCTCTCGCGAAATCTACGAGGACTGGTTAGTCCAAGAGGTACGTTTCGGCGAGCTAAAAACACGTAGGCGTGCTTGGAAATTTACGACGACGTATAAGAGCGTTAACCCGCCTCCGGGCGTTGCAAACCCCTGTATGCCAGTAACTAGTTACCTTTGGCTACATCAAGTGCGAAATGTTTCGTGCCCAAACTATTGGTGGACTTACGAAGTACCCGATCCCGCGGGAAAGGGCTCGATAGATGGCTTTTGCTATCGACCAGATTTTGAGGACTTGACTTGTAGTTCGCCTACGACGCCCAACCCCATCTTGATCGGAACGGGTCACAAGCAAATGTCGATCGATCCGGGCGCGGTGCGTCTCGGCGATAGCTCAAAGCCCGCACTCACCTACCTCAGCAGCGAATACACCAAACTCCTCGGCTCGTATATCCCGCCAAGCAACACTCGAACCGCGTACGATCATCGCATTGAGTTTTTTCCGTCCGCTGCCGCACCCACCTCCGCGGCGATTCATCGAGACGACGGATCGATCGAATATTTCTACCTCGTAGGCGGCTCGTGGATCACCCGAAAAGAATCGGTCGGCAAGCTCGTGGTGAGCGCCAGCACGACGACGCACACGACCGCGCAAGATGAGGTCGAAACGTACGACAACGTGACGGGAAGACTGCTCTCGATTCGATCGCGGACGGGCGTAACGAAAACGCTCTCGTACGACGCACAGGGGCAGTTAGTCGCGATCACTGATTCCTTCGGACGAAGCGTCACTTATTCTTACCATGCCTCTGGGCTGCAAGCGGGACGACTCGCAAGCGTCACCGATTACGCAGGCAATGTGTCGAACTACGCTTACGACGATCGAGGCAATGTCATTAGTGTCACGCATGCCGATGGCCACGTCAGAAGCTATCTGTACAACGAAGCGGCGCACATCACAACAAGTACGCAAACGCTGCCCGATCGCATGACGGGCGTGATCGACGAAAACGGCGGTCGCCACGCGACTTACAAATATGACAATAGCAGCCGCGCGACTTCATCGGAGCTTGCGGGGGGCGTTAACAAATACACGCTCACGCTGCCGTCTGGTTACTACGGAAGCACGACGGTGGTCGATCCACTTGGCACGTCGCGCACCTACAACTTCAATCCCTATGGCGGCGCAATTCGCCTTTATGGCGTGAGTCAACCCTGCCCTACTTGCGGGGGCAACAATGCGCAGAACATCGGTTATGACGCCCATGGCAACGTGACGTCTCGCACTGATTTCAAAGGCAACAAAACGGTCTATCAATACAACCTGACACGTAATCTGGAAATTTCGCGGACTCGCAGTGATTCCACGGGTGCGGTGAATGTGTGCCTCAGTGGTGGAGGCTATGCCTCGGGCAACTACAACTCAGCCTGTACCGTTGGCACTTGCTGGCAGAGCACCCCTTTTCCGGGTAGTCAGGATGCAACGCCTTTGGGTTATCCGGGACAGCAATACGCCTGCGCACAATCACCCACCACGAGCACCACCTGGCACGCCACCTACCGCCTCCCACTCTCGATCACCGAACCCGCAGCAAGTACAACCCTCGGCGGCGCACCGGGAACGAAGCTCACCGAATTCACCTACGACACCGCGGGCAACATGTTGACCCGCAAAGTCACAGCACCTAAGAACGACGGTAGCGGCACCAACGAAATCCGCACGTGGACTTACACCTACAACGCCTTGGGTCAGGTGTTAACGGCGAAGGATCCGCTCAATAAAACCACCACCACGGTGTACTACGCCGCGACCGATACCGCCTCGCCGCCGAAGTACACGATGGGCGACGTGCAGACGATCACCAACGCTGCCGGTCATGTCGTCACCATGAACGAATACGATCGCAACGGTCGCGTGACCAAGATGACGGATGCCAATGGTCTCGTTACGACCATGGCGTATCACCCGCGCGGCTGGTTGAGTTCGAGAACGGTGTCGAACGGTGCGACGAGTGAAACCACCTTCTACACGTACGACAAGACCGGACAGCTCACGCGCGTGACGATGCCGGACGGCACGAATCTCTTCTATGCGTATGACGCCGCGCATCGGCTGGTCGGCATGAGCGATCAACTCTCTGGCGCAAGGCCAGAGACCACGACGGTCACGCTCAATCCTCCGGGCGGCACCAGCTATTCCGTCACGATCCAAAGCCTGATCGTCAATCAAGCCAATCTCGCGGGCAACAAAATCGTCTACAGCTTAGACAACATGGGCAATCGGGTGAAGGAAGAGCATTTCGACCCAAGCAACACGCTCGCGAAGAGAAAGCAACGCGCGATCGACGCCTTGAATCGCTTGAAGCAGGACATTGGCGGTACAGCGTACGCGAGCGCAGCACCTGCGGGATCGCCGACGATCGATCCCTCGGTCTCCAGTCCGCCAGCCAATGCCGCGATCACGCAATACGGCTACGACAACAACGGCAACTTAACCAGCACGCTCGATCCGCTGGGCCGCACCACGAGCAATGAATACGACGCCTTGAATCGATTGACCAAGGTGATCGATCCGTACAACGGTGCCACCAAGCCTACGATTTATCAATACGACGCCTCAAACAATCTCGTTCAAGTAACAGACCCGCAAGGCTTAGCGACGACGTACAAATACAACGGGCACAACAACTTAATCGATCAAGTCAGTCCCGACACCGGCAGCACGAAGTTCAAATACAACCTGATGGGCAACGTGACGGCCAAGATCGACAGCATGAATCGCTGCACGACCACGAGTTACGACAACCTGCATCGCCCGACGAGCATCAAGTACTACGCAGCCTCAAACACAAGTACCAACACCCAAGCCCTGTGCTTCGGCACGATTGCAGGCACGGTCGCAGTCGAAGAGACGCACACGTACACGTACGACAGCATCACAGCAACGCTTGGTGGAACAGGTGGCAAAGGCCGTCTCAGCCGAATCGCCGATGCAGCGGGCCGCGTCGATTACGTCTACGACTTAAACGGTCGCATCACCAGCAAGACCAACGTCTTAACGGGGGCAACGAATCCGAACCGCGTCACCACCTATCAATACAGCGCGAACGGTCAACTGAGATCCATGACCACGCCGAGTGGGCAGACGATTGCGTACACGTACGGAACACCAAGCTCAAATAACCCCGGCAAGATCACCGCGATCATGTTGAACCCCACGGGCTACACCGCAACAGCAGAAGGCGGCAACATCCCCACGGGCGGCGTACCGATTCTCACGAGCGCAGATTACAAACCCTTCGGCCCGAACGAAGGCTGGGACTGGGACAATAGCGGCGCGAGCACGAGTAGCAACCCACCGATCAATCAACACGGCAGAAACTTCGATTTGGACTACCGCCCCACTAGCATCGGCAACGATCCGCAAGGCTACAGTCGCAACATCGCATGGGACAGAGCAAACCGAATCACCGCGATCACCACACCCAGCGGCGCAACGATTCCCGGCATCACCAACGCCAACTCGCTCAATCAAGCGTTTGCGTACGATCAGCTCGATCGCTTAACGCAATTCAATGCAGGCGTTGCCAACTCAACAACACTCGCAACAGGCATGGCGCTTCTCCCGAACGAACAGTTCACATATGACGCGATTGGAAATCGACTCAGCAGAACAACCACCGCACCGGGCACCTCCACGAATCAAACGGCGAACTACGCGTATCCGAACCTGAGCACCACGAGTGGAACAAAACGTCACACGCTCACCGGCATCACGGGCGCGAACGCGTGGACGTACGCGTACGATGCAAGTGGCAACACGATTGCCGAGGGCACAAATGTCGCGAGCGCAGCAACCACGCAATACACGCTCACGTACGACGCGAAGAACCGATTGAATAAAACGCAGATCGGAACCAACGCCGCCGACTTCGTGACGTACAAAATCAACGCGATGGGACAACGCGTGCAAAAGACCGGTGCAGGCACGTATGCCTTCAACGCGGCCACCGCAAGTAGCTTCGCGTTCAACGCACGATTCGTTTACGACGAGCAGGGCAACTTGATTGGTGAATACGCACCGGATGGAAAACTCATCAGTGAAACCGTCTGGTTCAACGGCATGCCAATCGCGACGCTGCGACCCAAAGGATCAAACAGCGGAACGCCGCTGGGCATTGCCGGAACAACAACGGGCAATCCGGCGAACGGCGCAACCGCAGCGAATGCAAACAATGTTGGTACGAACACAACCACGAATCGTGTCAACGTTGAAGTCTTCTACGTGCACGCCGATCACTTGGGCACGCCCAGAGTTGTAACGAGATCAACAATCGCAACCGGCGCAAACGCACCAAGTAGCGCAACACCCACTTCACCCGGATCAATCAATCGAGCCGTCTGGATGTGGAACTCCGATCCGTTCGGAACAACGGCACAAACCGGCGCAGGCGGATCGGCGAACTCTGCGCCGAACAAGAATCCGCAACTCGTGACGGGCACTGCCACACAAGTCGCCGCTGCGACGTTCGAACAGAACCTGCGCATGCCGGGGCAGTTTGAAGATCAGGAGACGAAAAAGTTTTATAACTACAAGCGTACCTATGATCCTAGCGTTGGGCGTTATGACTCTAGTGATCCGATTGGGTTGAAGGCTGGGCTCAATACGTTTGGGTATGTAGACGCAGCTCCCGCATATAAGTTTGACCCGAGAGGCACCAAGACAATCATTATTGGTGATCCTTACCCGCACTGCCCGCGAACCCCCGAGGGCGCGGCGTGCCGGGCGAGCCTACAGCAGCCGAATAACTGGTGTTGTAAATTGAATGTTTATGATTGTTTGGGCGATGAGCTAGGCGAAGGCGGTGCTGATTGCTACGCGTGCATCCGATCGCGTTTGCAGAATAGTCGAGCGTGTTGGGCGTGTTTAGCGACCGGCTCAAAATCTGCCGAGTGCATCCGAAGTTCATGTGGACCTGACAAGTGCGTTTGCCCAACCGGACAGTGCTGTGATCCAGGCGTTTATTCAAAAGGTGTGCTATGAAAATTCGTCCCTTGCATCTGACACTCGTCTTCGTTGCTGTTTGCTTCGGACTCACGTTCGCGTACGACTACTTCCCCAGTTGGCTGCAACCCGGAGACGTCGCTGCTATTGCACTTTTTGTTTTGATTTTGCTGCAAGCGCTGTGGCTAAAGCTACCTATCCGAACGGCAGTGTTGTATGGACTCGTTTTTTGGATTGTAGAAATCGCGCTTAGTATCACTGCGCGTTTCCCGCTGCGTAACGTCGACTCATTGCTTGCGGGAACTATCACGGTTTTAATTCTCGTAGTGACTGCGCTTGCAGTTTGGGCGATTGTCACCGTCCTCGCAATTTTGTTGTTGAAATTTGTTCGTCACAGGTACTCGAAGCGCGGTAGGCCGGGTTGATAGATCCACGGAAAATCAGAGAGGAAAACAGCATAGGAAAACAGGGTCACAGAAACGACTTCCGCCGCCGGTGTATGCGCAACCGCAAGCTCAAGATGTGACTACAAGGATAATAAATGTGATGATCAAAATACGCGTAAATGAGTGGGGATGGCACAAAGCTCTACGTGTAGTTCTCGCTGGGTTGATTGCTTTGTGGGGTGGTGGCAGCTCTGGAGGGCTATGGGTAACTATTGCATTCGGACTCTACGCACTTGCCGTGGCTCTCTTTTACGATCCCAAGAAAATGTAACCCGTGGACTGGTTGGGTATGAAGCCTGCTTTCTTCTTTTAATGGTGCATCATGAGTAACTGTCCAAGTTGTGACCATCGGATTAGCGCTCTTTTTGCGCGAGAAGAAATGCGCTGCCCTAACTGTGGCACCGATTTGAAAACAAACGCGTTCTGGCTAAATCTGATTGCAGGATGCATAACTGGTTCAGCGGTTTTATTCAATGGCCCATGTTGGTTTAGCTCCGGCTTACCTTGTGTTCTTGGGGCGGGTGCAGTACTGGCAGCTGGCGCGTTCTTTTTTATCGTTCGTCCTTTCTTTGAGGTTCGTTTGCGACAGAGCGGCAAAACGAGTATCGATTGATCGTCGACGCGGCTGGCAGAGGTTGTCCACCGCACGAAACAATCGAGACGACAAAAAACACCATCTAAAAAACACATCCCAGCGCCTAAGAAAACGGGGGTCGGCCTAAGAAAACGGGGGTCGGGTCTTTCATTGTCACATTCAAGCTCATCCGAGCTAAGTAAGTCATCGCTCAAATTGTGTGGGCGATCAACTGAAAAATGCTTTTTCTTGAAAAATAACAAAATACCCGCCATCGCCCAATTAAATCGGTCGATGACGCTTGGTGCTCGGATGCTATTTGGGTTTGTGTGATGATCTGTTTCAAGCGTTCGCACTCACGTGCTCACGATCACTCGCGCCCGCGTTCCCGCATGCGCGGATGCACGTGCACGAGCGCATCGTTCGCGTCTTCGCGCTCACGATCTCAAGTGATCGCTTCGCTCGCGGATGGTTGGTTGCAATGGGCGTTGTTGGCGTGAACATCATCGGCGCGTCCCGAACCCGTATGAGGATGCCACGGCGCTGTTCGCGCATAACTTACTCTCGACCAAATCTCATTTCAAATGTCCCCCGGACATTTGAAATGAGATTTGTTTCCGCAAACACATTGCAGCCATTTTGAGATAGATTCCCACTCATGCAACGCCGCGTCATCTTTAGCAATCAGCTGCTGCCGTATTTATTACTCGCGCCGCAGCTCGCGATCACGCTTGTGTTTTTCTTTTGGCCGGCGGGGCAGGCGATTCATATGTCGCTGTTGCAGCAGGATGCGTTCGGTCAGTCGGTGACCTTTGTTGGTCTGCAAAATTTCAAGGATGTGTTGGGTGACCCCGACTATCGCGCGACGCTTTGGCGCACGTTGATTTTTTCCGGCGCGGTGGCGATTTGTGCGCTGGTGCCCGCGCTGTTGTTTGCGCTGATGGCGGAGCGTGTGGTTCGCGGCGCGACGTTTTATCGAACGGTGCTCGTGTTGCCGTATGCGATTGCGCCTGCGGTGGCGGGCGTGCTGTGGCTGTTTTTGTTTTCGCCGTCGATCGGTGTTGTTGCGTATTTCTTGAAGAAACTCGGCGTCGATTGGAATCCAAAGCTCGATGGCAACGACGCGATGATTTTGGTGATCATGGCGGCGGCGTGGAAACAGATTAGCTACAATTTTTTGTTCTTCCTCGCGGGCTTGCAGTCGATCCCGAAAGCGCTCCTGGAAGCAGCGTCGATCGACGGCGCAGGCGAGTGGCGCAAATTCCGCACGATTATTTTTCCGCTCTTGTCGCCGACCACGTTTTTCCTGCTCGTGGTGAACATCGTTTACGCGTTTTTCGATACGTTCGGGATCATCGATGCGGTCACGAGCGGCGGCCCGGCAAAGGCGACTGAAGTGCTCGTCTACAAGGTGTATTACGACGGTGTGCATGCGCTTAATCTGGGTTCATCAGCGGCGCAATCGGTGATCTTGATGGGGATCGTCATTGTGTTGACGGCGATTCAATTTCGATACGTCGAAAAAAAGGTTCATTACTAGATGAACGCCCAAACCCTCGGACGCAACACCAACTGGCTGCCGCATGCGGTACTCTGGATTGGCGTGTTCATCACCGCTTTTCCGCTGTGGGTGACCTTTGTTGCAAGCACGTTGACGCCACAGGACATCGCGCAATCGCCGATGCAGCTCTACCCCGGTGGCGAGCTGTTCAAAAACTATTCAGAAGCGTGGTCGAAGGGCTCGGCGGGTACGTATTTGTCGCCGCCTGCGTGGAAGCTCTTGCTCAACTCGCTGTTCGTCGCGTTGATCGTGACCTTCGGCAAGATCAGTGTGAGTTTGATCTCCGCCTATGCCGTGGTGTTCTTCAAATTCCCAGGACGAATGCTCTTCTTCTGGATGATTTTCATCACGCTAATGTTGCCGGTGGAAGTGCGCATCGTGCCGACCTATCAAGTGGTGACCGATTTGAATCTCATCAATTCGTATACCGGGCTCACCTTGCCGCTGATTGCGTCGGCGACGGCAACGCTGTTGTTCCGTCAATTCTTTTTGACGATTCCCGATGAACTCGTCGAGGCGGCAAAGATTGACGGCGCGGGGCCAATGCGTTTTTTCAAAGACGTGGTGATTCCGCTGTCGCGCACGAATATCGCGGCGCTGTTTGTGATTCTTTTCATCTACGGTTGGAATCAATACCTGTGGCCGCTGCTCATCACGACCTCCAATTCGCTCGATGTGATTGTGGTTGCGATCAAGAAAATGATTGGTACGGGCGCCGAGCCGACCGATTGGCATATCGTGATGTCGACGACGATTCTCGCGCTCATTCCGCCGG
This sequence comes from Casimicrobium sp., assembly GCA_051645545.1. Taxonomy (GTDB): domain Bacteria; phylum Pseudomonadota; class Gammaproteobacteria; order Burkholderiales; family Casimicrobiaceae; genus Casimicrobium. The sequence continues at coordinate 1,508 of JBOFBL010000601.1, read as the reverse complement.
TGCTGGTAATCATCGTGATGCAGAAGAGCTTCGTAAAGGGTTTGACGGATACCGAAAAATAAGGAAACGTTGATTAAGTGGCTGCGAGGCTCCATCCCGCTCGCCGATTTACTCAGCATTTCCTGCGCGCGACTAAAGCTCGCGTTTACATTCAGTCTCTCGCGAGTGCATCGCCCGATTCGTTAAGGTGTTCGCGACCATTCGCGAACAAAGGGCTTTGTCGTTTTTCGCGCAGAGTTTCATTTGCAAACTGAGCTTGCTTCGCAATGAAATCGAAGACAGGAAGCGCCCCTAGAATGCGTATGGTTTTGCGTTTATCAAAATAGAACAAGCATGGATTTATCCTGGATTAGTCAGATCAATTGGACCGCCGTTGGTCAAATCATCATCATCGATATTCTGCTGGGGGGCGACAACGCGGTCGTGATCGCGCTGGCGTGTCGTAATCTGCCCGCGCATCAGCGCACGAAGGGGATCATTTGGGGCACGGCGGGCGCGATCATCCTGCGCGTGATCCTGATTGCGTTTGCGGTCACAATGCTCAAAATTCCGTTCCTCAAAATCGTGGGCGGTGTGTTGCTGTTCTGGATCGGCATCAAACTGCTCGCGGGTGAAGACGACGGCGATCACAATGTGTCGGGTGCCGACTCGCTTTGGGCTGCCGTGAAAACGATCATCATTGCGGATTTCGTGATGAGTTTGGATAACGTGATCGCGATTGCTGCGGCAGCGCAAAACACGCCGGGTTCGCATCAGCTGGCTTACGTGATCTTCGGCTTGCTCGTGAGCATTCCAATCATCGTGTGGGGCTCGACGATTGTGCTCAAGCTCATCGACCGCTTTCCGCTGGTCGTTACTGCGGGTGCGGCGCTCTTGGGCTGGATCGCGGGCGGCATGATCGTCACCGACGTCGCGTGGACGCAATACTTCGGCGAAGCCTCCTCAACGCTTAAGTACGGTACGGCGATTGCGGGTGCGATTTTCGTTGCGGCGCTCGGCACCTACCTTCAGAAAAAGAACGCGTCGAAGCAAAAAACAGCGTAACAACCATTGCTTTCTACGCCCAATTTTATTGGGCGATGCAGCAAATTAATTGTTTTTTCGAAACGACGTATTTCTGCTCTAATCGCCCAATTAAATTGGGCGATGATTGAAAGAGTTTAGCGTCGTTTTTCTGCCTAAATTTTAGGCAGTTCTTCGCCGCTCAATGGTCACGCCCACCATCGCCGTATTCGCCACCGCGCCTGGCTTTCCGATAGTGACTTTCACATACGGCGCGTGAAATTCATCGAGCACGACGCTCGCCACATGCGTTGCAAGTCGCTCCACGGTTTTGTAAGAAAGCGTGGGCAACAGCTCGCTCAATCGCCGCGAAATGCTGTCGTAATTCATGAGCCCCACCGCGTTGTCGTGCACGAACGCCGCTTCTTGATCGGCACCGATTTCAAGATCGATGACGACCGGTCGCAGCGCGACGCGCTCCCATGCGTAGACGCCCAAGATGGTTT
>JBOFBL010000600.1:0-3693 GCA_051645545.1 Casimicrobium sp. | reverse complement strand
AGGCGGTCGGCGTGCATCCGTTTGAAGTGATTCGCACACACGTCAGTGGCGTGTTGACCACGTCGGATGCAGCGGTGATCGAGGCGATGCGTTTTGCGTTCGAGCGAATGAAGATCGTGCTCGAACCCTCGGGCGCGTGCGCACTCGCGACGCTCATGACGCATCGCGATCGGTTCAAAGGTCAACGCGTTGCGGTCACGCTCTCTGGCGGCAACATCGATTTTGCGAGATTTACATCGCTATTGATGACGTCTCCGCAGCGTTAATAAGTACACTTCAAGCTTCCTGCGTTAACGCTTAATTTAATTGGGCGATAATCGGATAAATAAGCTTTATCGAAATTAAATTAAATATATATGCACGCCCGTTATATTAGGGCGATTGATGAATAAGCTATAGCGACTTACTGTGCTCTCTCGAAGGCGCCCAGCGCTTCGAATTTGTAATCAGTTTGCATGTTCGCTTAATTTTGCCGGGCCGCTTCGCAGTGTCGTATCGACCACTTCGATGCGAAATGCCACTGTAAAAGTTGAGCGAACTTGGCGTACCTGTCGCGGTTCCGCGATAGCATCCATTGTTTTTTTGCATCTTTGACGATGCGTGATCGGGTATCGCGCACCGGGGTTGACGTTGGGGAATGTCGGATACCTATACAAATAACGAGGGCTATGATCCTCTAGACGTCAATACGAGCGTCGCGGTCGAATTCGTGAAGCGCCACAAGGCCGAAATCGATTCGACACGCGTTGTTGCCGCCGTGCCGCGCTCGCCGGAAGTCGATCGAACCTTGATCGTGGTGGATGCCGCCTGCGACGTGTCTAAAGCGTGGCTCGAACAGAATTCCATTGTTGTGATGCCGCGCACGATCGTGTTGAGCGATCAGCGCGTTGTCGATTTGCCAAGCCAAGACGCATCAACCGCGCTGGTGCAACGTATGGATCACGTGAGCGACAACGCAGCGCGCAGCCAGCCGTTTACCCCTGTCGCCATGCGCGATCTCATGCAGCGTCGTATGCAGCCGGGCACCGAAGCGGTGTTGCACATTTGTGTGTCCGCACGACGCAGCAAGCACTTCGTCAACGCGCTCTCGGCAACACAATCGCTCGTGCTGATTCACAACAAGGTGCGCCGCACGCTCGGTCAACCTTCGACCGTCACAGCGTGGGTGATTGATTCGCTCAACGCGCTTGGCGGCGTAGGTGTGATGCTCGCGCATGCCATCGACTTGCGTGCGCGCGGCATGCTCGCTGCCAACATCGCAGTGACGCTCAATGCCGTTCGCCGAAACGTGCACACGCTGATGGTGCCCAACGACGTTGGAGTTGCTGCGCATAGTTCGGATCACATCGAGCAAACGGCGATTCCGGTATGGAAAACTTGGGCTGCATCGGTTTTCGATTTCAAACCGATCGTGCATTTGAACGCCGATAATGTGCGAACAATTGGTCGCGTACGCGGCGCGAAGGCGGCGCGCGCGCAGGTACTCAAGCGCGTCGAAGCCCTGGTGGTGAACGGCGGATTGATCGTGCCGTTTGTTGCCGTGAGCTACAGCGGAAAACTCGGCGACATCGAAGCGCTCGCTGAATATCAAAGCTTGCGCACGCTATGCACGCGACATCAGATTACGTTGTCGCTGGTGCCGATGAGCCTGACCGGCACGCTCACGCTGGGTCCGCGCGCACTCTCGATTAGTTTCGCGAGCCAGCAGTTTCGCACTTAAACGCCGCGCGCGAGAATAGTTGCGCCCTACAATCGCAGCCATGAAATCACATGCTCCGATCCGATTGATTGGTGCGCCGACCGACATCGGCGCTGGCTCACGCGGTGCGTCGATGGGCCCCGAAGCGCTCCGCGTTGCCGGGCTTCGCGAAGCGCTTGAAGCACGCGGGCTGATCGTTCACGACGATGGCAACCTAAGTGGCCCGCCTAACCCTTGGCTGCCGCCAAGCGACGGCTATCGTCATCTGCCGGAAGTGCTCGCGTGGAACGTGGCCGTTCGCGATGCTGTTCGCGACGCACTTCGCGCCGGTGAATTCCCTATGCTGTTGGGCGGCGATCATTGTCTGGCTATCGGATCGATCGCGGCCATTGCTGCACATTGTCGCGAAAAGAAAAAGAACTTGCGCATCCTGTGGCTCGACGCGCACGCCGATTTCAACACGAGCAAGATCACGCCTTCGGGCAATATTCACGGTATGCCGGTGGCAACGCTCTGCGGCTTCGGTGCATCTGCGCTCGTCAATCTCGCCAATCCGGCACCTGCCATTAAACCCAGCGAAATTACGCAAATCGGTATACGAAGCGTCGACGACGAAGAAAAGCGTTTTGTCAACGAACAAGGCCTTGAAGTGTTCGACATGCGATCGATCGACGAAATGGGCATGCGTACCGTTATGCAAGACGCGCTGCACGATCTGGACGACAACACGCACTTGCACGTTAGTTTCGACGTTGATTTTCTCGACCCCGATATTGCACCGGGTGTCGGCACAACCGTGCGCGGTGGCCCCACCTATCGCGAAGCGCAGCTGTGTATGGAGATGATCGCCGATGCCGGGCGCCTCGCCTCGCTCGACGTTATGGAGCTAAATCCAGCACTCGATAGGCGCAATCAAACGGCGGAGCTCGCCGTTGATTTGATCGAAAGCTTATTCGGAAAATCGACGCTGATGCGCGAGCGTTAGCCAATCATCGTTGCGCGCCGCAGTCGCTACTTATTCGACATTATTGGGCGATCGGCACCCTTTAGCGATTCGATGGCTTGTGGTTTGAGAACCTCAACTTCGCTTCTGCATTCGCGACGCGGCAAATTGCTGCCCGTTTGTTCACAACGCGCGCTCACCGTTTGTGCTGTATCTTGCTCGGGGGCTGCTGCGCAGCCGAAGAGCGCACAAACGACGGTAAAAAAAGCAGTTAGGCGGATCGTGAGCTTCATTGGGTACCTTCAAAAAACGTAATAACTACATGCCAGGATTCGTTTGTACGGGCGCTTGAACGTCACCGAGCTTTCGCTCCCAAGCTTCTCGGGAGATCATGCCGACGCCGCTGTCCCGACAATCTTTTTTCGCTAAACGGCTGCCTGTCACAAAACATTTTTCATCAACCGCAGTTTGATCGTTCTTGGATGCGCTGGCTTGTTCGTTGATCGGCGCAGTCGTGCAACCAGCGCAAACGAGTATGCACATAAGCGATGCCAGTTGAAGCGCCGCAGCGTTTGGCGAGGGTTTGGCAGAGTTTATTGGCATGATTCCAAGCTATCAAATGTTGCCGATTCAAGAATAACCCGACTAGCCATCGCACAGCAAGCCAAAATGGGTGATTTTTGGTAATTGCTTTGCAGTAAATTGGCTAAGTCAACGGATCGTTGGATGCTTCATTGATAGTCTGCAGATACTGTTTAAAATAACAGTATGTCTGCTCATGCTCAAGTGCACAAAGGCCGCGGTGCTACGCTCAATATGAGCGGGCGTTTCGAGTCGCGAGAGACCGAACGCATCGACGATGGCTGGAGCGAGGACGAAGCCATCGAGCGCGCCGCGAAGAAACCGAAAACAGTCATTCATGTCGAGCAGGCGAAATCGATCATCTCGCGCAACGATTCGCCCGACCTTCGTTTTGAACAATCGATCAATCCGTATCGCGGCTGCGAGCATGGGTGCATTTACTGCTACGCAAGACCGTCGCATGCCTACG
>JBOFBL010000599.1:0-3858 GCA_051645545.1 Casimicrobium sp. | reverse complement strand
TCATCGATGCGCCGGTCGCTGGTTCGCGCCCACAGGCCGACGCCGGACAACTCATCTTCATGGTCGGCGGCGAGACGCAAGCCGTGGACGCCGCGCGTGATGTGTTCTCGGCAATGGGTGGCGCGCTACATCACGTCGGCCCCACGGGTAGCGGCGCGCTGCTCAAGCTCGCGGTGAACGCGCTCTTCGGTGTGCAAGTGGCGACCGTTGCCGAATTGCTCAACTTCTTGAGCAAAAACGGCGCCGACGCGCCGCGTGCGCTCGAAGCGCTGCGCGCAATGCCGGTGATGAGTCCTGCGGCTGCTGGTGCGGGCGGTTTAATACTCGCTCAAAACTTCGCACCGCAAGCACCGGTCGACTTGATCGCAAAGGACTTGGGTTACGCCGTGCAATCGGCGCGCAACTGCGACGCCGTGTTACCAGCGACAGAGGTTGCGTGGCGAACCTATAAACGCGCGAGCGACGCTGGATTTGGCAACGAGAATTTGGTAGCGGTATCGAAACTCTTTGCTTAAGCGACAAGGGTAAGTACTCGTCGTGGTTTGAACTGCGCTGGCCGTTCGATTACAAATTTGTAATGTGCTTGCATTTCGCAAACACGATCTCTAGCATGCCGAGTGCGGAGTGCAATCCCACGCAATACGACCACGTATTGGTTATCAAGACCTAACAAAAAATCGCGATTTCGCCCTAATTCAATGGGGCAAAATCGCGATAAATGTAATTGTTGATACCCGTAGAAAAAGTGTTGCACCCGGAAAAAGTTAGAGAATCAACCGACGAATGCGATGTCATGGTCATCGCTTTGTCTATCCGTAGTACCTCCTCCACAAAGGAACTCTCACATGATTCGTTTCGAACTCAACGGCAAGGCGGTCTCCGTCGATGCCGACCCCACGACGCCGCTACTCTGGGCGCTGCGCGATAACTTAAACATGACCGGCACCAAATTCGGTTGCGGTATGGCGCTTTGCGGCGCGTGCACGGTGCACGTGAATGGTGATGCAATTCGTTCCTGCATGACGCCAATTTCGGCGGTGGCCAATCAAAAGATTACGACGATCGAAGCGCAAGCCAGCGATCGCATCGGCAAAGCGGTAACCGATGCGTGGGTGAAACACGACGTCGCGCAATGCGGCTATTGCCAAAGCGGGCAAATCATGTCGGCCGCGGCGCTTTTGAAAGGCAAGAAGAACCCCACCGACGCCGATATCGATGCGGCAATGGCAGGCAATATCTGCCGCTGCGGAACGTACACGCGCGTGCGTGAAGCGATCAAAGACGCCGCTCGCGCGATTGCTTAAGGAGAATGATGATGTATCTCGAAAAAGCACTTGCCAAACAGGGTATCGATCTCAACGCCATTGCATTGGGTTCGAAACAAAACGCATCGCGTCGCACGTTCATGAAGATGAGCTTGGGTGGCGCAGCAGGTATCGCCGTCGTTCCCTCGATTTCGTTTGCGCAGAACGCACAAGCGCCCGCACCGAAACCAGGTCAGAAGCCGACCGAACAACCCGCTGCGTTTGTGACGATTGCGAAAGACGGCACCACGACGATTCTCTGCAATCGCATGGACATGGGCCAAGGCATCGAAACGGCACTCGCAATGATTTGCGCCGAAGAGCTTGAAGCCGATTGGAGCAAAGTAAAGACTGCGTTCGGCAATCAGAAGGGCAACTACGTCGATCCCGCGATGGGCATGCACCTCACGGGCGGCTCGAACTCGGTGAAGAACAGTTACACGCAGTATCGCGAATTGGGCGCACGCACGAAGGTGATGCTCGTTACCGCTGCTGCGAAACAATGGAAGGTCGATGCCGCATCGCTCAAAGCGGAAAACGGTTTTGTTGTGAGCGGTTCACGTCGCGCGAGCTATGGCGAGCTCTTCGATGCGGCGATGAAAGAGCCGATTCCTGAGACTGTCGCGCTCAAAGATCCGAAGACATTCAAGATCATCGGCAAACCGACGGGCCTCAAGGTCTCGCGTGCGAAATCGACGGGTACGCAGCCTTACGGTATCGATGTGAAACTGCCCGGCATGTTGACCGCCGTGGTGATGCGTCCACCGGTGTTCGGCGGCAAAGTGAAGTCTTTCGACGCGGCCGCTGCGATGAAAGTGAAAGGCGTGCGCGCTGTGCTGCCGGTCGATCTTGATCGCGGTGCGAAAGGGATTGCAGTGATCGCAGACGCTTACTGGCCCGCGAAGATGGGTCGCGATGCGGTGAAAGTTGAATGGGATAGCGCGAGCGTTGGTAAAGCCGACACCACAGCCATGCTTACGCAATACCGCGAACTCGCAAAAGCACAAGGCAATGTCGCGCCAGCCGATCACTTCAAGGCCGATGTGTCGAAACTAGCGAGCGCGCCGAATAAGCTCTCTGCCGAATTCGTGTTTCCGTATTTGAACCATGCTCAGATGGAGCCGCTAGCGTGCACCATCGATCTCAAAGCGAACGAATGTCATGTGTACACCGCGTCGCAAATGCCGGGTGTCGATGCCGCGACACTCGCGAAGGTGACCGAGCTTAAGCCGGAGCAGATCAATATCCACGTGCAGATGGCGGGCGGCGGTTTCGGTCGCCGTGCAGTGCCAACGAGTGAATATCTCGTTGAATCTGCGAATGTGGCGAAGGCTTACATCGCCAGTGGCAAACGCGCGCCAATCAAGGTCGTGCATTCGCGTGAAGACGATTTGAAAGCGGGCTACTACCGTCCGTTCACCTTGCATCGCGCCGAGATTGGCTACGACAACGATGGCAAGATCGTCGCCTGGGACCATCGCATCGTGTCGCAAAGTATCGTGAAGGGCTCGCCGTTCGAATCCTTCTTGCTCAAAGAGGGCGTCGATGGCACGACCACGGAAGGCATGCGCGAACCGTATGAAATTCCGATGCGATTGGGTGTGCATCATCCCGATGTCAACGTGCCCGTACTTTGGTGGCGATCGGTGGGCTCAACGCACACGGCCTTCGTGATGGAAACGCTGCTCGATGAAATTGCGGTGGCGACGAAAAAGGATCCGGTCGCATATCGCATGAGCCTGCTCGCCGACGATGCGCGCGGCAAGCGTCACAAGGCGGCATTGCAACTGGCGGTTGACAAATCGGGTTACGGCAAAAAGAAGCTAGCAGCAGGCATGCACTGGGGCGTTGCGATGCACGAGAGCTTTGAATCCGTCGTTGCCTTCGTGCTCGAAGCGGGCATGAAAGATGGCAAACCCGTGATCGGCGAAGTGACGGCGGCCGTGCATTGCAACTTCTGCGTGAACCCACGCACGGTGGAAGCGCAAGTGCAAGGCTCGGCTTTGATGGCGCTGGCAACGACGATGGAAAACCACGCGATCACGTTCAAAGACGGCGTCGTGCAACAAAACAATTTCCACGATTTCCCGATGCCGCGTATCACCGATATGCCGAAAATCGCAGTACACATCGTGCCGTCGAACGACCCACCGAAAGGCATTGGTGAACCCGGCTTACCGCCGTTCGCACCCGCGCTCGCGAATGCGCTCAGGCGCGCGACCGGTAAACCGTTGCGCGAGATGCCGTTTAAGCTGGCGTAGTGTGAGTGACCCCTCTCCCTTGAGGGGAGAGGGTGCCCGAAGGGCGGGAGAGGGTGAATGTTTGCGACGGAGACTATCGGTTGCGCAAGACTTCTGCTGCGCGAGCGTCACGAATCTTTGAATCGCGTTCATGGTTCGACAAGCTCACCACGAACGGAAGTGAGGGTGAGCGCAGCGTTTACTCCCGTGCTCAGTTTATGCTGAGCTTGACGAAGCAACACGGGATCACCGCGAACGGACAACGTAAACATGCGCTTCCTACACCGCCGCTCGTGGTGAGCTTGTCGAACCAT
>JBOFBL010000598.1:0-16814 GCA_051645545.1 Casimicrobium sp. | reverse complement strand
ATCGCTATCTCCTAGGCTATCGTGGCGCAGATCTAGCAGGGAATGTTCCCTTGAACGCCCCGCGCGGGGACGCAATTGCGGTGGCCAATTTCATCGGCGCTGGCACCGTCTACGACGTGTTCGGTCGCTCCGTACTCGCACCGCAATCGCTCCTCGATGGACTCGTGCTCACGCGTTTGATGCGCGGTGTTCCCGATGCCGCTTTGCTCAATGGCGTTACCGTTCCCGACGATGCCGAGTTCACCAGCGCTAACGAGATTCGCGCGGGTGTGAATCAGCGTTGCGGCACGAGTTTCTAAACGCTTTTTTGCAACGGTACGTCGCGATCACGGCGGCATTGATTCAAGCGAAATCGATTGATGTTGCGAATCGAAGAGAGCGTTGTTTTTTGTAATTATTGCCATCCTGGCGATGTCTTCGTATGCCCAATTCAATTGGGCAAAGCGGCAGAAAAACATAATTTTCGAAAAAAAGAAAAAAATAGATCAGCGCCTAATTAAATTGGGCGTTTCTATTGGGTGCCAGGATTGTTATTTGCCGCTGCTCACCACGCGGTAGTCAACCGGTTTCACGTCGCGCGGCAGCCACATCTCGGGCGCAGTCGCGAGGGTGCGCGGTGCATCGCGCATCTCGATGCCTTGATTGGTTGAGATGATCGCGTGACCACGATCGACGAATTCAGGTAACCACCAGGCAACGAGTTGTTGCACCGCGCCGCCGCAGACCGACATGTCCATCGCGTCCATTGATTGTTTGATGCTGCGTTGCACCTCGGCAAGCGAGCGATTCTCGGCACTCGTTACGCGCGTTGCACGCAGCGCACCGGCGCGACGAAACTCAGTCACGTAGAGCGCGTTTGGAAAGGCTCGTGCGAGCGCACGCGGCGCATCCTTCACCGGCTCGACACTTGCTGCTGGCGGCAATGCTGCGGAAGGACTTCGCTGTGCTTTCGCTTGTTTGTCTTTGTTGTTTTTACGAATCTCGCGATCGGCGAGCAAAAGCACTTGTTCGGGGCGGCCTTCGAGTTTCACGTTCAAATAAATCGCGCCGTCGCGGATCACCGTGCTCACGCCGCTGTCGACCACAAAACGAAAATTGTCTTCGTCGAGAAATTCGACGCGCACATTTTCGTTTTCGATTTTGTATTCCATCTGCACGCCGCGTGCTGGCGTCGTACCCATCGCGTTCGCACGAAGGTGCACGCAGGCGCAACCGAGTGCAAGCGTAAACAAGATCCAGCGTAGTGATGAGACGTTCATTGGTTGGCGATTAATCCCTTAACGCTCTATTGTTGTCGGGATTGGTTTGTTTACTTTTTTGCAAATAAAATAAATCATCATTCGCCTGATGAAATTTAGCGCAAGAGACGATTAGCATCGTTATTGAGTTCATCAATAAACGTAACAACATGATTGTTTGGTAGGACAACGCGCCGGATTGGCAATTTTCAATTGTCTCTACCACTGTCTGCATCCTTCGCAATATTTCGAACTCGCCTCGCTTCACAGGAAAGTAGCGTAATCGCTACTACTTCGCTGTTGCGCGAGCGGCGACTTCGCTTCATACTGCGTGACGTGCGTTACAACGCTTGAACGCATCGTAAGCAAAACACGGATCGCACTCGACTGCAACCGGCAATCGACGTGCCGTATCTTGGGGGATTTCTCATGCGCCCGTTTAATTCGCTCACGGCATTGTGGGCTACGTTTTTGCTCGCTGCGGCGCAGAGTGCGTTCGCGGCGACGCTGGTGTGGGACGGTGGACAGGGTACGACCCATTGGTCCGACGCCAACAACTGATCGCCCGATGCCACGCCGGTGGCGGGGACTCGCTGTTTTGATTGGTTGATGTTCGTTAACTTCGCTCATAGGCAACGACTTGATGTCGCTTGGTCGAACGATGAGCGATGTCACAAAGCGCGTCCATGTCCGCGCCTACACCACTAAAAACACCCTGGCTTGAACGTCTTATGAAACGGATTTTTCAGCGATACATGCGCTGACAGCGCTATTGCATAAGGCCTCTAGGCCGATGAAAATTTATTGAGTGGGCGAGCCGAACCCCGCCGACAAACTTCGAACGCGATAAATCTGTCCGATCGGCTGGAATCGCACTAGACTACTGCCGACGGAGTCAGCGATCCAGATTTGACGAGAGAGAGTTTCCGCGCGGGTCGAATTGCCTCGGGGAAAACGAATAATGAACATACAAAACTAACCGAGGGGTAGTTGATGCGCTCGTTTTTGACCTTAGTCAGCCTGTTGAGCGTGCTGAGCGTAGCTGCGATCAAGCCTGTTGTTGCGCAAACCACACGGACGTGGACGTCGCTAGGCGGCCCTGCGTTTAATTGGTCGGATGCGAATCACTGGAACCCGCGCGGGCAAGTGCAGAACGGCGACATCCTTGTCTTCAATGGCGGTATCACTTCGAACGCCGATCTCGGATCTGGTGTGGCGATCGGCGGGATTCGGTTTTCCTCTGGCTCAGGCGGCGCGGTTGTAAACGGGTCGGTAACGATCGATGGAAACGCATCGACCATCAACATCGAAGATCAGAGCATCGGAGGCGCCGGGGTTGTGATCAACGCGGCGATCGAAGTCGTTGGTGCCGAGCTCTTTGTCAAGGCGTCAACCGGAGGCCGCACGTTGACTCTTGCCGGCCCCGTCAGTGGAAGCCCCGGATTAAGTTTTTACGGCCCCGGCGCGGTTGAGATGGCGCCGCCGTTCAGCAACAGTTACACAGGCGGCACCTTTGTCAGGTCGGCCGATAGCAATGGCAGCGCGGGTACTTTGCGTTTGTCAGGTCAAGCCACCGCGGTGGTGCCGGGGAGCTTAACGATCGGAAGGTTTGGCGCGGCGCGCAGCGCAAGCCCAGCGCAAGTCCAGCTCGTTGGGGGGTTGCCAGAACTCATCATTGGAACGTCTCGCGTCGCAATCAACACGGACGGCGTGTTTGATATGGGTGCGCTCTCTGAAACGGTCGCACAGATCACCGGCACCGGCTCCATCAAAATCAGCAATGCAAATTCGGTCTTAACGGTAGGCGACAGTGCCAACTTCACCTTTGACGGAGATATCACCGGGCCAGGGTCCCTCTACAAAGTGGGCACAGGAACGCTGCGACTTGGGGGGACGACCGCCAATGCCTACGGTCGTACGACCATAGAGCGTGGTGTAATCGAGATGAACAAAACTGCGGGTGTGACGGCCGTCGGCGCACCCATCGTAATTGGTAACAGCTCTGATGCCGCGGGCTCCGCGACGCTCAAAAACCTTGCCGACGATCAAATCCCCGACGACGCCATCATGACGATCAACGCCTCGGGGCGGTATGAGCCCAACGCCAAAAGCGGGTCATTGCCAGCGGAAACTATCGGCGGGTTGACTGGCGGCGGGGCTTTGGTGTTGAGCGACAACGTGAAGCTCAGCGTCAACACCGCGAGCGGGCAGAGTCATACGTTCAGCGGCGTCATTACCAGTCCCAACTTAATAGGCGGCGTCACCAAACTCAACGTGCGAGGCGCGGGTGAGCAGGTGCTCACGGGCAATAGTCCAACTTACGCCGCCGTTCTGGAGGTTGAAGGCGCGCTCAGGGTAATGGGCGACTTGGGTAACGCGGTCAGCGAGGTGCGCGTGGCCGGCACGCTGAGTGGAACGGGCAGCATAGGCTTTGTGGAGGCGGATGACTTCTCTCAGCTGCGCCCTGGCAACAACGGGGGTACGTTGCGCACAAAAGACGTCCAACTCTCGTTTCTCAGTCGACTGCTCATCGATCTGCCGAACGCCACGGCGAACGCACAAGGCCGACTTAATGTCACAGGCACCGTGAGACTGGGCGGCTTGGGCGGCGCTACGCCGCTCGCGCTCAACATCGCCCCTGGTTTCACCCCCACGCTCGGCCAAGTGTTCGAGATCGTCACTAACGACGGCGCAGACGCGGTGGATGGCACGTTTGAAGACCTACCCGAAGGCGCGACGGTCAACGGCGGCTCGCATCGCTTTCGCATCAGCTATGTCGGCGGCGACGGCAATGACATCACGCTAACGGTCTTGCAACACCTCGATATCGATGGCGACGGCAAATATTCGGCCCAAACCGATGGGCTGCTGATCAAACGTTTCATCGATGGTCGAACCGGCCCTGCGCTCACAGCCAACGCTGTCGCACCCGCCGCCGTGCCGCCCGCACCTGGCGCAACGCGCAAGAGTGACGGCGACATCCTGGCCTATCTGCAAAGCCTTGGTGGTCTGCTTGATGTGAATAACACTGCGGCCGCTAACGTCGACGCCACCGACGCCGTGCTCATCAACCGCTGGATGTTTGGCTACCGTGGCGAGGGCCTAGTGAGCGGCACCACCACGCCGGGCGGATTCGCCAACCGCGCTGCGTACATCACCCACGTCGAAGGACGGATGCGGGCGATCATGCCGTAAGGCGTCGTAGGCGACGACCTGGCGTCGCTTCGGGGCGTTCGTTTGTCGGCGACCACCCGATGTCGCTTCGTTGATTGATAAGAACATCACCCAAGCGCGTCCAGGTCCGCGCCGACACGGGGTGCGCATACGCGGCGCTACGAGCCGATCAATTCGCTATGCTGCGAATTGATGACAGCCTTCCTCGTTCAAACGCTTAACGGTCTCGCCTCCGCCGCCTCGCTCTTCCTCGTTGCGGTTGGTCTGTCGCTCATTTTCGGCGTCACGCGCATCGTGAATTTTGCGCATGGTTCGTTCTACATGCTCGGTGTTTACATCGCGTATTCGTTTGCAACGTATTTCGGCGGCACCTTCGGGTTCTGGTGCGGCGTGCTCGCCGCAGGACTAGCGGTCGCGTTGATCGGTGTGATCGTCGAAGTGTTGATTCTTCGCCGCATTTATTCATCGCCTGAGCTGTTGCAATTAATCGCGACCTTCGCGCTCGTGCTCGTCATCAAAGATGCGGCGCTTTTCGTCTGGGGACCGGAAGATTTGCTGGGGCCGCGTGCGCCGGGGTTCACGGGCGCGGTTGAGATCTTTGGTCGTGCGTTTCCGACGTACGATTTGCTTCTGATTGCGCTTGGCGTTGCGATGTTGTTTGCGCTTACAGCGCTCACCAAAAAAACGCGTTTCGGTTTGCTCTTGCGCGCAGCCACACAAGATCGCGAGATGACTGATGCGCTCGGCGTGAATCAAAAATTGCTTTTCACCGCTGTATTCGCGCTCGGTAGTTTTCTTGCGGGCATTGGCGGCGCGCTGCAATTGCCACGCGAACCGGCGACGCTTTCGATGGATCTGAACATCATCGCCGACGTGTTCGTCGTCGTGGTGATCGGCGGACTCGGTTCGTTGCACGGCGCATTCGTTGCAGCGGTCATCATCTCGCTCGTGAAAGCGTATTGCATCGGGCTTGGCACGCAATCCTTGTTCGGTTTCGAATTCGAGTTCAGCAAACTCACGCTCGTCGCTGAATTTATTGTGATGGCGCTCGTGCTCGTGTTCAAACCAAATGGACTCTTCGGCAAACCACTTACGCATGCGCATGCGAACGATGCCGTCGAAGCGCCGCTTGGAAAACCGTCGAACGTACAACTCGGCGCGCTGCTGATCGGCGTACTGTTGCTCGCGGGAATGCCCTTCGTGTTCGACGATTACACCTCAGTGCTTGCGACAGATGTGGTGATCTTCGCGCTTTTCGCGGCGAGTTTGGGGCTCATCATCGGTACAGCGGGATTAGGTTCGTTCGGTCATGCGGCGTACTTCGGGTTGGGCGCGTACGGCGCTGCGCTTGCCGCGAAAGCTGGATTCGGGTTTGTGCCGTCGCTCGCGCTTGGTGCGCTACTCGCACTCGTCGCTGCCATCGTATTCGGTTGGTTCTGCGTGCGTTTGAGCGGAACGTACATGGCCATGCTCACGCTCGCGTTCGCGCAAATCGTGTGGTCGATTGTGTTTCAGTGGGACGCAGTGACCGGCGGCAGCAATGGTATCGTCGGCGTGTGGCCGCCTGAGTTGTTAAGCAATCGCGACTATTTTTATTGGACAGCGCTCGCGGCGTGCGGCGCGGGTGTGTTGCTTTGCTGGTGGATTGTTTACACACCGTTTGGTTACGCGCTGCGCGCGTCGCGCGATTCGGCGTTGAAAGCGCTCGCGATCGGCATTCCCGTGAAGCGCATGCAATGGGCGCTCTTCGCGCTCGCTGGCGCGCTCGCGGGTGTGGCCGGTGCGGTGTATGCGTTTTCGAAAGGCAGCATTTCGCCGGATGTGTCTTCGATTCCAAGATCGGTCGATGCGCTCGTAATGGTGCTTCTGGGTGGGATCAATACGTTGCTCGGTCCTGTGGTTGGTGCTGCGGTGTTCACTTGGCTGCAAGACACGCTTGCGCGCACGACAGACTATTGGCGGGCGTTGTTAGGGGCGATTGTTTTGTTGTTGGTGATGGTGTTTCCGTTGGGGATTGTGGGTTCGATCAAAGCGTTGATCGCGAAGCGGAGCGGCGCATGACGGTCGCACTTAACGTTGTCGGATTAAAAAAGTCCTTCGGCGGCGTCGCTGCAGTTAAAGGCATCGACTTCACTGTTCACGCGGGTGAAGCAGTTGCTTTAATCGGTCCGAACGGCGCAGGAAAGACAACTTGTTTTAACCTCATCAACGGTCAGATCAAACCCGATGCAGGCAGCGTTTCGCTCTATGGCGAAGACATCACAGGTCGCACGCCTGACGCGCTCTTTCGCGCAGGCGTCGCGCGAACGTTTCAGATCACGGCGACGTTCACGACGATGACGGTTCGCGAGAACGTACAAGTTGCGCTCTTAAGTCACTCAAAGCGCACAGCAAATTTCTTTTCATTCGCAACCACGCAACACATCAAGCGCGCCGAGGAATTACTCACCGACGTGGGGCTCGTCGAACAAGCCTCGCGCGCTTGCGCGGAGCTCGCGTACGGCGATTTGAAACGACTCGAACTCGCGGTTGCACTCGCGAACGAGCCGCGACTCCTTTTGATGGACGAGCCGACCGCAGGCATGTCGCCCGAAGAGCGCGATGCGTTGATGCGACTCGCGGTGCGCGTTTGTAGCGAACGCAAAGTAGCGCTTCTTTTTACTGAACACGATATGGATGTGGTGTTCACGCATGCCGATCGCATTCTCGTGATGAATCGCGGCCGCTTGATTGCGCAGGGTACGCCGGATGAGGTGAAGACGAACGACGAAGTGCGCGCGGTTTACTTAGGGAGCCTCCATGTCTGAGGAAACGCTGATTAAGTGGCTGCGAGCGCGCATTGCTTTGTTGTCGTCGGGCTCGTGTACGAAAGTACACGTCGCCCAACGCCGCCGCGCACTGCATCCCTCTCGCCGACTTACTCAGCGTCTCCTCCGCGTGGAAAGATTATGAGCGGCAGCGCACTTCTGCAAGTTAAGAATTTGAGCGCACGACTCGGCGCGGCGCAGCTCTTGTTCGATGTTGATTTCGAAGCGCATGCCGGCGAGGTGCTCGTGCTCGTCGGTCGTAATGGTGCGGGCAAGAGTACGACGATGAAAGCAATCATGGGGCTCGCGCGCGGAGTCGCTGGTGAGATTTCGTTTGCGGGCCAATCGATCGTCGGTCTCGCGCCGCACACGATTGCGCGCATGGGGTTGGGTTATGTGCCCGAGGAGCGTCGCATCTTCACCGACCTCACGGTTACCGAAAACCTTGAAGTGGGTCGCATTCCTTCGCGAGCAAACGCCACGGACGCGCCGCGCTGGACTGTCGATCGCGTGTGCGAACTCTTTCCGAAGTTAAAAGAAATGCTTGATCGACCTGGCGGGCATATGTCCGGCGGCGAACAACAAATGCTCACGATTGCGCGAACGCTCATGGGCAATCCACGCGCGATTCTGCTGGATGAGCCCAGCGAAGGACTTGCGCCGATTGTTGTCGAGCGCATTGCGGAGAGCATTCGAGAGTTAAAGCGAGAAAGACTTTGCGTGATTCTTTCCGAACAGAATTTGCATTTTGCGAGAGCGATTGCCGATCGCGCGGTCGTGATTGAGCGCGGCAGCGTAACGATGTCAGGTGCTTTTTCTGAGGTCGAGAAGCGTCTTGCTGAATAGTGAAATCTGTGCGCGAGTTGAATTCAGCTGCTTTCTTCATTGCCCAACAATATTTGGCGATAAAGAAATAAATGATGTATTTCGATAAATAACAATTATTGCTATAGCGCCCAATTTAATTGGGCGTTAGTCGTCGCAGCTATTCATCGATTTTGTGTGAATCCTTTGAACATCAAAGACGCGGCGCCTCGCTCATAGAATGCTTTCATGAACGCAGAAAACATCAATCCAATCAAGCGCGTCGTCGTCTATTGCGGGGCAAATTTGGGCAACAACCCTGCGTATCGCGAAGCGGCCATCGATGTCGGCACCACGCTCGCAAAACAGGGCATCGGTTTAGTCTACGGCGGCGGTGGCGTCGGCTTGATGGGCGTGGTGGCGAACGCAGCGCTCGATGCGGGCGGCGAAGTGATCGGCGTGATTCCCGAAGCGCTCAAAGCGCTCGAAGTCGAACATCGCGGCATCACTGAAATGCACGTCGTGCCTGACATGCATTCGCGCAAAGCAATGATGCTTGGTTTGTCCGACGCAGTCATCGCACTGCCCGGTGGATTCGGCACGATGGACGAACTCTTCGAAGCGCTCACCTGGAGCCAGATCGGTTATCACCGCAAGCTCTGCGCATTGATGAATGTTGCGGGCTACTACGACCACTTGATTCGCTGGCTCGATCATTCGGTGGATGCGGGGCTCGTACGCGACGTGAATATGCGGCTCATCGTGCATGGCACCGATGTGCGCGAGGTGCTCAATGAACTGCGAACGCGACCCTTTCCTTACGCGCGCAAATGGATATCGCCGACCGAGTTGGATTTAAAGATCTGATTCACACACGCGATCCACTCGCTTTTGCAAAGCGCATGCCAAAATAGCCGAATGCCGATCAACATACCGATTATCCTGACCTGGATTCGTATCGCAGCGATTCCCGCGTTCGTCGGCGTGTTTTATCTGCCGCACGACTGGATGACGCAGACGCAGCAGAATTGGACCGGCGCGATCATCTTCATGGCCGCTGCGCTCACCGATTGGCTCGACGGCTATCTTGCGCGCAGGCTCGGACAAACCACATCGTTCGGTGCATTTCTCGATCCCGTGGCAGATAAACTGATGGTGGCAGCGGCGCTCATCGTGCTCGTGCAAATGAAGCGCTGCGATCCAATGCTCGCCTTCATCATCGTCGGTCGCGAAATCACCATCTCCGCGCTTCGCGAATGGATGGCGCTCGTCGGTCAATCGAAAAGCCTCGCGGTGAACACGCTCGGAAAATTCAAAACCGCCGCGCAGCTTTTTGCCATTACTGCGCTGTTGCTGCATCAACCGCTCATCCCCGGTATCGACACCGTCAAAATCGGCACCCTCGCGCTCTGGATCGCAGTAGTGCTAACACTCTGGTCGATGCTGCTTTACCTGCGCCGCGCCGCGCCGCATTGGGGCCGAAAGCCCATCCGGCAGGGCGATACGCCCACGCAGCAACATCCCTGACCACGCTATCGCTGATTTGCCAGCGACGAGCAAATGTTGCTATAATTTAAGGCTTCATTCCCCGATAGCTCAGTCGGTAGAGCGCCGGACTGTTAATCCGTAGGTCCCTGGTTCGAGCCCAGGTCGGGGAGCCAAAATTCTCGTTGAAAATCAAGCCCTTGCGTCAAAAGCGCTAGGGCTTTTTTCTTGTCTGAATTTTTGTTGCTACCGTATTGCTACCATGTACGTTGAACAACGTTGAATTCGTAAAGCCATGAAATCCCCTCTCACTGGCGAGCAAACAACTGAATCGCCGCTAAATTTTGATCTTGCGGAAACTGCACGGTCACTGGTGAAACGATGCGACTGGAAAAACGCGAACGCCTATCCCGCGTCGCATGACACGAACGCAACGATGTGGGCATGGGAATTCTTGCGTCGAAACAGGGACTATCAGACGAGCTTTGATAACTGGTCGGCTTATCAGTCAGAAAAGCCTCGACCAAAAGTCGCCGACCTCGAGCGCTACCAGCACATGCTAGAAGTCGGCTGGAACGTCTACGATCTTCTGCCGCCCGATCAAAGCTATGCCGAGTTGGTGCGACGCGAACCAGAGCGAATGGCGGACTTTGCATTCTCGGGGCAGGAGCCAGCGGTGTACTACCCGCAATTTAATGCGGAAGAGATCGTACGGCGGAGTCGAGGTTCTACATTTCTGGATAGCGTATTTGTAGGCGCGGCTGCGACGACCGCATATCTTGCGGTCAACGAAGTGATGGTGAGAATTTGCCTTGACGGTGACATCGACTACCAATTGGAAAAGATACGCGCCTACATGAACACGCCGCGTTTCGAACTAGAAGATGCAACGGAAAAGATAATTGCAGCCCCTCGCGCGCTGCGACAAATTATTCTCGAAAAGGGCGTGACCAACGCTGACGCGAACGAAAATCAAGACCCTGAATACACAGTGTTTGGATATGAGGTGCAGCGCGGGAGCGTCTTGCTTAACCATCTCTGGTATGCGCTTCGTGTTGTGGATGCGATTGGGGAACTCGGTGCGTCACTAACGGACATCGAGTTGAGCCAGTGCCTGCTCGCGCATTTCAACGACGAAATCAAACGACAGATTCCCGCGCTCAAAACATTTGCTGAGAAAAGTGAGGCTGGTATGCCGCTGCTTCGCAAGCGCCAAGTTGAAGCGTTTGCCACATTTGCGACCCGCTACTCATTGACCCCGCGATATGTAGATGTCTCGCATACCGATCTTGCGAGGCAAAAAGGTGACCACCGCAAAGTACAAAACAAAAACAAATCCTAGTTGCAGCACCTGCGACAAAAGAGTTTCGAACTCATTTCCATCGACGCCGCTTATGGGGTTCAATAAACTTCGTTTCACGACGAATGAGTGATTGCGGTAGTGCGCGAACCGTAGTCGCCGCTCAACGTCCGATAAGCCACTCGATCTCAAGAATGACTCATCGGTAAACGCTAATCTGCTGGTGTGCAACGAACACCCCGACTGCGATGTAGGACTCGAATGAGCGCCTACACCGTTGGGATTACGTCGAAGGCATCGGCGGGCTGGTTTCTCACAACACAACGAAATTGAATACGTATTGCTACGGCAAGGAGACTGCTCATGCTCAAAAAAATGACAGAAAAATCTCCACCGGCTCTGCCATCGGTGCAAGCCTTGATTAACTCACTCACACAAAAGAAAGATTTCCCGACACTGATTGACGACAAAAAGCTAGCTGAACTGTTCGACATTGATGAACGCACGCCTGCGCAGTGGCGCTATACGGGCAAATACAAAAAAGAGTTGCCGGTCATTCGTATCGGTCGATGTTGCCGCTACCGCCTCGCAGATGCAATCGCACTTATCGAACAACAGCTTACTGGAGATCAATCGTGAAACAAACCAAACCCTCAACGCATCGCAACAAACCGACTGATGCGAAGCACAATCATGCATCTAAAGTGATTACCGTCCCATGCCCCGTCTGCGGTGGTGAGATGGAACCTGCGTCACTGTATCAAGTGGAATTCACAAAGCGCGAACGTGCAGAGCTTCTGAGGGCGGGCACTAAGAAGTCTGCTTCAAAATCAAAACACCTGCGTGATTCCAGCAGCCTGATCGACGTCGATCTCGATCACGTCTACATTACTGAATCGGCCTATCACGATCTTCGTGCTGATCGCCTTAAGGTCGGGAGTGTCTGCGATTGGTTGTTAGAGGGCATCACCAATATTGCACATCGCGAGCGCTCGGATCAACCACCGTCTGCTCAACCGAAAAGCAATGTGCTGGTGAACACCAGCCGTTTGTGGGGTGCGTTGACCAACGAGATTGGTTTTGAGCGTGTTGATTTCGTTGTACAGCGATTAGACGATGCTTTAACGGGTGATGGCGGTGGCGAACATCGAGGCCATGCCGTTGCGTTGTTCGCATGCCATGTCGAGGCACTCTCATGCAATTGGTTGACCGAGGTTTTGAAGAATCCACCGTCTCCGATTGTTTAGCGGCGGCGTTGTTGCATCGGCGAGGAGCGCCGTAACTGGTGTTTCTCGCCGACGCGCGTTTCCCCGAGAAGGAGAGAAGAAGGACAGCGAAAAAAGGCGGAAAACGACTGAAAAACAGTGAACCGTTTCACCGAGTGGAAGCAGTGGAAGCGTTTCTTTCTTATCTATTGACCACTAAAGACTACTAATGCGTTTGAACAGTGATCGCGATTCGCAGAATCGCTTCCACTGCTTCCACGCATAACAGTCTCCACCATCACGGTCACGGTAACTACAGAAACACCAGCCACTCTCAAAAAACGCCGTCACCGTTTACATCGTCCGGTTGCCTTTCTTTCTTTTTTGGGGAAACCGCCCATTGCCGACAAGCCCAGCGAAACATTCGCAATAGCGCCTAGACCACAGGTTAACCGTGTGTCCCACCGAACCATTTCAAGCCTCTGAAGCATTTGAACCATCTGAAATTTCACACCATTGAACTAACTACCAATTACAGGAACCAGTATGAAAAAGACCTCACCACGCAGCACATACAAAAGTGCTCGCAACACAAAGAAAAACCGCAAGACATTTAACGCTCCTAAGCCTGCAAAGGCTAGTAAAGCCGCGAGGAACCCTAAGAACATCAAGACCAAAGATGGCAAAGATCAGCGAGAACGCCCCCATCGCCGTGACACTCGCGTATCTTCGCTGTCCTCTTCACTGTCATCATCATGGTCATCATCATCATCATCATCTTCGTCATCATCATCGCGATTGACCACAAAAGCCGAGAAGCGGACGACACCACAGCCCGAGCAAAAATCTAAAGCACTGCCCGAGATTGATCGCGGTGCAATGCGCGACTTCAAGCGCTTCTTTCACGGTGGTCGTTCTGCGCTGTTTCAAACTTTCTCTTCGGTGAAGGGTGGTGGTGACGGTGAGACCATTGTCGGTGGCTGGAGCACGGAGATTGCCGCACAACTGATCGACGCTAATGCACGTGGGTTAAACGTCTCGATGGCAATCAACCGCATTGACGGCAACCGTCGCCGTAACGAGGCAGTGACTAAAGTTCACGCCGTGTGGGTCGATATTGACGAGCCGACCGAAAAAATGTCCCGCGACGATTTATTCGCAACATTACTGTCGTTGCGTGTTCAACCGCACTTGATCGTCGAATCATCGCCGGGTCGGTTTCACGTGTATTGGCGTGTTGCGGATTGCACCGTCGATCAGTTTCGTGCCGTCCAGAAGGCACTGGCTGAGAAGTTAGGTGGTGATGCCAACATTTGCGATCCAGCACGTGCAATGCGTGTTCCCGGTACGTTGAACCACAAGTACACGCCGCCGTATTTGGTGAACGTTGTACACGTTGATGAAGACGCGCAGCCGGTTTCAGTTGAAGTGTTGACGAAGCGCTTGCGGCTCGAAGTCGAACCCGAAGTTGGGACAGGCGACGCAAAGCCTGCTGACGGCAAAGCCAACGCGCCCAAAAGCGAAACCGTTGGTGAAGATGAAGGCGGCACGCAAAAGCTGGTGTCCGCAGGCGAACAGCCCAATACCGATTCGTCGCCCACTCGCAGCGATGTAAATGCCGCGCTCAAACGTATCTCGTCCGACTACTACCGCGAGTGGTTTCGCGTGGGCGCAGCGATCCACAGTTGGAATGATGGCGAGCGTGGCTTTGTGCTGTGGAATCGTTGGTCAAAAACCACGGCACGCAATAACTACGACCGCGATTCACAACGGCGTGTTTGGGACGGTTTCAAAGATCGTGTGGGTGGGGTGAACATTGCGACCTTGTTCTACATGGCCAAGCAGTCTGGTAGTTCGGACTATGCCTCCGTCGATTCCGATCCCAGCGAATCAGCGCTGGCCGAGCAGTTTGCGACAACTAACAGCGGCGAGCTTCGCTACAACCCCGAAGAGCGCACGTGGTATCGCTTCAACGGCGTCGTATGGCGTCGTGACGAGCAAGCGCCGCTGATGCGCGTGCGCGAGATGATTGACGGTTTATATGCCACGACGCCCGACGAGCAAAAGAAGTCGCTGGCTCGCTTTCGCACCCGTGCTCACTATGCAGCCATTGCGCAGCATGCACAGTTGTTTCCCATCATGCTGGTCACCGACCGTGATTTCGATCTAGCTCCGAACTTGCTGGCGGTCAAGAACGGGGTGATTGATCTGGATACGGGTCTGTTCCGTGCTGCACAGCCCACCGATTGGCTGCGCCGCCAGATGAATGCCGAATTCGATGCCAACGCTAAATGTCCCACGTGGATCGCCTTCCTCAAGTCCATCACCCAAAACGATCTGCCGTTTGCCCGGTACCTCCAGCGCAGCATCGGCTACACGTTGTACGGGCACGCGCGCGAGCAGGTGTTCTTTGTGCCCTACGGCACGGGCGCGAACGGCAAGGGCACGTTTATGCGTGTTACGAAGGATATTGCAGGCGACTACGGGATTTCTGTCAAACCGTCGTTGTTGACCAATGCCTATGGCGACAACCCCAACGCGCCTTCGCCTGCGATTGCACGCTTGCATGGGGCGCGCCATGTGATTTGCACCGAAACGAAGGAAGATCGCGGCTTGGACAAGGCGTTTGTGAAGCAATTCGCGGGCGGCGATGAATTGGTGGGACGTGCTACCTATGGTGAGGAGTTCTCGTTTAAGCCGGAGGGCAAGCTGTGGCTCTCAACCAACCAGTTGATGGAGATTGATGCCAACGACGAACCGATGTGGCGTCGCCTTCGCCTGTTGCCATTTGCGGCGAGCTTCTTGAAACAAAACGACGACAAGCAGCTTGAGGAGAAATTGCTGAAAGAACGCTCGGGCATCTTGAACTGGATGTTGAAGGGCGCGCGTTTGTACGCCAGCGAAGGACTGGGTAGCTGTCCGGCGGTTGAGCACGCGGAGGCCACCCATCGCCTGCGCATGGATTCGGTGGCCGCTTGGCTCAAAGCCTGTTGCGAAGAAGCGCCAACCGATGAGGAGGGTTTGGTGGATGCCGAGGTCACGCACAAGTACACCGCTCAGGCGGGTGTTGCGCATGAAAGCTACAAGGCGTACTGCGATGGGCATCTGCGCGCTGCATTGTCGGCAGCGAAATTCAGGGCGCAACTGGTTTCAAAAGGCTTTGTTGCGACTCGCCGTAGCTCGCACAATATGTTTGTGGGGTTTCGTTTGCGTGAGGGTAAGGCGTAAGCGCACGGTATGACTGCAAGGCGGGTACTCCCCGCCTTTTTTATGCGTGTTCAGAAATGAAGTTCACACCGATTGCATACTAATTTACTTGGTATCAGCCACAACATCGAACCGAGCCAGATATGCAGAATTTAGCCGCCATCGCCACACCACGCGGTAACCGCATCTCCAACGTTGCGGTTACCGCTAAACGCAGTGCGTTACCGCCAGTAACCGAAAAACCTCAACCCGCGCAGGCGGCTCAAAAACGCAATTGGCGAAACAGTACCGCGAGTAAAGTCTTGCGTATCCCCAACGAATTGTTACCCCGCGTCAAGAAGATCGTAGCGGAGTACCGCGCGGGGCAGTGCACTGACCCCGATAGCTGGGATTGACAATGCGTCACTCGTCAGAGGCAATGAAATTTGGTAGCGTAGGCTGTCTTCTTTCGTATTTGCTCTTGACTATGAATAACAGCTATCGCTTTGCGTCAGTGGGTTTTGTTCTGCTATTGCTTTTGAGTATGGCCCTCACACAGTTCCCCAAACTAACGATATTGAGCATCATCGTCGGACTCGCAGTGATGCCGCTAATGTCGGCTTACCGCGCTCTATCCAAAGCCAAGCGTCCCTCGCGCTTCAGACTCATTCGTATAGCAAGAAAACTGCGCCCGCTATTTATTCCCGCGCCGATCGCAGGGGTGCTCTACAAAATCGCGTTCGGAATGGCGCTACTGGGTGCGGCTTCAATTATCGCGGCACCGAGGGACGATATTCTTTTAACAGTATTCTGGGGGATCGCCGCCTTCTTCACATATAGCGGTTCTATTGTCGAATGGGTTGTGCGTTGGAAGAAACTGCGCCTGTCCGAGCGTTTCCCGAAAGCGACGAAAGCTAGCCTAGCCTTCATCTCAGCCGTGGTGTTCTTTATCGCAAACTCTTTCGCCAAAAATCTAACGCACCAAATAACACAGGTCGATCCGTCGTCTTTTGGCGATTTCGTGCGTCTGAGCACCGTGGTGTTTTTTCTTCTCTCGCTTGTGATCGTTGTGAGTACGATTCTTGTCGCACTATCTACGGTGCAGTCTCTTTTGGTGCTGCTGGCATCCATCCTACTTCCGATTTCTGAAACGCTAAGGCTGGCCTTACCGCTGAAAGCCCAAGAGAAAAATCGTGAACAGCTTCATCGGTTGCTGATCGGAAAACGGCTGCCGAAAAATCAACCTGCTTACGAAAAATTCGCGTTTGCCGTTCCTTACGCTCTTAGCCCTTTTGCGACGTTTTTTCTTACGATGGCGTTATTTCCGGGCGTCACGTGGGCTTACTCAGAGTTGAGTAGATCGTTCTTGAGCAATCAAAAATTGCAAGAGCTTGTCGTTGCACTCGAATACCGGTCTTTCCACCGCTGCGATAAAGTGGCGGTAACTGATCGCGTTGCGTATCTGCCAGGCGAGTATGTGTCTGTTGCGAAAAGGGGCGCAACTGGATATGTTTTTTCTAGATCAAAATGCAATGAAAACTGATGTGTAAAACCTACCGAAGCCTGTAGGGCAGATCCCGCGAAACTCCGATAAGCTACGGTTTCGCCGCAACGC
>JBOFBL010000597.1:0-4719 GCA_051645545.1 Casimicrobium sp. | reverse complement strand
GCGAGCGGATTCACGAGGCGAATCTCGTTCTTCACCGGCAGCGCTTCCCAATCGGCGATGCGAGCGCTTTCGGTCGCGGCTTCGAATTGCTTCATCGCGGCTGCGTCGACTGCACCGTTGGTCTCGTGTGGGAGGGATTTGGTGAAGGCGGCGGGGCCGTTCGCGCGCATTGCGTTGCGTGCGGGCGTCTGCGCTTGCGCGCTCGTGTGCGTGGGTGCGACTGCGGCCGCGCTCGCGAGGGCTGCGCTTGCGAGGAGTTTGCGGCGCTTTGGGGAGGAAGGGGTGTTATCTCTTTCGTTCATTTGCGAATGGTAAACGCTTGGTTTATTTGATGCATATTGCGTTTATCGCACGTCGTCGCAACGAGTTGTAGGCGCGGACTTGGCCGCGCTTTTCGTGACTCACCGCGAACCACCAAGCGCGGCCTAGTCCGCGCCTACAAATTACGTTCGCTTCGCCCTACGTAGAATCTTGTAATGCAAGCAAACGAAATCCAAGCAGTTCGCGCCGATTGGCTCGTCACGCCATCAAATGACGCTATAACAATTCATGAAAACGCCCAAACTTATTGGGGCATCGACGGAAAAATAGTTGGAATTGAAGCGGATAATTCACCTTTTGCCGCCCATAATAATTGGGCGATTACCGAAGAAGCCAGGCGGCGAATTCCAGTCAAGGATTTAGGTGCTGCGATCCTCTGCCCCGGCCTAGTAAACGCGCATTGCCATGCGGCGATGAGCTTGCTGCGCGGCGCGGCGGACGATTTGCCGCTGATGGATTGGTTGCAAAAACGCATCTGGCCGATGGAGGGCGAACTGGTCGATCCCGAGTTTGTGCGCGTGGGCACGACGCTCGCGGCAGCCGAGATGTTGCTCGGTGGCACGACCACTTGCGCCGATCAATATTTCTATCCGAGCGACGCTGCGCGCGCTTTCCTCGCGATGGGTATGCGCGCGCAACTTGCGATGCCCGTGATCGATTTCCCGACGCGGTATGCGAGCGATCCCGATCGCTATCTCGCGCTCGCACTCGAAGCGCGCGACGCGCTCAAAGGCGAAGCCTTGCTCTCCTTCGCGCTCGGCCCGCATGCGCCGTACACGGTGAGCGACGATACATTCAAGCGCATCGTCGCCTACGCTGCCGAACTCGGCATGCCGATTCACACGCATCTGCAAGAAACGGCACAGGAAGTCGATGACGCGATTGCAAAAACCGGTGAGCGACCGACGAAACGCATGGAGCGACTCGGCGTGCTTTCGCCCGATTTCGTAGGCGCGCACGGCGTTCATTTGAATGCGGAAGACATCGCACGACTCGCAAAAAACGCGAGCAACATCGTGCATTGCCCGTCGTCAAATCTGAAACTCGCAAGCGGCATCGCACCGATCACGGCGCTCGTTAAAGCGGGCGTCAACGTGGCGATCGGCACAGACGGCGCCGCAAGCAACAACCGCCTCGATATGTTCGAAGAAATGCGACTCGCTGCTTTGCTCGCGAAAGTGCAAGCGAACGACGCGAGCGCGTTTCCAGCGAGCGCCGCGTTTTACGCCGCAACACTCGGTGGCGCGAAGGCGCTTGGCTTGGGCGACATCACCGGATCGCTAGAACTCGGTAAAGCCTGCGACATGATCGCGGTCTCTTGCGAAGGTGTGAACATGACACCGATGTTCGATCCCGTCTCGCACCTCGTGTACACCGCTTCGCGCGCAGAGG
The DNA here is from genome assembly GCA_051645545.1 of Casimicrobium sp. Taxonomy (GTDB): domain Bacteria; phylum Pseudomonadota; class Gammaproteobacteria; order Burkholderiales; family Casimicrobiaceae; genus Casimicrobium. The sequence goes on along the minus strand of JBOFBL010000597.1, from coordinate 3,006 downwards.
TCACGCAGGTTTGGGTGAATGGCGTTGTGCGGGTTGCGAATGAGGCGCTCGCCGAAGACGCACAAAACGTGATGGGCGATTCGCAATCCGCGATTCGTGAGATCGCGGGGCGCGTCGCGAGAATGCGCGCATAAAACTGTAGGAGCTCCCCGCGAAGGCGGGGATCACCGCGATCAACGGTAAATCACGCAGTCGCTTCAAAATCCGTCGTTCCTATGTCGTTGCGCCTATCGCGGCAGAGCCGCTCCTACAAGATGATGGAAAATTGAGCGATGCAATCCACAACGATCAACACCGACCCCGCCGAACTCGCGAAGTTTTCCGAACTTGCGAGTCAGTGGTGGGATCCGAACGGCAAATTCCGTCCGCTGCATGACATCAATCCGTTGCGGCTTGAATTGATCGACAAGACGGTTGGCGGCTTGAAGAACAAGCGCACAATTGACATCGGTTGCGGCGGCGGGCTTGTCTCCGAAGGCATGGCAAAGATGGGCGCGAATGTGATCGGTGTCGACATGGCGGGTAAAGCTTTGTCGGTGGCGAAATTGCATGCGCTTGAAAGCGGCACGAACGTTGATTACCGCGAAGCGACTGCGGAGCAAATGGCGGAGGAGATGCCGGGGCAATTCGACGTCGTGACCTGTCTCGAAATGCTGGAGCACGTGCCCGATCCGAAGTCGGTGGTCGCCGCGTGCGCGACACTTGCGAAGCCAGGTGCTCACCTCTTCTTCTCGACCATTTCGCGCACGCCGAAGGCTTATCTCTTTGCGGTGCTCGGGGCGGAATACGTGATGAACTTATTGCCGAAAGGCACTCACGAGTATGCGAAATTTTTGAAGCCTTCGGAATTGATCGGGTTTGCGGAGCGCGCTGGTCTCACGCTCGCCGATTTGCGCGGCATGGATTACAGCCCGTTTACGCATGTGGCGAAATGGCAGCAAGACACGAATGTGAACTACATCATTTCGTGTAAAAAACCTTAGTAGCACTTTTGAATTTCGCTTTGCTTAATTGGGCGAAAAAGACAAATAATCGCTATTTCAATAATTGTTAAAATTTAATCGATCGCCCAATTAAATTGGACGATTCAACATAGAGCCAGGATGCGTTTCCCCCAAGCAATACTTTTCGATTTCGACGGGACTTTGGTGGACAGCGCGCCCGATCTCGCCGGTGCCGCGAACGATCTGCGCATCGAACATGGCATGGAGCCACTACCGTACGAATCGCTACGGCCCTTCGCGACTTACGGTGCACGAAGTCTCGTGAAAGCCGCGCTCAACATGGCGCCGGGCGACGATGAGTACGAGAAAAATCGCCAGCGTTTTCTCGCGATTTACGGTGAGCGAAAACTACACAATTCGCGGCTCTTCGGTGGCGTACTCGAACTCTTGATTGCGATCGAGCGACGTGGTTTGCCGTGGGGGATTGTGACGAATAAAAACTCGCGACTCGCGGAGCCGATGATCGATGCGCTGCTTCGCGATCGCGCCTTCATGCCGCAAGTCGTCGTCTGCGGCGACAGCACACGTGCGCCGAAGCCCGATCCGCTGCCACTAACGACCGCTGCAGAAGCGCTCAACGTCGCGCCCAACGAATGTTGGTATATCGGCGACGGCGAGAGCGACGTAAAGGCGTCACATGCAGCGCAGATGACTTGCGTGCTCGCAGCGTACGGCTACATTCCCGATCTCGCGCATGCACGCACGTGGGGGGCACATCACGAAATCGATGAACCGATTGAACTTGTGCGCATGTTGCCGACTTTGCCGATGGACTCGGTGCATGCACAGCTCGAAAGAACGCGATGAATCTCCACTTCCCTCTCACCCTCCGCTTCAAACTCCTCGCACTCGCGCCGCAAATCTTCGTCGAAACGCGAAGCGGTGAATTGCTGCTCTACGTTCGCCAGAAACTCTTGAAGTTCAAAGAGGAAGTCAACGTCTTCGCCGACGAAGCGCAGAGCAATCTCGCGTTCACGATGAAGGCCGATCGCGTGATCGATTTCCGTGCACGCTACACGATCACCGATCGCGCAGGGCAAGTCCTCGGAACGATCAAACAGCGTGGCATGAAGTCGATCTGGCGCGCTCATTTTGATGTTGAAGACGCATTCGGTCGCGAAGCGTTTTTCATCGAAGAGAAAAATCCTTGGGTTCGAATGATCAACGGATTCATCGAGGAAATTCCGATCCTCGGTGCGCTCTCGGGCTATTTCTTGCACCCTGCATATCTTGTGAAACGCGTCGATGGCACGCTCGTCATGCAGCTTAAAAAACAACCCGCATTGTGGGAAGGCCGTTACTCGTTTACCGAGGAAGGTAGCGCTAATGACCAGGAAAAATTGTTGTTGACTTTGTCCGTGTTGATGATGACGTTGTTGGAGCGATCACGCGGTTGACGATTCGTGCGTAGGATGGGTGGAGCGAAGCGATACCCATCGGTTGTCGAACGATACATAGGCGCGAATTTGAACGCCGCTAATGGGTATCGCTTCGCTCCACCCATCCTACTCGAACCACGGAGTGATTAGCTACGACACGAACTCGCCGCAAACACCCACCGCCTCGGCGCGCCGCCACGCTCGCCCTCGACAACGACCGCTTCGCCGCGTTGAACGCGTCCGATAATTTCGTTCAACACGAATTGTCCGCTCGTAATTGTGCGGCCTTCGGCGCGTAGCAACGCGTCGCCGTCTTGAATACCAAACGCAGAGGTGATGCCGCCTGTTCCTGCCGCGCGCACGCCACCGCCGCCTTGGGTCGTTGCGACCATCGGTGCGAAGATGCGATTAAACGTCGCTGTTTCTTTCACGAGTGCTGCTGCGACGGCGGGTTCGATGAAGGTGGCGTTCGCGCGATCTTGCGTGCTTAAGCGACAGTTCGTCACCGCGCCAGTGGATGCACCCGCCGCGTTTGTGGCACTCGCATTTTTCGATGCGTCATTCGCGGGAGATTTGAACAAGGCAACGCGCGATTCTTTTCCACCGCTCGACACAACAATCGC
>JBOFBL010000596.1:0-1142 GCA_051645545.1 Casimicrobium sp. | reverse complement strand
ACTTTGCTTTGAACCGCGTCAATAGCTGCGTCCGTGATGGCCTCGTTGGGATTACCGAGCGCTTTTCTGTCAACGCTGCGAATAATGCGAATGTCAACGCCGTCCTTCTCGTTTTTCGACGCTCGAGATCCGACGCCGCTGATCACTCCGATGCTGCCAACAATCGCGCCGGGTGTTGCCATGACTCGAGTGGCGTGACTGGCTATCCAGTACGCCGCGCTGGTCATTTGCTCATTGGCAATGGCAACCACGGGCTTTTTTAACGCTGCGTATTTGACAGCGGCTGCGGCCTCGGGTATCCCCGCTACCGTTCCGCCTGGGCTGTCCACGTCAATCACAATGCTCGCAAACTCCGGGTCATCCGCTAATGCGTACATGTGATACGCGAATTGCTGCGGGGACACCATACCGCTTGTCTTGAGGCTTCCCCCTGCCCTATGTGCGATCGGGCCGTGCATTGAAATCACAGCAACTTTGCTTGCACGACCCGCATTTTGAGCGACCTGCATTTGTTCCGCTCGAGCCGCTCGGATCTCAGCCGCTAATGCCGTGTCACCAGGCAAGCCGCGTTCTCGAGCTTCGAGAATCGCTTCGATGCGCGTCATTCCCGCATCACTAATGGCGAAGAATTCGCTTTGCAAATACGCTCTGATACTGTTGAACTCAGGCAATTCAATCACCTCCTCGGATGATGGTGGCGAGTTCGAAAAACACGATTTGGATGTTCGCGGTTTTTGCCAAACTTTCAAAAACAAATTGAACCAAGGATAGTTTTTTGCCGTAATCAAACTGTACCGATGCTTGCCTTTGGTCGGTGCAAACAAGCAAAAACCCGTTTTCTTTGCTGGGTTTGCTACCGTCAACAGTGATGTACACCGTGGATTCGTCGTCCCCAGATAAGAAAACATAAGCAGAATGCGCATTCTCCGGTATGGGCAAAGCATGGTTTAAGTCGTATACAACACCGCATTCTAAGTCAATGCGTTTGCCGCTTTTTTCGATCGGTAGTAGTATAGCGTTAGACATTTAAGCCTCCTTAGATAATGGTGACGCGTTCGAAAAACACAACTTCGATGGCTGCACCGTTATTGCCGGGATCTTCGGTGAGTAAGAACCGAACAAGCCCGAGTCCGGCAGCGTTA
>JBOFBL010000595.1:0-1258 GCA_051645545.1 Casimicrobium sp. | reverse complement strand
TGCTTTACACCACCAACGAGGACGTGCCCGGCATCATCGGTCTTTTGGGCATGACGATGGGCAAGAACAACGTGAACATCGCGAACTTCACGCTGGGCCGTTCGGGCGTCGGGCAGGATGCGATTGCGATCCTGTATCTCGATCAGGCGATTGATCCGAAGGTTCTGGAAACGCTGGAGGGGACGGGGATGTTCAGCCAGGTCAAGGCGCTGCAGTTCGACGTTGCCTGAGGGCCGCAAGGAGGAGTGTCCCATGGTGGGACACTCTTTCGTTATAATGAAATCAATGGGTTATGGTTTCGTTTTCAGAGCTTGTTAAGGTTTGGTGGGTGGGCGGTGTTGGAGTTCGCGCGGGCCTCGACCTTCGTTTCGCGTGCAGCGTTGATGGAAGTGGTGCGTGAAATCACGCACCCTACTTTTACGGCGATGCCCCGATACGCCTGCTACTCATCTCCTGTCGGGTCGAGTTCGCGAACAACGCGGAATCCAAGAAAGCCGCGCATGTAATCTTCGGTAGGACGAATGCGCGCTGCAGGACGGAGACCGTCCATAGATGTTGTGTATGCTCCTCCTTTAGCGACGCGCCGACATGGGCTTTCTGCGTCAGCGTTCGCCAAGTAAGCACTGTCGCTCAGCAACCCTAAATGTTGTTCCGACCAACAGGATTGAGTGAGTTCATAAACGTTGCCCGACATGTGCCGAACGCCCCAAGCATTCGCAGTGTCCAGCTCGTCAACTGGTACGGGCGTGTATTCATCCTTCAGCTCGGGCAAAGAAACTCCGAGCAAGTTTTCTGTTGCTCCACGCGAGAAATTTGCCTGATCCGTTGTTAGCGCGTCACCTTGCGCAAATGGAGTCACTGTTCCGGCACGGGCTGCGTATTCCCATTCGGCTTCCGTCGGCAAACGGTAGACCTCAGTGCCAACCTCTGTATTGAGCCAAGCCACGTATTCCAGCGCATCAAGGTAAGACACATTGACGACCGGATGGTCCGGTCCAAGCGGCCTGTGTCCGTCCGGCGTGAGAACGCGATGATCGGGCATATGGCTACAACCGCCACCATCGACGCAGGCCATCCACTCAGCATGTGTCGTCTCGTTGCGCGCAATGGCATAAGGAATGTCCATTTCGACACGGTGACGCGGATGCTCGGCTGGTATGATGTTCAGTTCATCGGGGCCGCGCTTTCGACCAGTGGCGTTCTCACCGTAGGCATCAAATGGATTGCGCGACTCGCCGGGGATTGCGCCCATCATGAA
>JBOFBL010000594.1:0-2115 GCA_051645545.1 Casimicrobium sp. | reverse complement strand
TCGTTGCGTCGCTGTGCGCTTCACTCGCCGCGCTCGCAATGATTTTCTGAAACAACTCAACATCGATGCCGCCTGAGCAGCTAAACGTAAACAACAATCCGCCCGGTTTCAGAATGTGAAACGCAACGCGGTTGATGTCTTTGTACGCGCGCGCCGCGCGCTCCGCATGTTGCGCGCTCGGTGCGAACTTCGGCGGATCAAGCACGATCGCGTCGAACGTTTTTCCTTCGCTGCGATATTTGCGCAGCACGGCGGGCACATCGGCATCGATGAATTCGCAACGCTCCGAATCGAAATCGTTTAACTCAACATGGCGCTTCGCGTGTTGCAACGCGAGCGCCGAAGAATCGACGCTGATCACTTCCTTCGCGCCGCCCGCAAGCGCCGCGAGCGTAAAGCCGCCTGTGTAGCAATAGCAGTTCAGCACGCTTTGCGCGTTCGCAAACTTCACTGCTTGCGCAAAGAGCGCGCGATTCTCGCGTTGATCGAGATAGAACCCCGTCTTCTGCCCGCTCGCAACGTCGACTTCGTATTTGAGGCCATGCTCTTCGAAATTCACAATCGTGCCGCGGACTTCATTTTCAGCAAGAGGCGGGTAGAGCCAACCTTGATGCGGCTCCAAACCTTCAAGCGTGCGCACCGACGAATCGCTGCGTTCGTAAATCCGCGAAACGCCCAACTCGCTCACAATCGTCTGTGCAATCGCATCTTTCCAACGCTCCGCACCCGCGCTCGTGATTTGCACGACCGCTGTGTCGCCATACACATCGACGATCACACCCGGCAAACCATCGCTTTCACCATGCACCGCGCGAAACGCGTTGCTCGCAATCGGCAGCGCCTTCCTGCGCGCGAGCGCGGCGCGAATCGCGTTCTTGAAGAATCGATGATCGATGATGCAGGCTTCATCGAAGCTCCACACGCGTGCGCGAATCTGCGATTTCGGCGAAAACGATGCCACCGCGAGAAATCGCCCCTCGTCGGATTCGATGCGAATCGTGTCGCCCGAGCGAAGCGAATGCAGCGTGTGTACATCATTGTTGAGCGGATGAATCGCGCTCTCGAAAATCCACGGATGATGGCGCAAGAGCGAGCGCTCTTTGCCGGGCTTGAGTTTTATTGTTTTCATGCGCGAGAGCGTAGCACGCGCGTCGCAAATTCGGTTTATGCTCGCGAACCCAACAGCTAAGGAGGAACCGCCATGGCAAACGTACCCACTACCCCAACGGGCTATCACACCGTCACGACCTACCTCACGGTGAAAGGCGCTGCTGACGCCATCGCTTTCTACAAGGCAGCGTTTGGCGCGGCCGAAGTGATGCGGCTCGACATGGGTCCGAACCTGATCGGCCATGCCGAGGTGATGATTGGTGACTCGCATGTGATGCTGTCCGATGAGTTCCCCGAGATGGGCGTCGTGAGTCCAAAAACGCTCGGCGGCACGGGGAGCAGCACGATGATTTACACCGAAGATTGCGACGCCATGATCGCACGCGCGGTCGCTGCCGGAGCGAAAGTCTTGCGGGCGGCAGAAGATCAGTTCTATGGCGATCGCATGGGCCAAATCGAAGACCCATTCGGCCATCGCTGGAGCATTTCAACGCACCTCGAAGATTTAAGCGTCGATGAGATCAAAGAGCGCATGGCGAAGCAATACGGCGGCTAGTTTCATACCGTTCGTGGTGATGCCTCGACAAGCTCGGCACGGCTGGCTGCGCTCACCTCACTCCCGTTCGTGGTGAGCTTGTCGAACCATGAACGCACTCGCGATCAGTCAGCCAAGCCCAATTCCACGCGCCATGATCGCCGCGAAGATCATCACCGGCGCGAGCAGATGAAGTTCAAGCGTGACGAGCCGACGCATGCGAACCCACTGTTCACTCGTCGGTAGCGCGTTCGTTGCTTTTAACGCGCGCGACCACCGAACGAACGCAATGGTTGGAATGATCGATGTGAGCCCCGTGGCCGCGAAGAAGGCGATCTTCAACCAGAACACCGGGTTGACAGTGTAGAACGCGCTGCCCTTGATTCCATACAGCACACGCAGCGTGCCCACGATCAAGAGCAACAGCGCAGCGATGCCATACGCCGCATCAAGCTTTGGCAAGAAGCGTA
>JBOFBL010000593.1:0-2989 GCA_051645545.1 Casimicrobium sp. | reverse complement strand
ATTCGCGCTCGCCGCTGCGCATGTCCGTTCGCGAGAGTTTCACGAAGTCTTCATCGACCGTGCGGCGATGAACCCAACGATCGCCCGCCTGTTCGTCATCGAACGCAAATCCGGTGTCGATTTTTCGTTTGGTACCGCTCGCGAGATCCATCGACCACGCAATGCTGCGGCCATCCGCCTGCGTCTCCGAAAGAATCAATCGATTTTCGCGGTCGAGCCACTTGAGCACACTCCAACTCGCACCCTGCAAGTTTGCGAGCTTGATGCGCGCGTCCGGTTGCAATGGATTGACGGCGTACACCGCCAAATACGATTGCTCGCGTCGTCCCGTGCGATCGAGCGGGCTAGCGGTGATGATGAGTTTGTCGCGCGCGGCATTCCACGGGCCGATGGTGTGCATTTCACCATTGGGCGTGATCTGTTTTTCTTCAAGCGTTTTCGGATCGAGCTTGAATATTTGCGTGGCCTCGTCGCCGCCCTTGTCGCGTGCGAACAAGATGTATTGGCCACGTTTCGCTTCGAAGATCGCGTCGCGCACCGGCTCGCGCCCGCGCGTGAGTTGAATCGGCTTTGCTTTCGGATCGGTTAATAAAAAGAGCTGTGTTGTCGTAACGGCACGGCGCAGCACTAGCATGTCCTGCTCGCTGGGATGCCAGGCCATGAAACGCGTTGGATAGAACTCGCCGTACGGTTCGATGTCTTCGGCGAGCGATTGTGGCACGGGGGGCGCGCCGTCAATCTTCATTTGCGAGGGCGGCAACATCGAAATGCCGTAGTTCGCAATCGTTTCTTTTGCGTCGACATGCGCGCACGTGAGCGTACACACGCTTGCCACGAGCGCAAGCGTGTGCCAGTGGCTAATCCAGCAAAGCCCTACCCGCCGCATACAATTTGACGCGTGAACGCGCCGCTCTCCCTCGATTCCGTCCAGCAAAGTCCCGCGATTCTGCCAGAGGGCTCATCGCGCCTTGCTGTCAGCGCAGGTGCTGTCGCCGAAGCGCGACAAGTGGCGAAACAAATCAAAGCGCTTCCAGATCATTTGGTGAATCAAATCGCTGCGGGCGAAGTGATCGAGCGACCCGCTGCTGCGCTCAAGGAATTGATCGAAAACGCGATTGACGCAGGCGCTCGTGCGGTCGATGTTGAACTCAAGGCCGGTGGCACGGCTTTGCTGCAAGTAACGGATGACGGTCACGGCATCGCGCGCGAAGATTTGCCGCTTGCACTCGCGCGACATGCGACCTCGAAGATCGCAACACTTGACGATCTCGAAGCGGTCGGTTCGTTTGGCTTTCGCGGTGAGGCGCTTGCATCGATTGCATCGGTGTCGCGCTTATCGCTCACGAGTCGTACTGCAAACGGCGAAAGCGCACTTCGTGTTCGCGCTGAAGGCGGCGCAGTGCATCCGCTTGAGCCGGTGTCGGCGCGCAACGGAACGACTGTTTCGGTCGCCGAGCTTTTTTTCAACACGCCCGCGCGCCGTCGTTTTCTCAAAACAGAAGCCACTGAGTTTGCGCATTGTTTAGAGGCCGTCAAGCGCGCTGCGCTCGCGCGACCCGACGTCGCTTTTCAGTTGAAAAACAACGATCGCGTCGCGCTTCGTGTGCCCGCGCAGGCGCGTGAGGATCGTGTTGCCGAGGTGCTTTCGCGCGAATGGTTTGCAGCCGCGAATCGTGTGGAAGTGGTCGGCGGGATGCTGACGGTTGAAGGTTATGTGTTACGACCGAATTCTGCTGTGCCGAATCGCGATGCGCAGCATTTGTTTGTGAACGGTCGCTGGGTGCGCGATCGCGTTGTGTTGCACGCGATTCGCGATGCCTTGCGCGATCAAATGCATGGTGCGAGTGCGCCATCGTTTGTGTTGTCGTTAACGCTTGATCCGCGCGCGGTCGATGTGAATGTGCATCCGGCGAAAACAGAGGTGCGCTTTCGCGATTCGCAAGCGGTGCATCAGTTTGTGCGGCGTGCGGTGGAGCGGGCGTTGTCTTCGAGTGCGTCGACAGAAACGGCGGCGTCGGCGGCGCCGAAATTGTTTGGGCAACAGATTGAGGTGAGTGCGCCGGTTGCAGCGCGAGGATTTACCTATCAACCGCGTACTGAGACGCTTGATTTGAAGGTGAGTGAACGGGTCGCTTCGTTTATGTTTGGGGCAGGTGCTTCGCAGGCGAATTCGATTGCGACTGAACCCCATCCCCACCCCAACCCTCCCCTTGAAGGGGAGGGGGCTTCCGACGCTCCCCTTGACGCGGCTAACGCTAAGTCGCACGAGTCCGCACCGTTGCCTGCTGGCGATCATCCACTCGGCTTCGCACTCGCGCAATTGCATGGTATTTACATCCTCGCGCAGAACGCGCAGGGACTGGTGCTGATCGATATGCACGCGGCACACGAACGCATTGTGTTCGAGAAGTTGCGCGCGAGCGGTTTGGGACAACACACCGCGATTGCAACGCAACGTTTGTTGATTCCGAGCGTGATGCAAGCGAGCGCAAAGGAGATCGCAGCCGTGGAGGCGCATCGCGATTCGCTTACGACGCTTGGCTTCGACTTGAGTGTGACCGGAACAAATACCCTTTCGATTCGCTCAGTGCCGACACTTCTCGCAGATGCGGGTGTCGAGGCGCTCGTGCGCAGCGTGCTCGCGGAATTCGACGAACTCGGTGTGAGTGCGACGATAGAAACTGCGCGCGACGAGTTGCTCTCAACGATGGCCTGCCATACCGCTGTGCGCGCGAATCGTTCGTTGACCATTGCCGAGATGAATGCGCTGCTGCGCGAAATGGAAGCGACCGAGCGCTCTGGGCAGTGCAATCATGGGCGACCGACGTGGTATCAGTTGACGATGAAAGAGCTGGATTCTTTGTTCATGCGCGGGCGATGAAGTCGCTCCGCACGACGGTCTTCGATGACAGTTCTATGCAGCGTTCGGTCGAACCGGCTGTAGGCGCGGACTTGGCCGCGCTTACTTGCGTCGGGAAGCGCGGCCAAG
>JBOFBL010000592.1:0-4935 GCA_051645545.1 Casimicrobium sp. | reverse complement strand
CGCGATACGATCCGCAAGAACATCATTGAGCAGGAATTGCCGCTCACCGGCGACAGCATTTATTCCGAGATTCAGCGCGATGTGATCAAGCCAGTGTTTGTCTCCGATCAAATGGCGCACAACACGTTTCTGCGCGAATGGGTGTTGGACGGCGAGCGCGACACCGCGCAGCTCACGCGCTATCTGAAAGAAGTGAAAGAGCGCTACGGCGCATTCACCGCATTTTTCGCTTCGGAAGCGACGTTTCGTTATTACAACCATGAAGGCTTTCAACGCACGTTGCGCGCCGATGAGTCGCGCGATAAGTGGTTCATGCGCGTGCGGCAAATGAAAGAGCCTTACGAAAGCAACATTGATCCGGACATCACCAATAAAGACGCGGTCACCGTGTTCATTAACTACCGGCTGCTTGATAGCAAGCAAAATTTTCTTGGTACGACTGGCATTGGTTTGTCGAGTAAGGGACTCTCGAATCTGGTCAAACAATACGAGGAAAAATTTCAGCGACAACTTGCGTTTGTTAATCGCGACGGATATTTAATGCTCGCGACCACCAATCGCGAAGGCAAAGGACCATCGATTCGCGAATTGCCGGGGCTCAAAGAGATCGCATCGCAAATCCTCAACGGCTCCACCGTGCAAACGCGGCTTTCTTATGCGAGTGAAGGTAATGGCTCAAGTCTCACGCATGTGAATTCGCGCTTTATTCCCGAGCTCAATTGGTATCTTCTCGTTCAGCAAAACGAAGCGCGGGCGCTCGCACCGCTCGCGCGCGTGCTCTGGCTCAATGCGCTTATCGGCCTTTTGGCAACCGTCGCTGCGATCACGCTCGTGTGGTACGCGGTGAATCGCTATCAGCGACGTCTGGAGACGATGGCGGCCACCGATGCGCTCACCGGGCTTGCCAATCGACAGACCGGTGAGCTCGCGTTTCAGCAGGCCCTTGAGGACGCACAAAAGCATCGCGAGCCAATTTGCATTGCGGTCATCGACATTGATCGCTTCAAAGAAATCAACGACACCTATGGTCATCAGGCGGGCGATCTCGTCATCAAAGACTTCGCGCAACGTCTGCAAAGCTTAGTGAAACGCGACGATGTTGTCGTGCGTTGGGGCGGCGAGGAGTTCCTCGCGATTTTCCCGCGCTGCGCGCTCTCCGATGCTGCACTTCGCGCGAAGACCATTCGCGAAGGCATCGCCGCCACCCCATTCGCCGTGGGGCGCGCGTTCGTAAAGGGCTCACTGCAACCGAAGCAGGACGAGCACGTCGCCACAGTGAGCATCGGCCTCGCCCAATGGCGCGATCAAGAGACTACAACGTCATTGTTTGCACGCGCCGATCGCGCGCTGATCGATGCAAAACACAATGGTCGCGATCGCATCGAAGTGTCTTCTTAGCTTAAAAACGAAGAACCAGCTCCATCGAAGATCACCCAATTAAATTGGGGCATCATTGAAATTTAGAGTATTTTCAATATTATCGAAAAATTGCTCGATCGCCCAATTAAATTGGGCGATTAGCAAATGAGCTGACTCTTTAATCAGTCGTGTTTGAACCGATCACTTCGCAACAATTTACGAAGCACTCGCCTTCTTCGCGCGACTGCGCTTGCTCTTTGCCGGTTGCGATTTCGCAGCCGCGGCAGCATCGGCCGCTGGGCTATCGATTGACGCAGCAGTGAGCGCGTTACCGGTGAGCTCGAACGGCACGCACTTCGGTGCGTCGCCAACGATTACCAGCGCCGAGCCGCGCCATTTGGCATTGACCGTGCGACCAATCGAGCCAGACAGATCGATAGGCGAGCGAATGTCGCGGTAAATCATTTGGTCGTTGCGGTCGTAAACGATGTAGCAATCGGACGCGCTCGCGAGCGACGAAGCGGCGGCGAGCACGGTGACGAATAGCGATGTGGCAGCGAAACGGATGTTGCTCATGGCGATCTCCTCGAAAACGGGTGTAAGCATTGCAAACAAAATCCATTGTGCCACGGCTTAAGCGGCACGGGAAGCCTGAGGCTTACGTTAGGCGTCGCGCCAAGGCCATCCAGAGCATTTCCATCGGTCCGCGCGCGTGTCCGCTTGCGAGCCAAGCACGGGCGAATCCCGCAAGCAAGGCGAAGGTGAGCATTGCAGTCAACGAATAGGCCGCGCGCCCCATGTGACCGTGCCAGCCAATCAAACTCGCGTTGAACACGATGGCAAATACTAACGACTGTCCGAAGAACTGCGTGAGCGGCGTGCGCCCCGCCGCCATCAGGAAAGACCGAATCACTATGAATCGCTTGGGCGACCATGCGCGTGCAATCGCGAAGAGCGCAAACACGCTACCGACCAACACAAACGGAATGCCCGCAATCAACACGCCATCGCCGCGTCCAAAGGCCGGTACGTAGCGCCACGCATCCATTCGCGACGCCGCGAACTCAAGCGCGCTCCCAATCACGAGCATCGCAAATCCAAACGCAAACCACCCGCGCACACTCGCTTCGCCACGTAACCAGCGCTCGAATTTCTCGCTCTGCCCAAGCCACACGCCCATCAAAATCGCCGCCCACACTTCGGGCAGCATCGCCTGCACGATGCCCGACAACAGATACTCGCGTGGATGCATTGCCAAGGCAGCGAGCAATGTCGGCTGCGCAAACGATGACGAGATCGGTTCAAGCGGGCTCGCTTCGCCCAGCACGCCGAAGTAAGTTGACGCAATCGACAGATACATCACGACCGAAAGCGCAATCGCAAAGATCGCCCAAAACCTCAAGCGCGCATCCGTCTTTGGCCACGCAAACAAAATCACAAGCGCGATCAACGCGTAGGTCGAAACAATATCGCCGGGCCAAAGCAGCATCGCATGCACGAAACCAAGAATGAAAAGTGCGATGTAGCGAGCGCGCAGGGTTTTGAGTGCGGCCACGTGGTCAACAGTAGCGTCTCGCGTCAAGCGCCGCCACTGCATCGCGATACCCAGTCCCAACAAAAACGCAAGCGACGGAAACGCACGATGCGCGAAGACGAGACCGACGATGTATTCGGCGATGACGTCGCCAACGTGCGCCGCCTGGTCAAGCGCGTAGTGACTCATCCATCCACGTGCAATCGCATGCACGTTCACGAGCGCCACGCCCAGGAGCGCCCAGCCGCGTACGATGTCAATCGTGTCGTGGCGCTCAGTCGGCGCGGAAGTTACTTCGGTTGAAATGGTGTGCCTTGATAGAGCGAAGCAGTCATGAGTCGTTGTTTCATCATCGAAATGACTCGCGGCATACTCGTTCGTTAAGATCTACGAGTACGAGTAAAAGCCGCGCCCCGTTTTGCGCCCCAAATAGCCCGCAGCAACCATCTCTTTGAGCAACGGTGCCGGACGATATTTCGGATCGTTGAAGCCTTCGTAGAACACGTTCATCACGGCAATCATTACATCGAGGCCGATCATGTCGGCGAGCGCGAGCGGGCCGATCGGATGATTGGTGCCAAGCTTCATGCCGTTGTCGATGTCCTCCGCCGTGGCGAGCCCTTCTTGCAAACAAAAAATCGCCTCGTTGATCATCGGGCAAAGAATTCGGTTGACGACGAAGCCCGGGGAGTTTTTCACCGTGATCGGCGTTTTGCCTAGTGCTGTGGAGAACGCATGCGCCGTCGCGAGCGTTGCGTCGCTCGTCGCGAGTCCGCGAATCAGTTCAACGAGCGCCATCAAAGGTACTGGATTGAAAAAGTGCATGCCGATGAAACGATCGGCGCGCTTCGTGGCTGCGGCAAGTTGCGTGATGGAAATCGACGATGTATTCGTTGCAATGATCGTCTCGGGTTTCAGTACCGCGTCGAGGTCTTTGAGAATTTTGACTTTGAGCGCTTCGTTCTCAGTCGCCGCTTCGATCACGTAGTCGCAGGCCGCAAGATCCGCAATCACAGTCGTCGTTTTTACGCGCGACATCGCCGAGGCTTTCTGCTCGGCGGTGATTTTTTCTTTTTTGAGCAGACGATCAAGGCTGCCACTAATCGTTGCCACGCCTTTATCAAGCGCCGCCTGATTGATATCGAGCATCAGCGCATCGATACCTACGACCGCACACGCCTGTGCGATGCCATTACCCATCGTACCTGCACCCACAATGCCAACTTTTTTGATCTGCATATCGCGAAGACTCGTATGAAAATGTTGCGTTCATTTTACGAGGCGCAACGCTGGCAGCTTCCTACAATGCGAAGATGCAAAAACAACACTTGTCGATTGGGGTACTCGCTGCGCTCGGAGCCGGTCTTTTATGGGGACTCGTGTTCGTCGCACCGCTCCTGCTACCGAACTATCCCGCAACGCTTTTGACATTCGGTCGCTACCTCGCGTTCGGCCTCGTCACCTTGCCGATCGCGTGGTGGTTTCGTGCCGAGTTGAAGCAGCTTACCAAGAGCGACTGGTGGATCGCAACGAAACTCTCGCTCGTCGGCAATTTCATCTATTACCTTGCGCTGTCCGCGGCCATTAAGCTTGCGGGTGCGCCGCTACCGACGCTCATCATCGGCACCCTGCCGGTGGTGATCGCGGTCGCCTCAAATCTGCTCAACAGCGGCGAACACAGGTTCGTGTGGCGTTCGCTGTTGCCTTCTTTGGTGTTGATCGTTGCGGGATTGCTATGTGTGAACGCCGATCAGCTGCAACGACTCACTGGCAACGATGCAACCACTGATCTTTCAAGCTACCTGTTGGGCGCGGCGCTTGCATGGATCGCGGTCGCCGCGTGGACCTGGTATCCAATTCATAATGCGCGCTGGTTGCAGAAACATACGAGTCATTCATCGATGACCTGGGCGAGCGCGCAAGGCTTGGTGACGTTGCCGATCGCATTGGTAGGGTTGCTTGCGATGCTCGGTTACTTCGAATCCAGTGGCAACGCGTCATTCGGTTTCACGAAACTTGGCGACGCGCCGATCAAATTCTGG
>JBOFBL010000591.1:0-26617 GCA_051645545.1 Casimicrobium sp. | reverse complement strand
ACAGAGCTCCTTGATGGCTAAACCCGCATCGGCCTCGCGCAGAAAACCAATGATTTGCTCTTCCGTAAATTGCTTCTTCTTCATCGTCCGTCTTCCTTCTCTCAGGTGAAACGGACTCTAATTCAACTCGTTGCTAATTTACGGGAGCAGCGCAGCGCTGCCCGCGAACGCCACGATCGAATACAAGTACATCAGGAAAGGCTCGAACGGCGAAATGATTTGGGAATCGGGCGCGAACCGAATCGTTAATACGCAGGTCGCGGGGCAAACAACGACGTTGACGGAGACTTGGAAGTAAACATCTGACGCTAGTTGCGACGCAGCAGATCGGCATCGCAACGCTCTTCCACCCACCGGAGATCGGTGCAGACAGTGAATTGCGACGTTTCGCAGATCCGAAGTAGTTAACTGATTCTATTCACCAGATTGTCGAAGGCGATTTTGATTGGTGCATCGTCGTTAGGCCGAGCACGGTCGTAGTAAACGCGTGCCTTGTTTTTTAATGCGACGGCAATTTGCCGCGCACCCCGATCAAACTCAGCGTTTGCATTGAGTATTAACGTCGTCCACGTATAGGAGTCATCAGTCATGTCAAGCGCATTTACACGACTAGGTTCTTGTCGCCATACACGTGGCGCGAGCATAGAGAAGCCATACCGCGCCGAGAGCAGCTCTGCATAAATAAGCGCATAAGGTATCGGTTGATTCTGCGATTCAGTCAAATGCCGTTCGTACCGTTCGTCGGTCGCACGGGAGAGATTAGTCCATGACACCTGCGACGGCTGCTCAACGAACGCGGCTTGAGTGGATAAATACTCGACGTCGTATCTCAGATCGACCTCTTCGTTCGTCAAGGTACGAAGCAACCGGCCTATTATTTTTTTTGCAAGAATCAGATCAGCGGTGTAACACAGCAAAATTGTCGCAACATAGACGCAACGGCGTTTGTGAAACGCATTTCGATAACGCGCAGAAGTTGACAGTACGTCCTTCAAAATTCGGGCGGTTTCAGATCCGTCTGCGCAAATGGCTGCCTTAACTTCAATCATGGCTTGTAGCGCTGTGCGCTGAACAAAAGGATGTTGATCAATACCAAACGATTGCGCCCTAGAAAAATGCAGTAGTGCGTCTTCGTACTTGTGCCGATGAGCGAGTAAGCGACTTCGACCATAAGCGATTGCAGCGCCGAGAATGGAGTAGTTGACCAATTTTTGAGTGCAGTCAACATACATCGCTTCAATAAACGACAGGTTTTCCTGCGCCTCGGGGCCATTTCGCTGGATTTGTGCGCCGAAGCAATTGAGACGAATAAAAAGTATCTGCTCGGATGTAAGGTGTGTACTGATCGTTGGGCGTTGGACAAAGCTGTACAAGCATCGGTAGAACGTTGCACTCAACCGTATGCCTTGCGAGTCAGTTTTACGATGTGATCGCAAGCTCGTGATCGACTCCGATGTCGTATTCGTCCAGGTAGCCAATTCCAAATAGAACGCAGGCGGCGGCGTTTCGGTTTGTAAGAGTTGCTCTACAACCTCTCGAATAGGAATGAGCACACGATAGGCGATCGTCACTCCGTTTTCAAGGTGGGCGTCAACTAAAGAGGCGTTCAATAGGGCTTCAAATGCCGCTTCCGCTCGCTCAATCCCGATTGCGTTTCGTGCAACCTCAACCGCAACGCGGATGTCGAACACATCGTCGATCATCGCAAGACACGCCAACAGTTTTCGCTGTGGGGGGCTCAACAAGTACCAGCTGGACTGAAAACATGCGAGCAGTGAACTATGCACGCGATTATTTTCGTCGATAGTTTCTAGCATGGCGAACGTACGCGCCTCACACAAACGCGTATGTTTTATTCGCGATGCGACGAGCTCTATTGCTAGCGGTAAACCGTCGGTAGCGCGTACAGCCTGGAGCCACACGGTAAGTTCTTCTGACGAAAGTGAAGCGCGCGTAC
This sequence comes from Casimicrobium sp., assembly GCA_051645545.1. Lineage (GTDB taxonomy): Bacteria > Pseudomonadota > Gammaproteobacteria > Burkholderiales > Casimicrobiaceae > Casimicrobium. The sequence continues at coordinate 24,660 of JBOFBL010000591.1, read as the reverse complement.
TAGCATTCAGCGTTGCGCTCACCCTTTGAAGAAATAGTCTAAATGCCGGAGATTGTTCAGCCTCTTCTAGCGTTGCGCACCCCATCGACGGAAGCCCCAATGGTAAAATATTAATAACGCGTTCAAATCGCACGTCGAGCGCGCGGCGAGTTGTGACAAGCATTCTTAATGCTGAGCACCGCTCAACGAGCGTAAGCAAGAGTTGCCCGATCCCCGCAAGTTGCTCAAGATTATCGAGCACGAGTACCCTTGCTTGACGTTGCAGCCGCTCGATCAATGCTGCCAGCAGATCGGTCTCAGACAAAGAAATTTGAAGTTTTCCGCATATTGCGATCAACGCCTGCGGTAAGTCCGATGTGGCAGCAAGGTCGATCGAAACACAAGTACCGGACCGGCTCGCATCAAGTTCCGCAGCGACTAGGCGCATCAAAACGGTCTTACCGACTCCGCCCGCGCCCACCAAACTTACGATCTTTGCCTCCGACTGCCCAAAGGAGGTAGAGATCTCATCGAGCTCCGTGTCGCGTGCGAAAATCGATGCGGCTTCCGCTCGCTTAACTAGGTTAGAAAAGCTAAGCTCCGTTCGCGACAACGAAGTGCCGGTAATTGACCCAAGATATTGCGCGTACGCGGCAAACTGGCGGGATTCAGACAAAAATCGGCGGCCTGGATCGGTCAGGCGAATGTTGCGTGTTGAGCGCTTGAGCAGCGTCGTGCCTAGTTGCTTTTCGATTGCGGCGATCCTGCGGCTCACCGCGGACGAAGACAATCCTAGATACCTCGCCGCTTCGCGAAATCCGCCTTGATCTACCAAGATGCAAAACAACTCAAAGTCACCGATTGTCAAATTCGACAAATGATGACGTTGCTGTGTTGACGCCAAAAGATGTTTCTCGTCACTTTCCGTATTCAGTTTACCCGCATCAGTCATCAGCCAACCCCCCTCGATCACAGCTTTGGTTTCTGTCGTGTCTCGTTCCCAGATTGCCTTCGACTCACGAAAATATAGCGCCGCTCAAGCCTAGGCTGACGTTTAGATTCCGATATCTAAGCAACAACAAACTCGCGCGGCCGAGATGCGCCCTAAGCATCACGAGCGACGGATCGAAGGCTGCGCCGGATGAGATGGTCGTATATCACGTTCTTTGAGTCGTTTGCCCTAGCCACTTCCATTACTGCAATTTCTGTGTACCGCGATGTGATTCCACAATCGCCAGCCAACTCTCTCAGCGTTCGAGTATCGGCGTTGACTCTCTTTTTCGTGTTGATCAAATTCTTCAGCCCTCGTATGAAGTATGAACACTGCTGCTCGTACTAGATAGCTTTAGAGGGTGGCGCTTAGTTCGATTGTTGCAAGTTGTGCGCGAATGATGATCGTACTAATTGTTTTTGCGATCCAAGACTAGTGAAACCCATAGATATTTCTGCGGTGTGTGTTTTTTTGTCTGATCGATGGCTGCTACAAATCGGGCAGTGTTACTCCCATGCGACGTATCTCTCTGAAAGCTATTGCGGTTTTTCATTTCCTGATTGCACTTGCCTTACTGCTCACTTGGCTGCCCACTGCGGCATTGCATCGCTGGCTAGCAGATAGCGCCTATTGCCTACTAATAGTCGGTTTTATAGCTGCTGTCTTGTTTTGCTTGTTCGCCATCTTGGTACAGCGCGCATTCAATGCGATACGCCCGATTCCTGTGGGAGATCTCGCGCCGGGTTCCCCCGGTGAATTGAATTACCACGTGTACGTGCTGTTTTACTTGCTGATCTTTAACTCGCTGATTCGCACGCACTTCATTCCGGTAACACTGGGCAGGATTCTCTATCTTCTCTTAGGAGCAAAACTTGGGCGCAACACTTACTGTGCCGGCGTGATTCTTGATCCACCTATGGTGCGCATCGGTGAAAACACGATTCTTGGCCATGATTGCGTAGTTTTTGCACACGTTCTGGAGGGGCCGCGTCTCGCGTATTCCTCTGTACGTATCGGCAGTGGCGTGACGATCGGTGCCCACGCTGTGGTGATGCCCGGCGTAACCATCGGCGACAACGCGATCGTTGCGATCAACGCGGTGGTCAGTAAAGGTAGCGTGATCGGATCAGGTGAGATTTGGGGGGGTACACCTGCGAGTTTCATCCGTCGAGTCGACGACACCGCTGCCAATTCCATGAATTCGGTTCAGGGCTGATCTTGGCTACCTTCGGCATTATTTGCCCACACCTGTTCGGGCACTTGGATCCTATGCTCGCCCTCGGCGAGGCGCTCGCGCGACGCGGGCACCGCATCGTCGTGCTCGCACCTCCCCCACTCGCCGATCGTATCGCCGCACGCGGCTTCACCTGCGCTGACATTGGGGCTCACGACTACACCGACGCTAGCCTCAAGGAATACACGGTCGAGCTTGGTATTCGCGAAGGCTTTGATGTCGTGCGTTACTGGCACGAACAATATGAGCGCGACTCCATCATCTTGTTTCGCGACGGTCCGAACGCGATACGCCAGCACGGGGTCGATTTCTTGCTGATCGACCAAATCTCGTCGGCGGGCCAGGCAATCGCTGAGCACCTGGCGTTGCCGTTTGTCACCGTGTGCAACGCTTTCTAAATCGGCTCGGCTACTTTGCCGGAGGCTTCCTGGTGAAGAAGTACTTCCGAGCGCTACAAACACAACGCAAGGCATGGGGATTGCCTACACTCAGTTTTCCGAACCTGTACTTTGCCACGTCCCCGCTCGCGCATGTGTCGCAACAACCCAGCACTTTTGAATATCCACGCAAGCAGCTACCGTGGAATTTTCATTTTTGCGGTCCGTTTCGTAGTGCTTGCGTGCCTTCGGCTGCTGATTTCCCCTATCATTTATTGGACGGGCGTCCGCTCGTCTACGCCTCCCTCGGGACGCTGCAAAACAAAAAGTTGCATGTGTTTCAAACGATCGCGGCCGCTTGCTCAAGCCTACCTGTGCAATTGGTGATCACCCACGGCGGTGCGCTTGACAGTGAAGCTCTTCGCGCGTTCGAAGGTAATCCAATCGCGGTTGACTATGCGCCGCAAACGGAATTGATCGCACGTGCGAGTGTCGTGATCACGCATGGCGGCTTAAACACCGTACTTGACGCGCTCACGCATGCCGTGCCGATGGTTGTGCTGCCCATCACGTTCGAACAGCCGGCGATCGCAACGCGCGTCGAGTGGTGCGGCGCGGGCTTGTCGATTCCAAAAAATGCGCTTACGGCACCCACGCTGCGAGCCACTGTTGAGCGCATTCTCCATGAAGCGCGATTTCAGAAGGCCGCGCAGCGCATGAAAGAAAGCATAGCTCGACACGACGGTTGCGAAACTGCAGCAACGATTATCGTGACCACGTTGCTATCGAATCAACGTGCATGCTGAACACCTAGGTCACCCCACCCTCATCTATTCGCACAGGCTCGCGAGCTCAATCGGGACAAGTCGCACTGGTCAAAATCAGTCGAGACGCCTGAGGCTCAAACATTCATTGCGATTGACGACGGCGATATCGTTGGGTTCGTTACAGTCAGCATCGCTAACGAGCCACACAGCTTTATGCAACCGCTCCGATTTGGTCCAGTGGTGCGATTTGCCTCGCTCAGCTAAGAGAGGTCGCGGCATCGGACCGAAATTAGTTTGACAGCTATCCAACAGCGTAGCGCGCTCACTCGATTTCGAGACGCCCACGTTGGGGTTCAATCTCGTCAAGTAGTGTCCGCACATATTGCGTTAGCTCGACCTCTGTCAGTAGGCTTTCTCCGACCTCCAGCGAATGCAGCTCATTCGAAAAACGATTGAGTATCCGTTCGAACAACGGCGGGATACCGACCGGCTCAATTTCTTGCCACCGAAGTAAGGCCCAAGCGAGTTTCTTCGTCGTGATGCGTTCCTTGTCTCGATCAAAGGTGCCTAGAACACCGAGGAGTGCGATTAAAAAATGGCGATCCGTGTATCCGCCTGCCCCAGTGAATAGCTGCGCCCGAAAACGCAGCAAGCATCTCATCGCCGTTTCCGGTTCGTGACAAGGGAGTACCGCCCAACCGATACCGACCAAAATAATCTCGTAGGCGGGAATGGTGTTACCGTCATGTAAATGGCGCTGCGCGAGCAGGTCTACGAGCGCTTGGGACTCGCGCTCCAAGCACGAAATCTTGTAGTTAGCCAAGCCTGCAAGCGTGCCGACATAGTCAGCCATGTACGCGCTGGATATTGCCTTGCGTGCCGAGTGTGATCGTTCGCAAAATCGACTTATCTCACCCCAACGTTCCGCATACGCAAGATAAATGACAAAGTGAGCGACATACGCGCTCATTGTTCCCGATCGCTGTCGAACACGCAACTGCAATTGATGCTTTGCGGCGCAGGTTGCGGCGTGCCAATCTCCCTTCGCTGTGGCAATTTGCCGATCGACTTCGAGCTGTTGTATCTGTTGAGCAATCTCGGACCCGCCGATCGCAATCGCGCGCTCGGTTGCGTGCCGCGCGAGACCGTGCTCGCCTTTCACGGCAGCCATGCGTGCGATGTCCCACCAGCGCGAGGATGCCAGTTTGTTGTCCGCAGGCTTAGCGCTATAAAACTTGGCCAGTTCGATGTAGGATTGGAAGAGCCTTTCCGGATAGTCGCCGTTTAGCTCGAGCCCTAGGCGCGCGAGGTACAGCATCTTCATCGCGACATCGCCAGCGAGTAAATTATGCTTAGTTGAGGCCAACATACTCACCCAAAGCAAGCGGCCTACTCTTCGAACACGCTGCATTTCGTCATTGCCGGCCCGAAGAATCAGTGGATAGCACGTCTCGGTAAATCGTGTGGCCCACTCGAGCAATTTTTGTTCGACCGACGACACGCGCGCCTGACCTGCATAGTCCGAGACCAAGTCGCGTATGGGCGGTAGCAACCGGAAGCGATTGTTTTCGTGTTCGAGAAAGCTACGTCGCGCGAGCAACACCATGGCGTTGTCTGGTGAGTATTTTTTGATGATGGACGGCATCTCGACGCAAGTTTCGTGTGTCACGGGCTGCCCCACCAGCGACAACAAGATCAAAAAGTCTTGTAAATGCTGATCGAGCGCCTCCCACGAAGCCCTGAAGCAAGCGTAGAGCGAGTCATGACGCAGCTGCTTCGCGGGAGGAGTGTGGAAGCTTCTACCGAGCATCATGAGCTCTCGCGAGCGCTCAACCGGAAGCTGAGCGCAGTAGCCTGCCAACAGCTCTATCGCCAGTGGCAGCCCTCCAGAGCGCTGCAATCCGGCAAGATAACTCTCGAAGCGCTCAGTATCATCCTGCCGACGCAATGCGGCATCTTGGTCAGCGCACCTTGCGAGCGCATCCTCAAACAACCGATAGCCAGCGTAAGTTCGCGCTCGCGCTAACGTCGGGGTTGTAGTTGGCGGAACTGCGAGCGGCTCCAGCCGATAGTTCGTCTCGTAACGTGAGCCCAAAGCGACCCGCGTAGTCACTATCAGTCTTAAGTCGCGGCAACGTTCTAACAGATGCTCGAGCACGTCTCTTACATCCGACAATTGCTCTAAATTGTCCAGCAACAGGACGTGCGGCCGCAATCGCAAATACGCGATTAAGTGCTCCTCTGCCTTCTCGTGATTAGGGCAGGCGACCCCAAGCCGTGCACTAAGATGCAAGAGCGCCGATGCCGTCTCCCGATAACTCGATAGATCACACCAGGTAGTGAGCTCGCTCGATTGTGATTCGAATTCCGCATGAAGCACGCGATGCAAAAGCGTCTTGCCGATCCCACCGGGCCCCGTGATCGATAACCATCTTAGCTCGGGGTTCGAACACAAGTTAGCAATCGCGCTCAATGCTTCTTCTCGATCGCGAAGCCCAAAACTCTTGGCACGCGCCCACAAGCTCTCTTTTTCCACGCCTTGGGATGGATCTCCTGTGCCCGCAAATCGCCCGAGGTATTGCGAATACGCGGAAAACTGCCGCGCCTCCGAAAGAAAACGTTTACCAAGCGCGGTGAGCCTCATGCTGCGGGTCGTCCGCTCCAGCAATATGCCGCCAACGCACTCCTCCATGTGCTGCACGCGTCGCGAGATTTGTGAGGGTGTAATGTTGAATTGCTTGCCCGCCTGCCGAAAACCTCCGGTCTCGATCACTTGGCAAAACAGCTCAAAATCGCCGATGGTGAGTTGGCGCGCATCGGGAGACGGCGCTTCACTCGCCAAGGCGCGACGTTTTCGTTGGTTTTTTTCTTTCATACGCACAGAATAAGAGTCGCTCAACCTACGGTTGAATCTCGAGCCGACTGAATCGCGCAAGTCGCTCATCACGGGTCGCTTGTTTGGTCGTTGCTCAAGCGAACGATTCAACTGCGACAGCGCAATTATGGGCACTTGCAATTCCTTCGCCAGCATTTTGAGCGAACGCGAAATCTCGGAAACTTCAGTCGCACGATTCTCGCTACTCGAAGCGCTGCTCATCAGTTGGATGTAGTCGACGATGATAAGGCCGAGTCCGCCGACTTGACGCTCAAGACGTCGTGCGCGCGCCCGAAGCTCGAACGGATTCAAGCCCGCCGTTTCATCGATGTACATCGGCGATTGATCGAGTTGCGAGAGCGCGTCGGTGAATTTATTCCAATCGCAGTCGGTGAGTCGCCCAGTACGGAGCACGTGTTGGTCGAGTTTGCCCACTGAGCCGATCAAACGCATCGCTAGTTGTAGCGCGCCCATCTCCATCGAGAACACGGCAACCGGTTGTTTGAGCCGCCGCGCAACGTGCTCACCGATTTTGAGCGAGAACGCCGTTTTGCCCATCGATGGTCGACCAGCGACGATGATGAGATCACCGCGTTGCAAACCCGCCGTCATGCGATCGAGATCGGTGTAACCAGTTGCAATACCCGTGACATCGCTCGGATTGTCGCGACGATAAAGCTCCTCAACACGATCGATCGCTTGCGCAGTGAGATCGGAAAGCGAAACGAAATTTTGTTTCGAGCGATCGCCCATCTCAGCGATCTGAAAAATCTTGCCTTCGGCTTCGTCGAGCAATTGATCGGCGGTTTTGCCCATCGGACTGATCGCAGCCTCAGCGATGTCTGTAGCGACACCCGCAAGACGACGCATTACCGAGCGGTCACGGACGATCTCCGCATAGCGACGCACGTTCGCCGCTGTCAGTACTGCGTTCGCAATCGCCCCGATGTAGGCAAGGCTTCCGACGTATTCGAGTTTGCCCTCGGCCCGCAAACTCTCCGAGAGCGTCACCGCGTCGGCGGGATTGTTACTCGCGGCGAGTCGATTGATGTGCTCGTAGACGAGACGGTGACCTTCGTTGTAAAAGTCCTCCGCTTTCAACACGTCGGCGACTTTGTCGATTGCGTTGTTGTCGAGGATCAATGCGCCCAGCACGGATTGCTCCGCACTCGATTGAGTGCGGCGGCGTGCGCAGTTGTTGGATGTCGGCGCGCGCGTCGGTGGTGAAGGTCATCGGGGGCGTGATGAGTCTGTAAATTTTGACTTCCTGATCATGCCACTCAGTCGACAAATAAACACCTACCCACCCTCTTCTACGTTCACATATCGGCTGCGAATCGATTGCGCTTTCGCGACGTGACGGTTTTGGAAAATTTAGTTATGCGTTGCCTATTTTTCGAGTAGTGCTTTTTTCAACGCCGCGCTCCCCAAAATGACTTTGCGGATGATGGCGCTTTCGAGCCCGGATTCGTTGAACTGTCGGCGCAATAATTTTTTGTCGCCAATGACCGTATCGACGATCGCTTGGCGCGCGGTTTCGGTCAATGCCATGAAACGATCCCAGCGCTCGCTATCAGTCGCCCTGCTCTCTTCGAATGCGCGTCGCTGATCGTCAAGCGATTTCACGCGATGTTGCGTCTCTTGCAGGATGGTCACCCCTTGCGCTTTGAGTGCGGCCGCGTTGGTGATGCGCTGCGCGCCCCAATCTTCGAGAATGGCTTTGCGATAGATACCGCCCGCATTGCGAACCGGTTTGCCTTGTGTAGTGAGTTCGTCGATATAGACATTCGCCCCATCGATCGAGCGTTTGATCGACTCTGCGCTTCGCTGCGCCAAGTACTCGCGCTGCTGGTTTACGGGGATCAAGGCGCGCGCTGCGGCAAATGCGGGATCATCACCCCACGACAGTGTGAACTGTTGTTTCGGTTGCACCAAGAACTGCAAGGCCGCAATCTTGCGAAACTCGCGCTGATACGAGATTTCGATGGTGATGTCGCTCGCGGCGCTTTCGTTGATGCGCTTGATCGGCTCGGCAATCACGTAGCGATTGAGCGCTTTGAACTCGGGGTATTCGCGCTCGGTGATGCCCATGTAGTCGCGAAAGGCCTGTACGGTAAGTACCGGCGTGCGTCGAACGCCGACGTAGTCCTTACAAAGCTTATAGAGATTGGCCTCGTGTTTACCGGAGAACGTGCTGAATACCGACCAGTTCAGCAGATGAAAAATCGAGTCTCGATCGTCGAGTTGCTCGACGCACCGACAGAGCATGTCGGGAAGCGAAAAACCGATATGCCCCTGTGTCAGCTGCCACGTGCTGATGAAGCCGGCGCCTCGCATCGCCGATGTGCCATCCTTGCAAAGCGCGTTGTAAATGATCGGTTCCTTGCGAATCGCTTCCAGATCGGCGCGCAACTCGGCATTGCTCGGACGGTACCCCATGCGCTCGGTGACGGCAGACAGCGAGAGCAAGTAGTAGCCGTCATCGTTCGATCCTTTGCCCGCCTCATACGCTTCGCGATAGGCACGCAGCATCAGTATCCAATACTTGTACTGACGCAACGTGATACGGTGCTGAATGTGGATCAGCTCCTGCGGCGTCTTGAGCGTCGGCGACTCGGTGTGAGATCGAGCGGTAAGCGCGTTCATGACCGAATCGTAAAGCATAGTTCCGAAAGGTGCAATACTTTTACCTTCGACAGCAGCACCTTTGAGGGCTGCAGATTTTCTACACCTGTCGCTTGACTTGTACCGCTACTTGATTAGGTGCGCGCTCTTTTTAGGAAATTTGCTTTTAAAAACAATGGTTTATAAACCTTTCGAACGCACAATTCTCAATGTGGCGGCGTTAGAATCTTTCTACCTCGGGCGGTGAATCTCTACACCTTAAGCCGTCACCGCCGAGAATCTCTTCACTTTAGGCGATGACTTTCTACACCGCACGTCAAATTTTCTTTGTAAAAACAATCACTTGGCGGTCCGTAAAGTCTGGAAGCTGTTCCCTGATAAACAACAGCGAATGGGTTTAGGCATACCGCAAGGGTTCTTGGCCAAACAGCTAAGGTGTAGAAATCCACCAGGGTCGCGGTTTTTCTTTTGAACATTTTGTTCAGGAGAGTTTTTGAGCCTCAATGATCAAAAAAAGTGTCGTTTACATGCAATAATCCAATTTACCACTTTTGTAAGACTATGATAATATGCCTATCAATCTCGGTGCAACCCTGCTGGAGTGCTCTCAACGTACGAGTGATTTTCTTGAAAAGGTACGCGACGCTGCCGTTGCACCCAGTTCTCGTAAGGTACTTCGTACCTGGGGTATCGCAGACGCGGCAGTTATGGTGGGCAAAAGCGAGAATACCCTCCGAGCCGCCGAAGAGCGATATCCGGAGCTGGCACCGGCGCGTAGCGGTACGGGCCGACGCTCTTACTCGTTGTCTCTGATCAATCGATACCGAGACCTCCTTAAGACGCGCTACGTTCGACCTACAGGTTCAGCACCGGTGATTTGCGCGGTCACGAACTTCAAGGGCGGTGCCGGCAAAACAACGACCGCGATTCATCTCGCACAACGTGCAGCACTCGATGGACTGCGTGTGCTGGTCGTGGATCTGGACGCGCAAGCCAGTCTCACCCTTCTCTTTGGGCTGATTCCCGATCTCGACATTGCCCCTGAGGATACGATTACCGATACGCTGGTGACCAACCCGGGCGGATTAATGTCGATCATTCGTGAATCCTATTTCACTGGCATTGACTTGGTACCGAGCAACCTGCAGCTGCAGGACTGTGATCTCCAGCTTGGCAATCCGGCTACAAACAATCAGCAGGCGTTGGGTCTAAATGCCGTCGAGCGCTTGTCGGTTGCCATTGATAGCGTCAAGACCGAGTATGACTTGGTGGTCATCGATTGCGGCCCGAATTTGGGCTTGTTGACGATGAACGCGGTTTACGCGGCAACTGGCATACTCATTCCGATTCCGCCGTCCATTGCCGATTTCGGGTCGGCTGATCTGTTCACGAAGACGATGGGCACATTGCTCAGTAGTGCGCCGTTTAATCGGCCGCGTGACTTTTTGAGTGTGATGGTCACCAAGCACACCAACAATGCCGAGGCACGTGATGTTGAAGCGATGACGCGGCTTGCGTTTAAACCTCATGTGCTCGCTGGCGCGATGGTACAAACCGTCGAAGTCGAACGCGCGGTGAACGATTTCGGAACGGTGTACGAGACGGAGCAACCCAGGGGTTCGAGCGATGCGTATCGACGCGCGTTGACATCGCTGAACGAAGCCAATGGCCAGCTCATTGATTTGTTTAAGCAAGTCTGGGCGTCGCAAGCGTCCGACCAACGATAAGCAACTTTTCCATGGAAAAGTGAGGAATCCCTATGGCAAGTGCAGTTGACGAGAAACGCAAACGTATCCATCGAAGTGGTGCCCTCGGGGTGGTGTTGGCCGAAGCAGAAGCTCACGAAAAGTCAGTGACGACTCCGGCGATCACCATGCCTGAATCCCAAGCGCCAGCAGCATCATCCAGTCGCGCGGGGCAGCGATATTTTCCAACCAAAGGGTACGGTCGTGTGCCCGCGAGCGTTTGTCGACCATGGCGTTTAGCGGATCGTCCAGCGGATGAGTTCTCGCATACAAAGGCGCTTGCCCAGTCGATGGCGGCGAATGGACAAGTCCAACCCGCTTTGGTGCGGCTCTGTAGCGATCCAGAGCACCCAGAGATTCGCTACGAAGTCATTGCTGGCGTAGCCCGTTGGCGCTCGGCCATGAATTCCGGCTCCGAGCTCGACGTGCAGATTCGGGAGCTGACCGATGTGCAGGCTTACCGCGCGATGGTCGCAGAGAATGAGGACCGACAAAACCTCTCGGACTATGCGCGAGCGAAGCGTTTTGCGCGCGCCTTGGAGGAGGGGGTCGTTGCAAACAAGACGGAGCTCGCCGAGTTGGCGCGTCTGTCCGCGACGCATTTGAGTTATTTTTTGGGGTTTGCGAGTTTGCCGGATGCCGTGTTGAAGGTGATTGCCGACGTGCGCACGGTGCCAGTTCGCATGGGTTATGTGATGTCGACTGCCTGTCGCGAAGGATTTGAGACCGAGCTCATTCGAGACATGTCGCTTATTGAATCGGGTGTGATTTCACGAGATCGCATTCCTGCGATTTGGCGGGAAGCACGCGCCCGCGCTCAGGGGGCGGCAACGAGTCAACCGGTACTGAAAGACCAAGCGGCCATGGAAGCTAAGGCTGCGGTGCCACCGCCGCAAAAACTGACCGATGACGCAGGCGCTGAAATTTGCCGTATCCGACATAGTGGCAGCGGTGCGATGACATTGAAGTTGCCTGCACGGGTTGGCAAACGACTATCGGCAGCCCAGATCAGCCGAATCGTAGAGATTCTTAAAGAAACGGCTTGCTAGCGATACGTAGCATCAGATTGAGTGTCGCGTCGATTGACAGAAGTAGGCTAACGGACACTCAGTCTTTGGCGCGCGACGGTTGCTTGGAAAACAATTTCCTTTCTAGTGCGCTTACTTTTCCATGGAAAAGTTAACTCACAGACCGTTAGCTTATTGAATAAATCGTTCTGCGCGCGATCACGCGACCGGTAAGCTACTTTTCCATGGAAAAGTGAATGTCTCCAAATGTGGCACGCTGAGCGGGTTTCGCAGACGACTCACAAGTCGACGTGTTCAATCACAATTTACACCGTGTAGATTGCGTGTGCGGTTAGGGGGAGGAGGGCTGCCTGGCCTGTGACGCTTTGTATTTAACGTGTTGTGTTCGGATCGTCGTTTCCGTGCCGATGCAAATGCGAGTTGTTTTAGGAGACAGGCAAATTTCGCTGACTACCAGGACGCAAAGCCGACTTTTCCATGGAAAAGTGAAAGGTGTAGAGATTCTCCCCATTCTGGACGGGTGAGTGCGGTCGAGGTCGAATGGCTACTTCTGGCTCTGAAGTTGCCGAACTGATGCATTTGGTTCATCATCCGCTTGCGTTCTAAGGACGAATAGATGCTGGTCTTAGCGATACTCGCGTGATCCGGGTCGTCGCAAACAACAGGTTGCGGCCAGGCCGATCACTTACACCGTGTAAATTGCTAGTGCGCGTGTGAGTTACGGGCGAGGCTGCTAAGCCAGCAATGTTTCGCGATCGACATTTTGTATTTGACTCATCATTAATATTCCGAAACGGCTGTCGGATCTGTCGAGGAGATCGGAAGGAATTGTGTTTTGCCGAGGCATAAGATTCACTTTTCCATGGAAAAGTGAAAGGTGTAGAGATTCTGGCTATGTTGCTCAGATGCGTCCATACGATGGCGGGCTGCGCCTGGTGGCTCTGGCATGGACTAACTGCTGCATTTGTTCGGCTTTGCGTTTACGTTCGGCCGATAAATAGAGGCTTGTGGTTGCGATACTCGCATGACCCAATACGTCGCGAACCACGTCGAGCGACATGCCGTCGGCGAGCGCATGACTTGCAAAGGTATGGCGCAGCCAGTGGGTGCTGGCGTCGACAAAACGCTTGCGCTCACGTGCATTGGTCAGTGAGTCGCCATTGGCGATCGCTGAGAAAAAGGCTTTTAGCGCTTTGTACACGGTGGAGTGGCTCACCGGTTGCTCCGGATCGCGTCGTGGATCGATCGTTCGAATCAACGCGGTGTCTAGATCGAGTCGCTCAATCAACGCTTCGAGCGATGGATCGATGTCGAGATGCGCTTCGGGGTAGCTCTGCATCAAGTTGTCGCGTAGTTGCTCGACGGTGTCGCTCGCGAGCGGAATCTCCCTTGCAACAAGCCCCTTGCCAAGCACGTGCAGCGACCAGCCGCCCGTATCTGCATCATATTCGAGCTGGCGTAGCCGCGCGCTAGCAAGCTCGCTGAGTCGCAATCCCGTCGAATAAAGAAACGACACCATGAACTGCAAGCGCCGGTGTGTGGGGGAGGGGGATAGGTTCGTCAAGCCCTTCCGGACGGTTTCCCATTGCGCGGCAGTGAATGCGCGCGAAGTCTGTATACGGATGCGCTGAGCGGCGATCATAGGCACCCCGTCCCAGGGACTACTGTCCAAGTAGCGCTGCCGGGTCAGCCATTCGCACAGAAGTCGCAATACGGTTTGTGCGTGTTGCGTGCTGGATCGACTCAGAGGCCCGCAGAATGGCCGCCATTGCAGGCTCCAGCGCGGCGCGGCCGGTGGCCCGATCCAGCGTTCACTGGGTTGCGGATCCTGCAAGAAGTCGCGATACACGATGCAATCCTCAGTATTCAGCGACGAAAACGCTTTCCGTTTTGCCACAATGGCCCACAGCAAGAACCGCTCTGCCTCTTTGCGATAGCTGCGCCAGGTCGCCGAGCCTGTCGGACGGGTCGATAGCCACGCGAGAATGGCATCGTAGTCGTTGTCGGCAGCGAGCTTACAGCGCTCCTTGCTTTGTCGATTGCTGCCATCGCGGCCGGAGAGCAACGCTGGGATATGTAGATGTTCAAGCGGACTCAGCGCGTCACCGAACGCTCTGTCATCAGACGGCTTTGCTACAGCTGGTTGGGGCACTTGAATGTGAGCGCTTGCATCTCGTCGAAACGCCTGTAATTCGCCAAGTGAGTAGCTGTGCAGCGCCCACCAGTGTGCAATGGCGGCGGCGCCTTTTGCGCCGAGGCGAGGCACGAGCGTCCACCAGCGAGCTCCGCGCGATCGGTAAACCCCTTGAATATCTGACAGGCGACGCAGACCCGCCTGTGTCAATCGAGCGGCAAGATTGGGCGCAAACCAGGCGCTCACCCCATCGTCGGGTTGCGGTGGCACCGTGACCACGGGCTCAAGGTAGCTGAGGGCGTCAAGCTGTCGTGCGGCAAGGCGGTTGCGTCGGCGTTGCGCGGGGGTGAGACGCGCCGTGAATTCCTCAGAGAAGAGGGCTTCTAGCTCCGCTTGCGAATAAAACCCATCGGGAAATCGTGCAGCAAATTCGTCGAGTGTAGGGAGCGTGGGGGCAGCAGTTGCGGCGTCTGTATCGCTTCTAGGCGATCGACGGAGCAGGGCGGCAAGCTCTGGCCGGGGGCTGCGTGCAGCCATGGCGATCAGTTCGGTACGCAGCCATTTGAGCTCGGACTTGACCACCCGCAAATCGAGCCCTGAGGCGAGGTAGCGCTCGCCCAACTCAGCGAGCGGCAGTCCATGAACCCAGCCGCGTAGAAACGCAAAGTGCGATGCCGCGATCCGGCGACGATCGCCTAGCGCCAGGGTAGTGCTGCTAAGTGCTTGATCGGGCACGGCTTATGGGGTCGTTAGGTGAGGTGGGTCGTGAATGAGCGCTGCGAAGGTTCGTTTTGCGCACAAATAATAGCATGCATGATTATGTGACTTATCATGAATTTATTTCATGAATCAATTTGTTTTTGATCGCTACGCTCACAACTTCAAACAAAGTGCTGTGACAGACTAAAAGTGAGGGCTTTGAAGGGCCCCCGCTTACGCTACAGCCCGGCCCTCGCCCCCGCGCGGGGACGGTGCCCGTCCCCCTGTCCGTCTTGGGGCGCGAGTAGCAACGGAGCGGCGGATGTACTTAACGCGCTCGGGCGGTCGGGATCTCGTGGAACCTCAAAGCGGCGAAATGGACATCTTAGGTAGGGCTGTCTGAATCGCGCGTTTGCGTTTTTTTTGGAAAGGCGAGCGCATCGAGCTCACCGATCGGCGCTCGATCGAACCGCTGCAACCGCGCGAAGGCGGCCACGACGATTCGCCGCGAATGGCGCGAAGCGCGGTTTTCTTCGAGCGTGCGGAAAAGACCAGAACGCCTCAAAACCCGAGCAGCTTCATGAGCGCAGCCACCAGTGAAATCACCGCAGTGAGCAACGTCAGCACTTGAGCGAGCCGCGTGGCCAGCGCGGGGGTGTCGGGTGTTCGGTTTGGAGGTGGTTTTCGATTTGGGCGTTTCATGGGATTCTCCTTTGTGATCGATACAGCGAGTTTTTCGCGGTGGATTCGAGTAAAGCGGTTTTGCAAAATCGAGGAAAGTGCGAACTCGCGCTAGGCATAGGATCGGTGTTCACGATCGTCGGGTCTAGCTGACACGCGTCACTTTTTTGGGAGATTAGTGCGACGCGCAAGCGCAGATAAGTCGCGGCGCGATCGGGGCGAAGCTCGTTCAGTGGAAGAGGGCGAAATCGCGCAAACGTAGAAAGCCGATGCGGGCAGTCGGAAGCAAGCAAACGGGCGCGAGCGCCATCGGCCGCGCTCGCGCTAAAACCCGAAATCGCGCACCGCCCAGGCAACCCGAACCAAGCCGCAGAAGTGAGCAGGTGTGCAAGGGGCGTCCCCTTGACCCCTTTGCCAATAAATACACGAACAGTACGCAACTACCGTTGCGGCGCTGTAACGCAGGCTATATAAAGGTTATAGCTGTGTACAATAAAACTTGAAGGTGTTTACCAACACAAACTTTGTACTTATAAAAGTACTTGTAAAACAATAGGTTAGCGCGGTTATTATGGTATACAACATATAAATTGAGTGCCAAAAACTCAGCGTACTCCGCCATCCATTCAACCTTACAAACGCATCCCGATTTCGATGAGAACGAACATCAACAAAGGCCGCGCTAGCACGACGCTCACGATCCGATTGCCGGTTGAGGACTTCGAGTTTTTGCGCGAACTGGCCGGTCAAAAGCGAATGAATGTGAATGCCTATATTCGGGCGCACATGCTCGATTTCTTGTCGAAAGAGGCGGTCAAAGATTGGGCTAAAACCGAGCTGCCCGAATTAGTGCGGCGGTCGTCACCGGCCGCCAACGGCAGTGTTCCCGTCGAACTCATGGAAGCGATGTTCGCGAGCTATCACATGCTCTACGACATCGTGGAAGCCCGCGATCCGCGTGCGACGAGCCTTGCGATCGAGCGCGCGAAACGGGACACGGCGCAGGTGCTCAAAGCACCGCAGGCGCCGCCGAATTCACGCTAGCGCGATTCAATGCCCGAACGAATCTCGGGCACAACGTGCACGACTTTTTTTGTGAAACCGGCGAAAGAAGTCGCACGGAAATCGCACAAAAAAAGTACCCACTGTGAAATAAAACCTGAGCAAATAACGGGGCAAAGATTCGGTAAACATCGCGCGATTCTTTTTTGATTTCTTTTACGAAGCGAAGCGCGAAGTATCGCGTAAAGCCGTTCAGGGAACGCGCGATCAGGGAGAAGAAGAGGGAACGCGAACCGCCTGAGATTCTTCTGCGCCGTGGACTACTTTTTTTGTAAACCGAGTCCCCAAAGTTGCGAGAAATTCCAAGCGAAAGTGAGCGCGTTTTTTAGCATCGATCGCATGGCGAGCGTGCACCGGGATGCGGGGGAAGTCAGCGACGATACGCGAAGCGGGGAGCGAGTTGGGCAGCCGTCAGGGGAGTCCCCTGACCCCCTGCATTCGTGACGCACAATACGCACCTCTGGTGTAAAGCGCTGGAAGCCCCATTGGATGCGGGGTATGTGCGTTAAACGCCTATTTTTTAAGCGTTAAACGTTTTTTGCGGTTAAGGCGTGTAACTCATTGATTTAATGCCAAAAAACGCATTAAATCGGTAAGACAGCGTCGTCAGCATTAGCGTCATTGGGGCGAATTCACCTCAAAAACGGCGGCGGAGACATTTGCGGAAAATGAGGCGCTGGCGCGGGATGATTTGCCGCCAAGTTTGTGAAGCGCGCGATCGTGCGCGGCGATGCAGCACGAGGGCTTCGCGCAGGCAGTGCATGCGTTAAATCACGCCCGTGACGCGGTCTCTGCCGATCAATCGCGACCGAACCCGGCAATAAAAAGTGCGGTTCGCGTGACCGTTTTTTTTGGCATTCGCGACGCAATATTCAACCAAAATCGGATGCGAAATCTCCCACAAAACGGCGCATCGAGCTGGCTAGGGCGCGCGGCTTTTCTACTGAATGTGGCCCAGCGATCCCACTAAAACCCGCCTACGGCATGCGCGGCGCGCGCGCTCAAAACGATCCGCTGCGATCACAGTAGTTGGCTGACCGATGCCCAATGTCGCTGGCATCAGGGCGTCAAGAGCGCATCGGTCGGCACCGAAAGTGCCTTTGCCAGCCGCTCGATATTGTCGATCGAAATATTGCGTTTTTGACGTTCGACATGCGCCACAAAAGTGCGGTGTAGCCCGCACTCGAAGGCGAGCTCTTCTTGCGACCAGCCACGTTCGTTTCTGAGTTTGATGAGATTGACCGCGAGCACCGCACGGGCGGACTGTTCGGGCAGTGGGGCAGCGCGGGGGTTTGTTTTTGCTCGATTTGCGGCGCTGGGCATGGCGGAGGAGTCTCCGCAAATGATGCTTTTAAGTCAGCCGCGTTTAAGTCACAATTTAGGGTGTGCCGACTTGCGCTTGATGCGCCACGCTGGGCATGACGTTCCGTTTCAACCAAGGCAACACGAACATGAAAGGGTAGGGCCAATGCAGCGATCACAGTACAAAAAGTTAGCGTTAGCGACCGGCGTTATCGCAGGCGCAGTGGTTTGTCTGATGGCGGCGATGGTTCCTGTGACACAAGCGGCCTCGCGCGGCGGAGCGATCACCGACGACTCGGTGTGTGACGTGGGCGATACCGAAGATCGCAGCATGCGGATTGACACCCATACCTTTGTCGAAAAGGAGTGCAAGAACGGACAGGTCTTGCTCGGGCGCAGCGTCGTGCCGTTGGGCGGTAACCCCTCGCGGATCGAGCACATGGCGATGAGTTTGTGTCGGGTGGCCGACATCGCGACCCAGCGCAGCGAGGGCTACGCTGGCGGTGTGATCAAGATGGAGTACGCGAGCGTGCGCTGCGTCATCAGCAAGCATGCCGAGTGGCGCAAGTAGATCGCGTGTGAGCTACCGTGCAGCGATCGCCGTTCGGGAGGGAGCCTAATGCGAGTCTGTATATTAGTACAGTGTTTTGCGAAGTCTACAAACTCTACGATCGCGGCCTCGCGCGCGACCCGGAGCGGGTGCGCGCCGAGCGCTCGTATCACGGGCATCTCTTGTTTCAGCCCTACATTCCGCCGCATGACATGAAAGCCCAGCGACGGTTTCGGGCGGTGCTCTTGTCCTCGAACGGCAGCGCGCAGCATGTGATTCCCTCGCTTGACGCGGCCTATCTGGTGCGTTTGGACTCACGGGGCTTGTTGTTTCGCGGCATGGAGCTTGTCACCCGTGGCATCACGCGCAACGCCCGACATGATTACTTTGCGCAGATGTGGCTCTGTAAGCCGCTCGACGCGCAGGCGATGCAAGCGGCGATCGATGCTGCGTCGCGTGCAAGCGCGCAGCGTGCGGGGTTGTTCGTGGACAGGGTTGCCCGGAAAGGAGGGGACTCCGAGGCCCTGGCCACCGTCATTACATCATCGGCAACACCGACATCGGCGGGTGCGGGATCGTTAGCTGCGTCGTCTGTTTCGCAGGATCTTCGGCCCCATGCGTAAAGACCGACATGTCGGGCAGCGTGAGCAGCGCAAGCGCTTCGTCATGGCTGCCGTGCAGCCATTGATCCCAATCGTTTTTGTTGATCGCAATGACGCTCCGCTTGTCTTGCGCATCGGCCGACAGGGTCGGATCGGGCTTGTGGAACTGATTCAAGAGGGGGTGCGCGTCAAAAGCAGCTCAGCTAAGCGAGCACTAGTAGCGAAGGACGGAAAATCATTTGTCTTTGCGAGAAGACGATGAGAGAATTAAATTAGCGTGATCGATTCAACTCGAAAATGCTATATCCTCGATTCACCATAGGAGTTATGTGAAATGTTGAAAAATGAAAAGAACATTGTTCCAACGACTAACGTTTTGTCGGGTTCACGATCAGTAGTGAAATTTGTAAAGCCAGGTGCTGATAAAGCGCCAAAAACGCCCGTCCTATCGGGACCGTTTGAACCGTTCAAGCCTGTAGAAACTACTTGTTATTCTTTTTAAGCTCATCTCATGAGATGAGCTAATGAGGCGACCGTAAGGTCGCTTTTTTATGCAGCTTTTTCAGAATCATAAATTACTAACCGTGATCTGCGCTAAAGCGCCGCAGCCATTGAGACGTTCATTGATTTGTGTAATCGCCTCCATTTTTTTTGCGTTCGATACAGATCGATGCCGATCAAGTGTTTGGTCGTCAATTAAGCAAGTATTTCCAAGTACGAGTTGGTGGGGCCGATTGCAAATTGCGTTGCACGCAACTCGAACATCGTTCCATTACTGTGTCGTCACCTGCGACCTTGGAATGCAGCCAGGTTATGTGATCGAAAAGAAATACAAACAAAAAACAATCATGGAGGGTGCTGAGGAACTTACCGCTGCGCTAAGCCTCGGGCGTGGTGCAATCCTAGCGTCATCGCATTTCTCTTGTTTTTACATCGCGCTATTTGCAGACGCGAGAAACTTAGCTATCAATACAGAGTTGCAGACGATGGTGGTCGCACAACCTCCGCTAGGCGATTCAGAAGAAAAGTTCTTTCGAAAATTGCAAACATTAGCAACGACCCACTTACTTGAACGAATTGAGCTTTGGAAACCGCGATCAGGCTTGGATTTTCTTGGCGCAGTGCGAGCCCGAAAAATTGTTGCATGTATGATCGATAACGTAAATCATGAAAGTCCCGCAGTTTTCTGTGAGTTTCTTGGGGAACGTACTGCGTTTCCAGCCGGGTTGTACGCGATTGCTGCGAAATGCGATACGCCAATCTTGCCGGTTCATGTTGAATGGAGCGCGGACACCAATCGTTTTCGAGTTGTATTCGGAAAAGCGATAGTGACAGACCCCTCTGCGTCGTTAGATGTCAGGATTTCTGCGGGCGCGCAGGCGGTAGCAGAATACTTTTCAAAAGTGATTTTTGATTCACCCAGCAGCTGGGAATCATGGCGTACGTTGGCATATCGCAGATTTTCTTATGCTAAAGAATAGATTTGTAGTGAACGCGCGTGGTAGACGTTCACAAATTTTGCAAATCGAATTTACTGGATCACTTTCGGAAACGCGCGTCGAGTCTTTGTTGTATACACTGAGGGACATGGACTTACCGAGCAAATCGATTTGTGCGGTGCTTCTGAGATTAAATAGTAGTGGCGGTAGCTTAGGGGCCGCGCAGTCGTTCGCAGAGGCCTTGGAATACGTGAAGCGTGAACTGTCTATTCCACTGATTTGTGTTGTAACCGAACAAGCTCTTTCAGCGGCATTTTACGTAGCCCTTACGTGTGATGAAGTGGTCGTTACCCAAAGTGCGCTACTCGGAAGTGTAGGAGCCGTACGCCAATATTTTTCTATTGCTGATTTAGCAGAGCGGATCGGGCTTGATATTCGAACGTTCAGCAGCGGCTTGCATAAGGCAGCAGCCGCTCCAACGGAGAGGATAACAAGCGAACAAATGCAAGCCATACAAAACACGCTCGACGAAACCGCTAGTCACTTTGTCGAATGGATCAGGCTCAAACGCCCACAAGCTGCGTTGCAAGCAACAGACATTGATTTGCTTTCGTCGATCGTGACCGGCGCGAAGTGTGTTGAATTGAATCTAGCCGATAGAATTGGAGGGCTTTTCGAAGCGCTTAGTAGAGCCGCTACTTACAGCGAAGTCCAGTCACCGAAGCTCTTGCGCGTCAATTTTGAGCCTCAATTATCAAATGGTACTGCGATTGAACGTGGGCTTCAATTTTTGATTAGGAAGGTCGTTTTACCTAAATGAGTCGTAACCACTTTGTCGCTTTGTGTGGGCTTTGTCTCACCTTGAATTCAGAACTCCTCGCACAAACCTCTCCAATAGAGCAAGCAGGAGAGCCGACGCGACTAGAACGGTTAGAAGTTTCTGCAAAATCGGTTGATGGTGTGTTCACCTATGCGAAAGCCTATACGTTATTGACAGATTTTGCAACGTTACCAAGTACTTCCAAAATTGACTTAGCGTTGTACTTGCGACCTCGAGAAAGCGTGAATTTGAAGCACTCTGATGTTAAGCTGAACGTGCAAGGTGAGACGATTGTGTCCGCTGTTGAGATTCGTAACGATTGGCGCTTGCGAATTCCGATCAATCGCATCGCTTTTGAAGAACGCGCCGATTTCGTCATGAACCAAGACGTCGGAAAATTCCAGCGAGAGGCGCGCATAGAAGTTCGGAACCCGTCTACGGCATCCGTCTCACTAGGTTATTACTTTGAAGCATTACGCGAGGTTACTGCTGCGGAACGTAAGCTTTTCTTCCGCTGGGTGCCCCCAAAGACTGCAATAGTTTTCGTTTTTGTCGATGCACAGAGACCGTCAGTTGAGGTTGCTTGCGAGGGGCAAAGGATTGAGTTGTTTGAGTCAAATGGGAAAACCAACTCCATTGCGATTTCATTTGATCCGTCTTGGCAAAGACGGGAATGTGTTGCAACGTTCTCACCCAAACTACCAACCTACTCAATTCCTGTTCATGGAGGGTGACAAGCTATGGTCAGCCCCGATACCGCGATTCATGAAGCATCACAACGAATATTGGAGTTAGTTAAGGAGCATTTTCCCGCTGTAAATCTTGACGGTTATCAAGGAAAAAACATGCATGAGATTGGATTAGATTCGCTCGATATGGTCGATCTTGCATGGGTTGTTGAAAACGAGTTCTCCATTAAATTTTCGGATGATGATTTGCAGAAGATCACCTCGCTAGAAGCGCTTGCAAAGCTTGTGACGAGCAAAAATGACGCATGAGGCGTGTTGTTGTTTCGGGACTTGGCTTGCAGTCACCTATTGGCAGTGACCTTCGATCTGTCATCGAGCTAATAGGGAATCCACGAAGCGCCTTAGTGAATGAAGACTTTGAAAACAAGGCTGGCAAAGTCCGCAAAGTACTCATGGCTCGGGTACCAAAACTGGCCAGCGAACCGCGCAGGCATGGTTTTATTACTGAAGATCGCAGTGTTTTGCTTTCGCGCAGCGCAACCGAAGCGGCACTTAACAACGCTAATTTATTGAGTGCAGAAAAAGTAGATTTTCGTAAGTCAATGTCTGTGTTTGTTGGTACTGGCGTTGGCCCTATCCATTCGATTGAAGCAGCATTCGCCAATTGGCAACTACCTGAAGTTACCACCTATCCGCTAACCGTAGTTCGCGGATTGCATAATGGCATAGCGGCAGAGATCTCTATCAGGTTTGGTATCCAAGGCCCAGCGCGTACATTTGCAATGGCATGCGCATCTTCTGGAGTTGCCATCGCTTCGGCCGTTCGGGATATTCGTGCGGGGGTTTGCACAGCCGCGATAGTTTGTGGCGCGGATACGCCGCTTTCAAAACCAATGATTGACGCGTGGCTAGCGATGAGGGTTTATGCCTCATCAGACTCGTGTGTGGAGGGTGAGGACGTCGGCTGTGTACCGTTTAGTCAGTATCGCACAGGACTAGCTTTAGCGGAATGTGCGGCAACTCTGATAATTGAAGACTTAGACTCTGTGCGAGCACGCGGGCATGAGCCGATTGCAGAGATACTAGGTTGCGGAGAAACGAGCGATGCCGCTCATATGACAGCTCCTTCAAGGGACGCGCAAATTTCTGCAATGAGGCTTGCTCTGCGCGACGCTGGAATACCAAGTGACCAGATAGCCTATGTCAATGCTCACGCTACCGGTACCGTGGCTGGAGATATTGCTGAGGCGGAGTCGCTCGCGGCGGTTTTTTCGCGCAAGACACTGGTGAGTTCGACAAAGTCGATTCATGGACACACTTTAGGAGCTGCGGGTACGTTGGAGGCAATACTGAGTATCGCAACACTTGTTGCCCAGTGTGCGCCACCAACTTTTGGACTGAAATCCGTAGATCCAAAGTGCGATCAAATTCAACATATAGTCGGCGACCCTAGTGCTATACCTCCAGGTAGTACTTGTTTATCAAATTCCTTTGCGTTTGGCGGGCACAACGTGTCATTGGTGTTGCGAGCAATTTAGCATGCTTGCTTTAACAACACACGCGTATCAACCCAAAGGACGTGTGGTTAGTTCGATGAAATCAACAGACTATTCCACGGGTTTAACTTCTTTCGCGATTGCAATTTTGTTGCACATTGCGTTTTTGTTTTTTCTGATGAAAGTGCTTTTGCCAATACGACCGAGCAGCACAAACAGCCCACGAATGTATGCGTCGTTGACCTTACAGCCGTCGCGTGACACGAGAGTAATGCAACCTAGTCAACTGCCGAAATCCGAAGGCGAGCGGAAACAACCTCGGCGCGAATCTACGCGAGAGAGCAAACAAAATGTAGAGATGCCGTCGAAATTGACATGGCCTAACTCGTCACCGGCCATCAAGACATCGGTTGATTCGATTGCGCAGCCCGAACCGCAAACGCCCCCCAACCACGCGACTGCTTCACCGACACCGATTCAAGTTGAAGAAAGTCCATCTGAACCCAGTGTCAATAATGACAGCAAAAAGACCACCGAATTCTCGCCGCTGTACAACAGATCGAGCATTAGAGATCTCATTCACTCTCGAGCACCTACCGTACCAGAATCGATCGCACCATCCCCGCGTGAATCTGAGAGACTTGGTCGTGACGTCGCCAATGCAAAACGCGCAGACTGCGCGAACAAGTATGCCGTAAACGGATTATTAGCAATTCCGTTGATTGCAGCAGATCACCTGCGTGAGAGCGGGTGTCGATTTTCGCGATAGAGAGTGATCGCGATTTCAGTGCAAAAAAGTAGCGGATTGACTCCTAGTACCGTACGCGAAACACCGCACTATCCACGGGTCGCGAATTACGCCGATCATAGAGTTTTGTTGTCGAAATATTGGCGTGTCCGAGCATCTCTTGCACTTTCGCGAGATCGGCCTCGTGGAGCAGCGCATTCGTAGCCGCTGTTGCGCGCAGCGCATGCGCCCCGAAGCCCTGCACTTCAATGCCGAGCCCCCTCGCATAGCGCTTAATCTCTCGATACACCCCATCGGGCGTGATCGCCCATTTCGTGTTGTCGCGGCCTGACGCGTCGTAGCCGAGCATGTTGCGTCCGAGCGTGCGGAAGAGAGCCCCTTTTGGCTCGTCACGATGCCCCGCATGCGCAAGATACGCATCGATCGCCACGAGGCTCGCCGAATGTAGCGGGATATAGCGAATCTTCGAGCCCAACGGTGGTGTCTACAGTCCAGGACCGTCTTTCACCATTAACGGACTGACTTTTCAATTGCAGGCCGGAAAATTGGATACGGGTGCGGGTCGATTGACTTTTAGCGTCTCAGGAACACCCGTCGACGAAAACCCGATGACGATTGCGCTCGACTCGACGCGCGTTCCTTTCTTCACCGGAACCAGTTGTAACTCGAACCTGATTTTGATTTTCCCCCGATTAGACGGACACTTTTATGATGTAGATAAAGGAGTCCGAGATGAGCGAAGAGAAGAGGAAGTCCAGACCGCCGTACCCAGTGGAATTTAGGCAGCAGTTAGTGGAGTTGGTAGCGAGCGGTCGAA
>JBOFBL010000590.1:0-4037 GCA_051645545.1 Casimicrobium sp. | reverse complement strand
CAAGCTCAACCAGGACGTCCGGTGTATTCAACGATTGGTCGCGGCAGAGCCGCTCCTACACGAGGGCGAACCGGCTATTCGCGATTCAACACCGCAACTCGCTCCGCCAATTCGGCAATCAAGTTGTGTTTCGCTTCGGTGTACGCACGCTCGATGGCGGTCTTGAAGCCGAGCGCGTCGGCGCCGCCGTGACTTTTCACCACGATGCCACGCAAGCCGAGCAAGGTCGCGCCGTTGTAGCGCGAGGGATCGACGCGTTTTTTGAAACGCTTCAACACGGGCATCGCAATCGCCGCGATCAATTTCGATGACCAATCGCGCGTGAGCTCTTCGCGCAGCATCTGCACCATGAGTTTCACGGCGCCTTCCGACGATTTGAGCGCGATGTTGCCAACAAAACCATCGCAAACAACGACGTCGGCCTTGCCTTTGTAAACATCGGTGCCTTCGACATTCCCGATGAAATTCAAATCGGTTGCACGAATCAATTCGGCAGCGGCCTTGACGAGCTCATTGCCCTTCATGTCCTCTTCGCCGATGTTGAGCAAGCCCACCGTTGGGCGCACTTTGTCGGTGAGCGCGGAGGCAAGCGCCGAGCCCATGATTGCGAATTGCTTTAAGTGCTCTGCGGAGCAATCGGAATTCGCGCCAAGATCGAGCATCACCGCGCCACCATCGCCCGCCGCGCTGTCGCCCGTGTGCGTGGGCATGACTGAAGCGATCGCGGGTCGATCGATGCCGGGCAATGTTTTTAGTACAAAGCGCGCAGTGGCCATCAATGCGCCGGTGTTGCCTGCGCTCACGCACGCGTCAGCCGCACCTTCTTTGACCGAGTTGATCGCAAGGCGCATCGACGATTGTTTTTTATTCTTAAGCGCGAGTGCGGGCGATTCATCCATCGCGACGACTTCGGTCGCGACGATTTTGTGAATACGCGATTTGTGTTCGACGCGTATCTTCGAATCGGCGCGCGCGAGCGAAGCGTCGAGCCCGACTAGAACGAGTTCGACATCTGGATGATCGGTGAGAAATTCGTTCGCGGCGGCGAGCGTGACAGCTGCGCCGTGATCGCCACCTTCAACGTCGATGGCGATGCGAATACGCGAAGCGGAGGGAGGTTTTGTGGAAGGCGTGCCCGTCGCCGCGATGATCGCAGCGTTAGCGGCTGTAGTTGCGGCTATTGTCGCCGCCGTGACCGCTGCGGACACACGCGTCTCCCAGAAACTAACCTATAAAACTAACGAATCTTGCGTCGAGCGAGTGAGTCACATGATGCTCGACGCGTGTGACAACGTAGATGTTACTCGCCAGCCTTCGTCTCAACCACTTTTTTGCCACGGTAGAAACCGGTTGGGCTGATGTGGTGACGGCGATGGATTTCGCCCGTCGTTGGCTCGATCGCGAGGTGCGTCGGCTTGATGAAGTCGTGCGCACGATGCATGCCGCGCTTCGATGGAGATTTTTTGTTTTGTTGAACGGCCATGATGGGTTCCTAACTAGTCAATATTCAATTAAATTCACAAACTGCTTTGTCAGTTGAACTCGATCGTCTTTGGCGCGCTGTCGGCGCTACATTTTTCGCAGCGCGGCACATACGGAATCGCCAGTAACAATTCGTCTTCTACCAACTCCAGCGCCGAGGTTTTTTCATTGGCCTCGAGGCTCTCAAAACTCTCATCTTCCCAAGCGTCTAACTCCGCCGCGTCGCGAGCGACATAGATCGTCGTCATCGCATCGACCGGCCACGTAAACCCCGCGCCACAGGATTGGCACGTGAGCCCGAGTTGCCCTTCGACATTGACCGTAAAACCCGGCCGCGATTTGTCGTTCGCAATCAAAGCCTCGATCGAGCCGTAAACATCACTTGCGGTGTTGCCGTCTTCGATCACCCGCGATAACAGGCTTGCATCAAGCGCGCCGTGAATCGCGTAACCTGTTCGCGCAAACTGTCCCGCCGATTGCTTGAACTTCCAGTCGGCCGCTTTGGCGTTGTCCGCAACGTTTTCTTGCATCGGTTCGCTTTGCTGACAAAGGTTTAACAACGCTTCAGGAAAGCCCGGTATTATAGCCCGGAATGTGCTTTCGCCGTGTTTTAGATGGATTTCGAGTGAAAGACTTAGTTTCTACCAGCACGATTGATTATCGCCCAAATTTATTGGGCGTTTATGCCGATAAACACATATATCAATAAAAATATTTATACCGATTTACGCCCAATAAAATTGGGAATTCATTAGAAAAGCTCAAAGCAAAAACTGACCCCGAATCTCTCCGTGCTCATTCTTGCCTCCACGTCCAAGTATCGTCGCGAATTGCTCGCCCGGCTCGGGCTGCCCTTCGAATGCATCGCGCCGAACATCGACGAGACACAACGCGCCGGCGAATCGCCGCTTGCAAACTGTCGTCGCCTTGCACTCGAAAAAGCCGAACACGTCGCGCGTACGTACCCGAGCGCGGTCGTCATCGGATCCGATCAAGTGCTCGATCTTGATGGCGAAGCACTCTCGAAGCCTGGCGATTTTGCAACCGCATTCGCGCAGCTCAAACGCTGCCAAGGTCGCGAATTGATCTGCTACACCGCGCTCGCGGTGGTGGCGCCGAATGAACCACCGCGCGTCGACGTCGTGCCAACGACAATCACCTATCGCGACTTAGCGGACGATGAACTCGTACGCTACCTGGAACAAGAAAAGCCCTTCGATGCCGCAGGCGCAGTGAAAGTCGAAACCTCGGGTATCGCCCTGCTCTCGGCAATCAAAAGCGACGACCCGACGGCGATTATTGGTTTGCCGCTAATTCGTTTGATTGATTTTTTGCGTGAGGTGCACGTGTTCCCTCGCCCTGGGGGAGAGGGCTAGGGAGAGGGTGTCGGCTCCTCGAACCCGAAAAAACAAAACACGCGACGTGTTCAATCCGCCCACTAAACTCCCAATCAACCACCCTCACCCCAACCCTCTCCCCCAGGGCGAGGGAGCAATATGCCTGGCACGCTCTACCTCATCCCCAACCTCCTAGGCATCGCCGCCCCCGACGATGTGCTTCCCGCGCGCACGATCAAACACGCGAAACGCATCAATCACTTCATTGTCGAAACCCCAAAAGTCGCGCGCGCCTTCCTCAAAACACTCTCGCACGAGCGCACGATCGCTGACGTACACATGTATGCCTGCGCGGACGCTGGCGCGGACTCACGCGCCGAAAATACGGCAATCGCACAATGCCTCGCGTGGCTCAAAGCGGGACATGACGTCGGCGTGCTCTCGGACGCCGGCTGCCCCGGCATGGCCGATCCCGGCGCGGCATTCGTTGCGGCAGCCCATCAAGCGAATATCGCCGTCGTTCCGCTCGTTGGCCCTTCTTCGCTCCTGCTCGGGCTCATGGCAAGCGGCTTAAACGGCCAACACATCACGTTTCACGGCTACCTGCCCGCAAAGGCCGATGCGCGCGATGCAACACTCAAACAGCTCGAACGCGCTGTAAAAACGAGTGGTGCAACACAAGCCTTCATCGAAACACCGTATCGGAACGCGGCCATCATGGAGGCGATTCGCAAACAAATCGCGGGAGATGTGGTGCTATGTGTTGCCCAGAATCTGGCGAGCGAAGGCGAGCGCGTCGTCGCAAAACCGGTCGGCGCATGGAACGCCAAAGACGTTGAAAACGTTAGCGGCAAAGCGCCTGCGCTCTTTTTGTTGGGGTGGTTTGCAGTTGCCTAATTTTTAATCAGGCAAGCAAGGCAGCTTAGAATTTGATTTGATTTAGTCGCTAACTGCGACGCAAATCGATAAAAACACTCGAGGCCCGAGTGGTGAAATAGGTAGACACAGCGGACTTAAAATCCGCCGCTTCGTGAATAGCGGGCGTACCGGTTCGATTCCGGTCTCGGGCACCAATCGTTTTTCAAATGTCCGGGGGACATTTGAAAACGGATTGGGTCAAATTCAAATCGATCCAAAGCCAGCATCCTCATCCGCGTCATGAACGCGCCAAAGGTGTTCGTATCGCCAACGTCATTGCAACGTAATGTCAGCGCGAAG
>JBOFBL010000589.1:0-2647 GCA_051645545.1 Casimicrobium sp. | reverse complement strand
ACACCTGCAACACCCACGCAATCGAAAGCGCGCCGAATCGCTGGAGACCCGTCGCATCTTGCGCGGGGCGAAAGCGCGGCTCGGTCTGACGATGAGCTTGCAGCCATTGCGTGCCACCGGCATACGGGGTGATGCCTGGCTCGATCACCGCAAGCGCCGGTAGTGGTTTGAACACATGAAGCCCTTGATGAGCTGCATCATGCGGATGACGTCGCGTTTGCTTGAGCCAATCATCGTAGTCGAGCGCTTGTGCGGCTCGTCGCTCCGATTCATAGGTGCGCTGATGTTGCCAACCGACAGCGAGTGCAGTCGCGATAAGCGCGAGCATCAAGGCTGCGGCGACAAGCAAACGACCGTCGCGCCAAAGTTCCAGCAATTCGCGCTGCGCGATTCGACGAACGGGACTCATCGCATGTGGGCAAGGTAGAGTGATTCGAGATCGGTGTGCGACAGCTCGCTCGCTTTCACTTCTTCAACGAGCTTTCCCTGCTTCATGATGCCGATGCGGCTACCTGTTTGCTTCGCATGAAAGAGATCATGTGTGGTCGCGAGAATTGCAACCCCCGCGTCGCGCGCATTGCGCAACAGTTGCGAGAATTCCGCAGAGGCTTTCGGATCGAGGCTCGAGGTTGGCTCGTCGAGCAAGAGCGCCTTCGCGCCCTTGGCAAGCGCGATCGCGATGCCGACCTTCTGGCGCATGCCTTTGCTGTACGTTGAGACGCGCCGTTGCGTGGCGGCCTCATCAAGACCTGCCTCGATAAGTAGCGATACAAGTCTTTCTTTGGAAGTCTCTTTTCCTATGGCCAAGGCTGAAAAATACTTCAAATTCTCGATGCCACTTAATGCGCCGTAAAGCATGACTTGCTCGGGGATATAAGCCAGAAGACGCTTCGTTTCTGCGGCTTCTTGCGCGACTACTTTGCCACCCACCAGCGCTTGCCCCGACGTGGGCTCCAGGAAGTTGAGAAACACATTGATGAGCGTCGTTTTGCCTGCGCCATTGGCACCCAGCAGACAATAAATCTCGCCGGGTTGAACATTCAACGAAACGCGATCGAGTGCTTGCGTTGCACCGAAAGACTTGCATAGCTCGACGGTTTGCAACATGGTTAAAAGTCGAATTTCGCGGTGAGTTCAAACGTGCGTGGCGCGCCGACGATCACTTGATTGTTCGCGCTGGCGCCCGTCCAGCTTGCGTAGAACTTGTCGGTGACATTGCGCAGGCGAAGCGTCAAGTCGACGGGTTTTATCTTCCAGGTTGCATAGAGATCAGCCGTCGCGTAGCTATTGAACGCAAGCGTGTTTGTGTTATTCGCGAAACGCTTGTCGACCCAGTTCATACCTGCGCCGACAGAAACCGGCAGCGCAGCGAAGCGATAGTCGATCCACGCGTTTGCGGTTTTCTCTGGCACGTTTGGCGGCGTGTTACCAACGCGCGAAGCGCCGCCCGCTTCGACCAGTGTTTTGAATTCGGCGTTGAGCACTGCAAGATTGCCCGAGAGGGTCAAGCGATCAGTCGCGCGCCACGCGGCTGCGAGCTCGATGCCGCGTGAACCGATTTTGCCGTTGTTAACGGTGACAGCAGGATTCGCAACATCGCGCGAAAGTACATTGTCTTGCTCGATGTCGTACAGCGCGAGCGTCCAGTCAAAATCGCGACCAATCGATTGCTTCAAACCGATTTCGAATTGCTTACCTCGCGTTAACGGGAACGCCGTGTTGGCAGCCGATAAGAGCAACAAGTTCGACGTGCCAACGGGTGCGGCGGAGTTTGCATACTGCGCGTAAAAGGTTGTCTCTTTCGAGAGATCAAACACTGCGCCCACGCGCACTGAGTTCGGGCGATAAGATTTTCCAAACGCAGTGAAGGTGCCCGTATTCAAGTCGCGGATGGTGCGATCGAGCTCGATCCGCTCAGTGCGCAGACCGGTGACAAGGCTCAAATTGGGCATGAGCTTGATCGCGTTCTCCGCGAAGACAGACACCGTTTCGATATCGGTGCCGAAGTTCGTACGATTTCCCGCGCCAGTGAAAAGCGCTAGATCGGTTGGGTAGAGGCCAACGATTGGATTTAGCGCATCCACTTGTAGGTACGCGACTGTCGCCGCCGAACCATCGGAGAAGCGTCGCTCAGAACTGAAATCCGTTTTCGCGTATTCGACGCCAAACACAGTGCGGCTATCGAGTCCGAAAAGTTTTCCTTTGTGCATGACATCGAGCCGATTGCTCAATACATCGTGATCATGCGTAATGTTCACCAAATCGCGGTTGATGCGATTGGGCGCAACGAAGACCGCACCTTCCGCGTTGCGCCAATCGCGATCCGCTGAATACACGTTGAGCTGATTGCGCACCGTCCATTGCGCATTCGGCTGCCAGGTAAGCCGCGCGCGTCCCCAGGCACTATCGGCTTTCATGCGCCCGTCTTCGACGTTGTAGTTGTTGCGCGCTATGCGGCGATCGAGTACGCGGCCCGCGCTATCCGTAACCGTATTCGTCGCCTCGGTTGCGAAGGCGAGCGGCACGAGCGGCGTGCCCCAATACGATTCGATATCGTCTTGCAGATAGTCGAACGAAAGATCGAGCGAAAGCGCGCTCGAGAGTTTGAAATTCAAACCGCTTGTCAGATGCGAGAGTTTGTGTCCGG
>JBOFBL010000588.1:0-1399 GCA_051645545.1 Casimicrobium sp. | reverse complement strand
CGAGTTGCATGTGAATTTCGCAATCGACGGGACGCAGCATCGCACTTTCGGTGTGACGCCAAAACGATGAAGCGAACGCGAAACTTGCCTGCAGCAACGGGGGAGTGTTGTTGTGTCGCGCGAATGTTTCGCGCGCACTTTTGAGGAGGCCTTCGATGCTCAAAAATTCTTTTCTTGGACGACGTGATGAACCCGCCCCGACGCGCCCGTCGATCGATTCACCGTTGTACCCGCCGAAAGGCGATGCAGCGCCGCTCTCCGCCGTTGCGGTGAGTACCAACCATACGTCGCTGCCGACGACGAGTGCGAGTCCGCGCGAGAGCGAATCCAGAAGCGCGAGCACTACCGCGGCATCGGGCGGCACGCAGTCCACCAGTGCGAATTCGCAAGGCGTAGGACCGCGTCTCACTGTAGGCCCCAACATCAAATTGCGTGGCGCTGAGATCAATGATTGCGACACGCTCGTAGTCGAAGGTCATGTCGAAGCGTCGATGGATAGCAAGACGCTCGAAATTCTGCAGAGCGGTTCGTACGACGGTACCGTGAGTATCGATATCGCAGAGATTCACGGTAAGTTCTCGGGAAATCTCACCGCGCGCAAAAAGCTCATCGTGCACGGTACGGGTCATGTCACCGGTGTGGTTCGCTACGGCTCGCTGTTGGTGTCCGAAGGTGGCGTGGTCAGCGGTGACGTGGCCTCACTCGACACTAAAAACGATAACCAGGCGAATCTTTTTGCCGGTTATCCCTCGTCGCGCACGCCGACAGGTGCCGCAGCGACCAACGGCAGCGGCAAAGCTGTCGAACACGCGCGTGCATGAGGCACGCATAGGGCAGCATCACCTAACGAGCGTGGAATCTCCGCGCTCGACATCGGATAACAATTCGATAACAATGCCCGTCGTTGCAGCCGCAACGACGGTTGGCAAAACGCGTGCCTTCGCGATGAAGGCGCGGCGACCAACGAGCATCTATGTCGCGCCCGTGGATCGCCGCAATTCGTTTGCGTGGTGGGAATACGAAAACGAGCTGAAGCGCCGTTTGGCGCTTGAAATGTTGATGCGCGATATGTTTGCGCAACACTGATACGTCGGACGCTGCAACACGCGCAAAAGACAAATCCCGCGACTTCAAGCAGAATACGAAAGGGTTACTACTTATCTATTCTGTAAATGACAAACGAATCGAATCCGGGGCAAGCTGTTTCTTCCAATGCTCAGGCAAGCGCAGTTGGCTCGCCTGGCATTGTGTCGCCGTCGCCCACGGCGCCACCCGCTACTGCGAACCCTGCTGCGCAACAGGACGAATTACCCGCGCAGCCGTTTCGCTTTACCGGCACGGGTAGTGAATATTTCAAGATATGGATCGTTAATATCCTGCTCACTATCGTCACGCTTGG
>JBOFBL010000587.1:0-1304 GCA_051645545.1 Casimicrobium sp. | reverse complement strand
AAAGGAACGGTTGAAGTGTTGCGCGAACAACTCTCGCCAATGAAGGATTTGGCCGCCCAAAGCTATGAGTTCACCCAGCTTATCCAAGCGTCGGAGAAAGATCGCAGCGTAGTCACCAAGCGCTTCGAAGAAGTGTCCGTACTATCGAAGGATTTACACGAAGCGAACGTGGTCGGCGAAATGGGCACGCTCGTCAAAGATGGTTTGCATGGCATCGAACAAATCTCCGAGATCGTGCAGAACTTGAAGAACTTCAGCCGTCTCGATCGCGCGAAGATCGACGACTTTGCGGTTGCCGACGGTTTAGAAAGCACCCTGCTGCTTGCGAAAAACTTGATCAAGAACAAGGTTGAAATCGTGCGCGACTTCTCTCCGGTGCCAAAGATTAAGTGTTCGCCTTCGCAGATCAATCAAGTGTTCCTGAACATCATCACCAACGCCGTTCATGCAATGCCGGAGGGGCGCACGGAGCCGGGGCGTATCACGCTAAGTACTTCACGCGCTGGCGAAGATCAGGTGCGTATTGATATCGCGGATAACGGTTCAGGTATTCCCGCCGACGTACTGCCGAAGATTTTCGATCCGTTTTTCACCACCAAAGAAATCGGCAAAGGCACCGGTATGGGTTTATCGATTTCGTACAAGATTATTCAAGAGCACGGCGGCAAGATCACGGTCGATACCGAGCCGGGCGTCGGCACGATGTTCTCGATCTACCTGCCGGTGCAGGCAGCGGAGCGCAAATCGAACGTCATCATCGACGATGACGAAAGCGCGATCGACGATTCTCGTCTTCAATTCGCGTCGTAACTAAACATAAGGAAAAGCGGATTGAGTCGGCGAGAGGGATGCAGTGCGATGCGTCGTTGGGCGACATGTACGCCTGTACATGAGCCCGACGACAACGATGCAAGTCCTCACGCAACTGCGCACCCTCGCAGCCACTCAATCAACGTTTCCTAGAACCAGGGAGCCATCATGTCCGAAAAAGCCAAAGTTCTGTTCGTCGACGACGAAGAGCGTATCGTCAATCTGCTGAAAATCATGTTTCGGACGACCTACGACGTGTACACCGCAACCAGCGGTCAGCAAGCGTTGCAAATCGTTGCGGCCAATCCGATTCAGGTGATCGTGAGCGATCAGCGTATGCCCGAAATGCTTGGCATCGATTTGCTCTCTAAAGTGCGCGAACTTTCACCCAATACGATGCGCATTTTGCTCACTGGCTATTCGGATCTTGCCGCGATCGTGGGCTCGGTGAATGACGGCGAAGTGTTCCGCTTCATCAGCAAACCCTGGGATCA
>JBOFBL010000586.1:0-8323 GCA_051645545.1 Casimicrobium sp. | reverse complement strand
TAGTCTTTGTAGTTTACGCCGAATTACGTGCTTAAATTTTGTGCAGCGTGACGTCGCCGTAAAACTACGTACGCAGCCGCTGTACGAGCGGCGGAAGACGAACCGCCGCATCATCGGACGGTAGCAATCGTTGATCGTGCACGTACTCTTCGTGCGCTTCGATGCGCCAATCGTCGCGGCCAAAACTTCGCTTTAATGCATGAACCAGCGAATGAAAATCGAACGCGTCGGTCGCATTGCTATCGAGATGCACGGTACCTGCGACGCGTTGCTCAATGAGTTTCAACAGCGCCGCTGCTGTATCGCTCATAAACGAACACGCCGGCCGCCAAAGCGTACTCGCGCGAATGCGGCCATCGCGCGCTTGCTCTGCGTCGAGCGCCGCGAGCATGTTGTTTCCCTGAGCGCGGCCTTCGTCATCGATATCGATTTGCCAACCGATGCGCGCTACGCACGACTTAGGATTTACCGCACGAATCGCATCCTCGCAACGAATCTTGTAGCGCCCATAGTCATCCTTCGCCGTGCGCTCATCGTTTACGTGATGCGGGCCATCAGGCACATGATCGAACACCATCGCCGTGCTCGTGAAAACAAACGCCGCATCATGCGCCGAAGCCCAAGCCGCAAGCCTCGCTGCCCACGCCTCCGAACCAAAGCCCAAATGCACAATCGCATCCGCTCGTGTACTCGACAAAAATTCCTCGCACGCACGATCATCGTCCGGCGATACCGCATTTCGATCCCAACCGATCACCTCATGCGTATGCGCGTGAGCAAGGCGCGCCAGATACGGCGCGAGGGTTCCGTTGAGACCAGTGATGAGAATACGCATAAAGAATCCTGATTGCCCGAGTAACCACGAATCGCGAATTACTCAATGTCATTCCCGCGAAAGCGGGAACCCACACATTGCATAACAACGAAGCTCGCTTTGATGCGACTACGCGTTCATCCACGAGTGGTTTCCCGCTTTCGCGGGAATGACAGCATTTTGGATTGTGTTGGTGATGAACGAAAATTATCGGTGATCAAACACTGTCATTCAGGATTGCAGAGCTTGATACTCCCGCACTAACTGCGAATAACACCATGAATCCCTTCGCCAAACTCCCCGACTTCCGCAACCACGCCCCGTACTACGCTGTCATCTTTTCAAGCATCAGAACAAACGGAGAAAACGGCTACAGCGACATGGCCGATCGAATGATCGAACTCGCAGCACAACAAGAAGGCTTCCTAGGCATCGAATCCGCACGCGGTACTGACGGCTTCGGCATCACCGTCTCCTACTGGCGCGACGAAGCCTGCATCAAACAATGGAAAGCCAACGCTGAACACCTAGTCGCGCAGCAAAACGGCCATGAGCGTTGGTACGAACACTTCGAGTTGCGAGTCGCAAAAGTCGAACGCGCTTACGGAAAATCGTGATGAGTCGTAGGGTGCAATCCTATTGCACCACAAATTGATACCAACCATCGTCGATTGAAGACCAGCGCTTCGCGCATATGCACGAGAACCCGGATGCGAGCATCCGGGCTACTTTTCCAATCCGCGCGCAATTCGTTTAGCGCGCAGCTTTCTCTGCTTGCGCAGCGAATTCCGTGCAAGCGTTCGCGGCCAAATATCGAGTCGCTTTAGCGTTTTGTAAGCAGGGTAGTCCTCGAGCCAAGCATACTGCGGATGATCAGTACCCGAGTGGTGACGAACCCGATGCCATAGACTCCAATAGCTCAGCACACGATCTGCAATTTGAGAAACGTAACGATGGTTCGAAGCAGCGAACTGTCGCGCGATTTCAATGTCGATTCGGTCTGCTCTGTAGTCGATCAACTCGGTAATTTCAACGACGTAGTCGCTCACCAAGTTCAGTAGGTACGGAAGAGCCCAGTCATGTCGCGATTCGATCAGTCGATTGATACTCTGCGCGCGCACTACACCGTCATGATGAGTGCTGTAGATACAGGCCAAAACGTCCTGCTCAAGCGAAGGCAATTGCCATCTCGCGTGCATATGCCAACTTCCATCCTTGAGGTACACGTAATCAAAGTAAACACGTCGAAGCAAACGGAACTCTTCGCCACGCACATCGACGCTCGCGTGTTCGTTTACAAACGGTCTCGTGTCAGCGAGCGGTACAACGCGCAGCGCGTTATCGACGTAAGCTTCCAACGAACGCGGGAAAGCCGATCTCAATAATCGAGTTGACTCAACGTCGGTCAGCACCGACCTCTTGAAGGATGGAATAGTGTTCATCTTTGCGCTCTAATTCTTCGACCGCATTCGCTTTGCAATCAGCCCCGCCTCGGCAACTTCGCGCGCCTTCACTTTTCGTTCGCGCTCCTTGCGACGGCATGATCGGCAGTAAATAGCTGTCGAACTGATGTGACCTTTGGCTACTTCGTAGTACCACTTTTGCTGTGTTGCAAGCCACACCTCTTCGGCGTCGCAAGCGCGACAAGTAAAAGGTTTGTCGACGTAGAAATACGGCAGGTAACCGTAAGTATTGATATGCCTGAGAAGCTCGTGATTCGCCGCGACGGCACCTTTCGGCCAGTGTTCTCGATCCGATTCATCGACTCCGGGCGAAATCGTGTGGACGCGCGCATTTCTACGCGCCACGATTTCCATACGGCGTTGTTTACCGCTCTTTGTGGTTCGAATCTTGTCCTTTCGTATTGACGGAATCCGCGAACCCATGTGCTACCCCTTCACACAAACCACCTGCTTCAAGGTGTAAACCACTTCCACCAGATCCTTCTGCGCCTCCATCACCGCGTCGATGTCTTTGTAGGCCATCGGGATTTCGTCGATCACGTCTTCGTCCTTTCGGCATTCCACGCCTTCGGTCGCTTTGATATGGTCAGCGAGCGTGAAGCGCTTCTTCGCTTGCGTACGGCTCATCGTGCGACCCGCGCCGTGGCTGCATGACATGAAGCTCTCGGGGTTGCCTTTTCCGCGAACGATGTAGCTCTTCGCACCCATCGATCCCGGAATGATGCCAAGCTCGCCTTGCTTCGCGCTCACCGCGCCCTTGCGCGTTACGAACACGTCTTCACCGAAATGCGTTTCGCGTTGCACGTAGTTGTGATGACAATTCACCGCTTCGAGATGCGTCTCAAACGGCTTTTTGATCACTGTTTTCGTCGCTGCGATCACGCGCTGCATCATCACTTCGCGATTTAATTTCGCAAACTGCTGCGCCCAGCTCACGCCGCGCACATAGTCGCCGAAATACTTCGAGCCTTCTTCGAAATACGCCAAATCCTTATCCGGCAAATTCGCGTTGTTGCGAACAGCCTCTTCACGAGCGCGCTCGATGTAGAGCGTTCCAATCGCGTTGCCCACGCCGCGCGACCCCGAATGCAACATGAACCACACCGCGCCCGCCGTATCGAGGCACACTTCGATGAAGTGATTCCCGGTGCCGAGCGTTCCCAAATGCTTGCGATTGTTCGTGTTCTTCAAGCGCGGCTCGATCTCGGTGATCTCATCGAAACCCTCAGCGAGCGTCGCCCACGCGGCATCCGCTTCATCGGGCGGCGTATCCCACGCACCCGGATCGCGCCGCCCGCGCTGCGCAAC
This sequence comes from Casimicrobium sp., assembly GCA_051645545.1. Classification (GTDB taxonomy): domain Bacteria; phylum Pseudomonadota; class Gammaproteobacteria; order Burkholderiales; family Casimicrobiaceae; genus Casimicrobium. The sequence continues at coordinate 4,738 of JBOFBL010000586.1, read as the reverse complement.
ACGTCCATGCGGCACCGCGCGCTCAATCGCATCGCGCAAGGGCGCTAAGTTGTCCGGCAAATCGTTCGCCGTCAACGTCGTTTTGCAAGCAATCATCCCGCAACCGATATCAACCCCAACCGCCGCCGGAATGATCGCGCGCAACGTCGGAATCACGGAGCCGACCGTCGCACCAACGCCCAAATGCACATCCGGCATCGCCGCAATGTGCTTAAACACAATCGGCAATTTCGACGCGTTGATCAACTGCTTTTGAGCGTCGTCTTCAACAGGCACGCCCTTCGTCCACATTTTGATCGGGACGTTGTTTTCGGTTTGGATTTCGTTATAGTTTTTCATAGTAACGGCCTTGCAGTTTCCTGCGCCCAGGTACGTGTGTTTGACGTTAAGTCACGCAAAAAGCTTGGCGAGTTCTTCGTACTCGTTAATCGGAAATTCGTGTTCAACCCAGCGTTCTTTGTATGCGTCGACACCTATGTTTGTGAAAACGTGGTTTAGGGCCTGAAAAACGCCGGCTATCATTTCCGCACGTGGAATGTCTCCTTTAGCGCGGAGTTCGTAACGATCAATCGGATACATGTTCCAGCTAGCCCAATCTCTGAAGTAGCGAAGTTCGACCTCAACGCTTTCCCCTTGTCCGCGCGTAACAAGTTGGTGTTCGCCGGGCTCGTCCATGAACACTGCTTTTGTTTCGTTTGCTCCCTGATGGAGATGCAACGCCATCTCAGCTAGGTCCTTCAGTGTGTCGTGCAGGTACGAGATTTCGACTTGTTGAAACGCGTTCTCTCCAATTCGAACAAATGCGCTTGCCCAACCCGCTTGTTGGACGTTGTAATTCAATTCAAACTTGCTCATGGGACTTATTTTCTGCTGTTGTTCAGTAGGACGGTATTGGAAGCTACGCTACGCAGTTTTCCTCCCCCTTCAAGGGGGAGGTTAGGAGGGGGATGGGGTTCTTTTGATAGGACGCAATCGAACCCCATCCCCACTCCAGCCCTCCCCTTGAAAGGGAGGGAGCTAAAGCGCGAGCAAAGGTTATTTCACTTTCGCCAACGCATTCAACACACCATCCAAACCTCCGAACACGGAGATTTTGTCGATGCGTTCCGCGACGCGCTCCAGCGTCTCCAGCTCTTTCAAGCGCAAGGCCACCGGGTTGTCTTCCATCACTTTCGCCGTGTTCAACAGCGATCGCGATGCTGCGGTTTCTTCGCGGCGACGGATCAAGTTCGCTTGCGCGAGTTTTTCCGCTTCCACCACTTGCGCGAGGATCGTCTTCATCTCGCCCGGCAGGATGATGTCTTTCACACCGACCGCTTCGAGCGCGATACCGACGTTCGCCACACGCTCGCGCACGAGCGCCGCGACCTTTTCGTCAAGCGCTGCTTTGTTTTCCAGCAACTCGTCGAGCGATTGCGTACCGACCGCTGCGCGCAAGGCAAATTGCATCTCGCGATACAAGTTGTCGAGCGGCTTCGCAGTCGTTGCGTATGCCTTCATCACGTCGGCGTAGCGCCACGTTGCGCCAAGGTTGAGTCGCAGCGCCACTTTGTCGCGCGTCAAGATTTCTTGACCCGACACTTCAAGCGCTTGCACGCGCAGGTCCACGTATTCCACCGACACATTGCGGTTAAATCGCCAGAACGCGTAGTTACCCGGCGAGAGCGTGCGCGCGATCTTTCCGTCGATCGCAAGCAAGCCCACGTTGAATTCCGGCACTTGCACTTGCAGAACCGCCGTCAATCCAACCACCGCACGGCGCTTCAATTGCGATTGCGTGATCTTCGCGACCAATTCGCGCGAGAGCTCTCCCTCATCGGTCAACGCAACTTTGTCGACGCGTACATTCGCAGAGGTTTTCCAATACAAACGACGCGTTGCAGGCGCGAGCAATTCCACGAGCGTATCGTTCTCGTACAGGAGACCTGCTTCCATATCGTTCAACTCAACGCGCGCAAAGTATTCGTTCGCAGCGTCAGTCGGCGTTGCAAGCAAATAGTCGCAACCGTTACCAACGAACAATGGCTGCGCCATCTCGTGACGCTCCACAGAAATCTTGTCGAAGAACGCGGGGAAGCTGTATTTCCCAGGCGTCAACACGCGCTCGAAATCGCCATTGCGAAAGAGGATTGCGCGTTCGGTTTTACGGATGTTTACTTTATTCAACGAGAACATTTTTCTTCTACCTTTCTTCTTCTTGCATTCACACGTTCTTTCGAGGTGTGAGTAGTGCCGTTACAGCGCGTACGCGGAATGCGCCTGCGTTGAGCGTCGGGTCGCGGGTTTCGCTTTCGCTCCTGCGTGAGTGCGCACGCATGGGACGTAACGATCGCCGCGCCGTTCGCTCTCGCACCTTGCGCATCGCAAAGCGCACGAGCTGACAAGGAGTCTTTGCTTTCGTTACGTCACTTGCTCTTACGAGCTTGCTTCGCCTCCGTCTGCGCCGCCTCCTTGCGTTCGGCGGTGAACCTTGCGGTTCGGTTTCATGTTGGCGTTTTAGGCCAGCTTTTGGACGGGATTCGAACCCGCTACATATCGATTACAAGTCGATTGCTCTGCCTATTGAGCTACCAAATGGTGGACAAATACGGGAGTCGAACCCATCGACCTTGCGATCGCTGCCAAAGATTTGCCCGGCTTCAAACCGTCCACACGCGGCGGCATACGCAAGCGACGATCCGAACTTCGGAGCCTCGCGCACCGGTGAATGTTTCAAATCCAGCCTGTTAGCGCATCGTGTTTCTTGTTTGACGGCTGTTCTATTGCGAGCGGCGTGCCAGTCCAATTGGAAAACTCGATCATTTCGTAAGCCATTGAATCGCATAGCATTTCTTCGCTTGCCGTTCTACGCTATTCCCGTGGAGTCATAGAAAACTAGCATTTCTGCTAGTTTTTTATCCTACAAGTGAGATACTCTCCACCTGTCATTCCCGCGAAGGCGGGAATCCAGACCCTGACGTCGGCGATAGAAGCAGTGCCTGTACTTCAAACATGCGCTCGGTCTGGGTCCCCGCCTTCGCGGGGATGACAGAGATTTGCAATGGCGATTGCTCGTGCAAAGAAATGAAACCCCCAGAAAAAACCAAACCCCTCACCGTCATCGGTTTCCTCGGCTCGCAACTCGATGCGGGCGGCGGTCGCGGCCGTTGGCAGAAGTGGAGACCGACAATTTCGATCGTGCAACATGAGAACGTGTCGGTCGATACGATGCACATCCTGCATTCGCCGGGGCATGAGCGCATCGCGGAGCAAGTGCTCGCCGATTTGACCTTCGCGAGCCCGCATACGCGGGTGCACTTGCATCCGCTCGCCGTACGCGATCCGTGGGATTTCGAAGAGATGTACAGCGCGCTGTTCGATTGGTCGCGCGCGCAACGCTTCGATCCCGCCACATCCGATTATTGGATTCACATCACGACGGGTACGCACGTCGCGCAAATCTGCCTGTTCTTGATGGCGGAAGCGCGGTTACTGCCCGGCGTGCTGTTGCAAACCGCGCCATCGCGCCCGCAACGCGAAAGCGATCCCGGCACTTATTCGTTGATCGATCTTGATCTCTCGCGCTACGACGCCATCGCAAAGCGTTTCGCAGCGGAAAAACAAGATGCGACGAATTATTTGAAGAGCGGCATCGCAACCAAGAACAAACGCTTCAACGCTTTGATCGATGAGATCGAACGCGTGGCGTTGCGATCAAGCGCGCCCCTGTTGCTCACGGGCCCGACGGGTGCCGGGAAAAGTTTTCTTGCTAAGCGCCTCTATGAACTGAAGAAAGATCGTCGCACCGTCACAGGCGATTTTGTCGAAGTAAATTGCGCCACACTCACGGGCGATGGCGCGGCCTCTGCGCTCTTCGGCCACAAGCGCGGCGCGTTCACAGGCGCGGCGAACGATCGCGCGGGCTTGCTGCGCAGCGCCGACAAGGGCGTGCTCTTCTTGGATGAGATCGGCACGCTCGGGCTCGATGAGCAAGCGATGCTCTTGAAAGCGATCGAAGACAAACGCTTCTATCCCGTCGGGTCGGACAAAGAAGTCGCAAGCGATTTTCAGTTGATCGCGGGGACTAATCTCGATTTGCGCGAAGCGGTCGCGCGCGGCGCGTTTCGCGAGGACTTGTTCGCGCGCATCAATCTGTGGAGTTATCAGCTTCCGGGGCTTGCGGAGCGTCCCGAAGACATTGAGCCGAATGTCGATTATCTTTTGGAGAAATCGCCCAATTTAACCGGGACAGCTGCTCGATTCAATGCAGAAGCGAAAAAGCTTTATTTACGCTTTGCAGCCGGAATTAACGGGGTCTGGAAAGGCAACTTTCGCGATCTTTCGGCGAGCGTGACTCGCATGTCAACGCTCGCCGAAGGCGGGCGCATCACCGAGGCGATTGTGAACGCGGAAATCGAACGATTGAAATGGCTTTGGGCGAATGAAAGCGCAACGCTTTCGAGCAACGACGTTTCGCTCGACGCGTATCTCGATGAAGCGATGCTCGCGAAACTCGATCTTTTCGATCGCCTGCAACTCGAAGCCGTGATTCGCGTGTGCAAACGAAGTCGAACGCTCTCCGACGCAGGCCGCAAGCTCTACAACGTCTCGCGCGAGGAACGCAGCGAAGTGAACGATGCGGATCGATTGCGGAAGTATTTGGCGCGCTACGAATTGAAGTTTGATGCGATCGTAGACCGGTAGGAGCGCCCCTAGTCGCGATCACTTAGTCGAGCGCGCATGCAATCCTATGACGGTC
>JBOFBL010000585.1:0-6150 GCA_051645545.1 Casimicrobium sp. | reverse complement strand
CCCGAAGCGGTGGCGGGGCTCAACCGTTTTCTGACGTCGGTGCGTGAGAACAAAATGGAGAAACGCATCAATGACATGATTGCCGCGTATCGTATTGGCGATGGCGATGCGATTGCGAAGATCACGGTTGAAGAATTCGGCGATACGCCGGTTGGCAAACGCTCGCGCCTGCGTGTGTTCGACGATCGTCACGCACCGATGGCAGAAACGATCGATGGCTATCTCTCGAAGAACGAGAAGCATTTCATTGCCATTGGCGTTGCGCACATGTTCGGCACCAGTAACTTGTTGCAAGCGCTTGAGAAGCGCGGTATCAAGGTGACGCCGGTGAAAGCAGACTCGGTGATGGCGGCGCCCGCAAAAGCCGACGCGCCAAAAGAAGCGCCGAAAAAGTAGTCCGCGGAATAAATCTGCGGCGAGGCGTTTCTCGCGAACACGCCTCGCGCCCTATCTCAATTGTGTAAGCGATTATTCGCCAAGATAGTTATTGGTCGAACGAATATCGTCTTCATTTAAATCGCCCGCGGCCGCTTCAAGGCGCAGGCGATTCAAAATTGCGTTGTAACGAGCCTGCGCGAGATCACGCTGTACTTGCGTCAACGTTTGCTGCGCGTTTAACACGTCGAGATTGGTTCGCACACCGACTTCAAGACCCAGTTTGGTCGATGCAACCAGCGTCTCCGCAGACTTAAGCGCTTGCTGTTGCGCGGCCACACTCGCGATGCCGCTGGTAACACCAAGGTAGCTCTGACGTACGCCGAGCGCCGACGCGCGACGCGCCGTTTCCAAATCGTTGCGCGACTTTTCGACATTTGCAAGCGCTTCGCGTACGCGCGCGTCGACCGCGCCCGAAATGTCGAACGGCAGCGAAAAGCTTACGCCGATCTGGCCATTAGTGCCGTAGCTGCCGCCCTGAAACGTGCCGCTGGTGTTCTGGGTGTGTGTCGCGCTCACTGACGCGTCGAGTGTCCAGTCTTTACCCGTCTTCGCGCGTCTGACATCAAATTCGTTCACCGCGAGCGACTGTTGCGCGAGGCGCACCGCGAACGCGTCGCGTTCCGCGCGCGTGACCCAGGCTTCCATATTGCTTGGCGTCGGTGCGTCGATCGCAATCGATTTTTTGAGCCCGGCCAGATTCGTCTCGTAGCGGCCGACAGCGTTTCTTAAAGCCCAGCGTGTGCGATCGAGTTCGTTGGCAACCGCAATTTCCTGCGCAACCACTTGATCGAATCGCGCCTGCGCTTCGTTGGTGTCGACAATCGTTGCCGTTCCCACTTCGAAATTGCGCTTGGCTTGTGCAAGTTGCTCGGCAACCGCCGCTTTTTGCGCGGCGACCAGCGTCACGTTGTCTTGCGCGAGCAAAACATCGAAGTAGGCCTGCGATAAGCGCGTGGCGAGATCCTGTCGCGCTTGTGCGAGTGAAATTTCGGAAAGCGTTACCGCGGCGCGCGCTTGATCGACGTTCACATCGAGCGCGGGGCGCACGAGCGGCTTAGTCACGGACGCTGTGACCGATCCATTGATCGTGGCGCGATCAGTGCGCGCGCGTTCAACACCACGGATTGCCGCGTTGTCGCCATAACCTGCAGCGGCGCTCGCCGTGATGCCAGCTGTTAAGCCTTTTGCTGCCTCGGCTTGCGAGACGCGCTCTTGCGCAGCTTGCAGCGACGATTGCGCAGCGGCCACCGCCGGGTCTTGCGTCGCGGCTTCGCGATAGAGCGAGAGCAAATCGGCGCCGTGGGCACATTGCGCGGCGAACGACGCGATCAAGAGCGAGGAGAGAAGTTTCAAGCGCATTGTTGTTAGCTCTGCTTTCAGATTGTTTATTCAGTACACAGGGACGGTTGCATCGACCCGCGTGGACCAAGCGTCAATGCCGCCACGTAAATTGACCAGTTCGTCGAAACCTTGGTTCGCAAGAAATTGTGCGGCATGCATGCTGCGTGCGCCGTGGTGACAAATGAGCACCAGTTCATTGTCACCTTGTAACTTGCGTATTGCATCGAGTTGTGTGGCGATTGTCGACATTGGAATGTTGATCGAACCGGCGATCTGCGCATGCGCAAATTCCCACGGCTCGCGAACATCGAGCAACGAAACCGCTCGCCCCGCTTCGATAGCGCTAGCAAGCGTGGGGGCGTCGATCTGTGCAATCACTTAGAAAACAAACGCGTGGCTAAAAAACGAAAGCGGGTGCTTTGGCTGCGTTCACCAGTGGTGCGACCACGGTTTCGAACAGCGTCGATTCAATCAACGATTCGCCAACGCGGCGCGCAATCTTGGCGTGCATGACGGGTGCCTTGCCGACAATCGCGAATACGCGACCAGCTTCGTTGAGCTGAGCGAATATTTCATCGGGGATGACCTCCATAGAACCGGTGAACACGATAACGTCGTATTTCGCGCTCTTCGCCCAACCTTTTGAGGCATCGCCGACCGAGACTGTTGCATTGGTAATGCCTGCCGTACAAAGATTTTCCGTGGCGAACTTCGCGAGCGCCGGATCGATTTCAACGCTTACGACCTGTTTCGCTCGCGAGGCGAGCAGCGCCGTTAGATAACCACTGCCACTGCCGACTTCCAGAACATGTTCGCTGCCCTTGAGCGCCAGATCCTGCAACACACGCGCCTCGACTCGCGGCTGCCACATCTTCTGCGTTGCTGAAATTGGCGCGAGCGGCGTTTCGATATCCATCAGCGCGAAATTCTTTTGCATCGCGGGTACGAACTGCTCGCGCTTTAAGGCGTGCAATAAGTCGAGCACGTCGGTATCGAGCACGTCCCACGTGCGGATTTGTTGCTCGATCATGTTGAAACGGACTTGTTCGATGTTCATGGCGTTAGTACGGCTGGAAGCGCGATTTTTCGGGGAAAACGTTCGATTTTAGAGGTTCGGAAATGCTTGGGAAAACCGTAAATGACCGCGAGTCATTTATCAAGTTTAGCCGAAATTTCATGCTTTGCAAGCCTCGATTTGTAACCACACTCATTCCGCCGGTGCATGCACACCACCCCGCGCGGCGAGCTTCGCACGCTTGCGATTGGCGCGCCGCTCTTTGAATTCCTCGATGACCGCATAGATCACCGGCACCACAATCAGCGTAAGAATCGTCGACGAAAGCACGCCGCCGATGATTGCGCGACCCATGGTGCCATCCGAGCCCTCTTCCAGCGCAAGCGCCATCGGCAACATGCCGAACACCATTGCCGCCGTCGTCATCAAAATCGGTCGCAATCGAATGTGCCCCGCTTCGACGAGTGCGTCAATGATCGAGACGCCCTTGTCGCGTCGAACTTGATTGGCGAAATCGACGAGCAAGATGCCGTTTTTCACCACCAGGCCCATCAACATGATGAACGCAATCATCGCGAACAGATTGAACGTCGTGCGCGTGAGCGCGAGCGCGAGCAGCACGCCAATTAAGGAGAGCGGCAAAGTCATCATGATCGCAATCGGCTGAGCGAAACTATGGAACTGCGAGCCGAGCACGAAGTAAATGAACACGACGGCCATGCCGAGTGCGAGCATCGCAAAGCCAAAGGATTCGGCCATCATTTGATTGTCACCGCCGACGTCGAAACGATAGCCGGGCGGCAGTTCGAATTCCTTCATGATGCGATTGACTTCGCTGCCGACCTCGCCTTGCGTTTTGCCGGAAACACCGGCGCTCACATTAATTTGGCGTTGCAAATTCGAGCGCTCAATGATTTTCGGATTCGCACTTTCGTTGACGACTGCGACGCGCTCTAAGGCAAGCGCTTCGCCATCGGGCGCGCGCGGGTTATTCAGCGGTATCTGCATCAGCTGCTGCGCATTGGTCTTGAGCTCTTTTGGTAATCGCACCGAGACATCCACTGAGTTGCCTTGCGGCGAAAGCCACGTGGTCACCGCGTCGCCTGCGACGAGCGTGCGCGTGATTGTGCCGAGCGTTGAAGGCGTGATGCCGAACTCAGCGGCCTCCGCGCGTTTGAGCGAAATTGCGAGCGCAGGTACGGCCGCCTTTTCGCTGGTTTCCACTTCGACTGCGCCAGGGATTTTCGCAATCTCAGCGGCAAGTTGCTGCGATAAACGGGAGAGCACCGACACATCGGGGCCAAGTAGCGCAATTTGCACCGGGCGATTCCAGCCCACCGCAGAAGTCAATCCTGCAATCGGTTTCACCGCTTCGCGTGCAACATCTTCCAGTTGCTTCTGTGAGCGCTTGCGTTCATCGCGCGGCACGAGCGTTACGTTTACCCAGCCCGTGTTGCGTCCATTGCCACCGCCCACCCACGAATAGATACGTTTCACTTCGGGAATTTTTTTCAGTTCCGCTTCGACCTGCTCGGTCTTCGCAAGCGTGTAGTCGAGGCTTGAGCCAACGGGTGTTTCTATGCGCATACCAAATTCGCTTTGATCGTCGCGCGGCACGAACTCGGAGCCGATTAAACCGGCAGCGATCAGTCCGACGCTTGCGAGCAAGGAAGCGAATGCGATACCGATCGTTGTCTTTCGATGCGCTAACGCCCAGCGCATCACTCTCTCGTAGCGATGTTGCATGCTCTCCATGCCACGATCGAACTTATTGAGCAAACGACCAAGCCATGGCAAACGCTTGAAACGATCCCCTTCTGGATCGGGCCACACGGAGGAGAGCATCGGATCAAGCGTGAAGCTCACGAAAAGCGACACCATCACAGCCACCACAATCGTGATGCCAAACTGAAAGAAGTAGAGCCCGATGATGCCGCCCATGAAGGCGATCGGCGTGAACACGGCGACGATCGCAAGCGTTGTTGCGAGTACTGCAAGACCAATTTCATCGGTGGCCTCTTGCGCAGCCTGCACATGCGTTTTGCCCATGTGCAAATGGCGCACAATGTTCTCGCGTACAACGATGGCGTCGTCGATTAACAAGCCGATACACAGTGACAATGCCATCAGCGTGAGCGCATTGATCGTGAAGCCGAACGCATAAAGCGCGATGAATGTGGCGACCACCGAAATCGGCAAAGTGAGCGCAGTAATGACCGTCGATCGCCACGACGCCAAGAACAAAAACACGATGAACACAGTGAGAATCGCGCCCTCGATAATCGTGCGCTGTACGTTTTTCACCGACGCTTTCACATAACGCGATTGATCCGAAAGAATCGTGAGTTCGACGTCTTTCGGCAATTCGGCTTTCACGCGCTCAATCGCTTTTTTCACGCCTTCGCCGACCTCAACTGTGTTCGATCCGCGCACTTTTTTCATGTCGAGGATCACCGCCTTCGAGCCATCGATGCGGGCGAAGCTATTTTGCTCACGAACACCGTCAACAACGACTGCAACGTCGCTCACGCGCACCTGCACACCATCGCGGCGCGCGATCACAAGATTTTCAAAATCCGCAATCGATTTGAACCGCGCATCGATACGCACCGATTTATCGTTCACACCTGACGTGATGATGCCAACCGGGACATCGATGTTGTCGTTGCGAAGCGCCGCGATCACTTGATCGACGCCGATTCTTCGCGCACGCAGTTTCGCAGGATCGACCTCAACGCGCACCTCGCGCGACGCTGCACCAATCGTATCGACCGTTGCCACGCCTGTCACGTTTTCCATGCGCTTGCGAATGACTTCTTCAACAAGATACGTCACATCCGACGGCGCACGCGTTTTTGAGGTAACGCCAAGTGAAACCACGGCGCGATCGTCGTCGTTGTTCGCTTTCGAGATGTAGGGATCTTTCGCTTCTTTCGGAAAGCTCGGACGGATTTGCGCGAGCTTGTCGCGCATGTCCTGAATCGCAACATCCATCTTGATGTTCATGTCGAATTCGACGATCACCAAGCTTGATCCCTCGCGTGAGCGTGAGCGAATTTTTTTGACACCAGATATCGGGTTCAGTGCGTTTTCAATCGATTTTGTGAGGTCGTTTTCGACAGCCTGTGGCGATGCGCCCGGATAGGCAACGTACACAACGCCAATCGGCACCTGTACATCGGGCATCGCGTCGATCGGCAAGCGCATGTACGAAACCGCGCCCATCACCATGAGCGCGAACATCACCATCGCACAAAAAACGGGATTCTTGATCGCAACGCGAGTCATCCACATGAGCTTGTCTCCAGTCGATCGCGTTTAAGATTTGTTGGGTGCAGGTGCGGGCGCAGGCGTTA
>JBOFBL010000584.1:0-4109 GCA_051645545.1 Casimicrobium sp. | reverse complement strand
ACGAGTTTTTCGCGACGAATGATGCCGATGTTTTCAATCGCAACCGCGCATGCGACGGGATGCCCCGAATAGGTGTAGCCGTGATTGAAGTCGCCGTGACGAATGATCACATCAGCGACTTTATCGCTCACCATCACACCGCCGAGCGGGATATACCCGCTCGTTACACCTTTTGCGAAGGTCATCAAATCGGGTTTGACGCCCATCGTTTCACAACCCCACCACTGTCCCGTACGACCGAAGCCGCAAATCACTTCATCGGTGATAAGCAAGATGCCGTACTTGTCGCAAATGCGTTGAATCTCTGGCCAGTACGTCTTCGGCGGAATGATCACGCCGCCCGCGCCTTGCACGGGTTCACCAATGAATGCAGCGACTCGATCGGGGCCGACTTCGAGAATCTTTTTCTCTAACCACGACGCGGCTTCGATACCGAAATCGTCTTTGCTCAAATGCGGATACTGCGTGCGGCCAATCTCAAACCAATACGGTTGTTCGATGTGCACGACATTAGGAATCGGCAGGCCGCCTTGCTCGTGCATCGCTTTCATGCCACTGAGCGAAGCGCCGGACATTGTCGAGCCGTGATAGCCGTTCCAGCGCGAAATGATCACGTTCTTTTGCGGATTGCCGAGGCAGGACCAATAGTGGCGAACGAGTCGCACAACGGTGTCATTACCTTCCGAGCCAGAGCCTGCGAAGAACACGCGATTGAATTGTGGCGGTGTGACTTCGGCGAGCAGTGTCGCTAAACGAATCGAAGGCTCAGTCGTCGTTTGAAAGAAGCTGTTGTAGAACGGCAGCTCGTTCAATTGCTTGTATGCCGCGTCGGCGAGTTCGCGGCGGCCGTAGCCGACGTTCACGCACCAGAGTCCGCTCATCGCGTCGAAAATCTTCTGGCCTTCGCTGTCCCAGATGTAGACGCCTTCGCCGCGTGTGATGATGCGCGCGCCTTTTTTTGCGAGCGCGGCGGTGTCAGTGAACGGGTGGATGTAGTGGGCGCTGTCGAGCGCTTGGAGTTCTTTGGTCTTTGTATTCATATCAACGCTAACTCTGTAGGAGCTCCTCGCGCAGGCGGGGATCACCGCGACAAGCTTCTCCGAAAGTAGATGAGTGTTTGGTGAACATCGTGTCGCGGTAAACCGCTCCTACAAGTACATCAAACATGCAAAAGAAGATGCTCTCGCTCCCACGGCGAAATCACGCGCATGAATTCGGAGTACTCAATTTCTTTGACTTCGGTGTAGACGGTGATGAACTCTTTTCCGAGAACATCCGCAAGCGCGGGTTCGTTGCGCAGCCAGTCGAGTGCTTCGCCGAGACTGCGCGGCAGCGCGTAATCGCTCTTGTACGCATCGCCCTTCATTTCAGGTTTCGGTTTTATTTTTTGCTTCATTCCAAGATAGCCACACGCAAGCGTCATTGCCATCGAAATGTAGGGATTCGCATCCGACCCAATAACGCGGTTTTCTACACGTCGTGCTTCGGGCCCCGAGAGCGGCGAACGGATGCCCACCGTGCGATTGTCGTAACCCCATTCAATGTTGATCGGTGCTGCGGTGTATTTCGCGAGACGACGATAGCTGTTTACGTACGGTGCGACAAGCGCAGTCGCAGCGGGCAGATAGCGTTGCATGCCGCCGATGTAGTGAAAGAACGCTGGCGAGGCGGAACCGTCTTTTTTGCTGAAAATGTTTTGTCCGTTCTTCGCGTTCACGATGCTTTGATGAATGTGCATCGCGCTGCCGGGTTCGTTCGCGATGGGCTTCGCCATGAAGGTCGCGAACATGTTGTGACGCATCGCAGCTTCGCGCACCGTGCGCTTGAAGAAGAAGACTTCGTCGGCGAGCGAGAGCGGATCGGAATGGAAGAAATTGATTTCCATCTGTCCCGCGCCGAGCTCGTGAATCAAGGTGTCGACATTCAAATTCATCTTGCCGCAGTAGTCGTACATGTCTTCGAACAGCGGATCGAATTCATTCACAGCGTCGATTGAATACGCCTGTCGCGAGGTTTCCGCGCGACCGCTGCGACCGATCGGTGGCTTCAACGGCAAATCAGGATCAGCATTGCGATCGACCAAATAAAACTCAAGCTCTGGCGCGACGATGGGGTTCAAGCCTTCGTCTTCATAGAGCGCGATGATGCGTTTCAACACCGAGCGCGGCGCGAACGGCACGGTGCGCCCGTTCGCATAGTGGCAATCGTGAATGATTTGCGCAGTGGGATCGATGGCCCAAGGCACGAGCCGTACGGTCGTGGGATCGGGGCGCAAATGCATGTCTTTATCGACGGTGGAAATCACATCGAAGTACGGGCCTTCTTGCGGGAAATTACCGGTGACCGAGCCTGCGACGACGACCTCGGGTAGACGCATGCCTCGATCTTCGGTGAATTTTTCTCGAGGGAGAATCTTGCCTCGCGCGACACCCGTGAGATCGGGGACGAGACATTCGATTTCGGTGACGTTGCGTTCGTTGAGCCAAGCTTCGAGCTGGGCGAACGTCTTGGGGACGCTGATGTTGGTATTCATAGTTTTACTCCTTGCGATTACCGTGCCACGTGACACTGAAATCGCGTTTTCCTTGGGCAGCCGCCTGGATGTCCGCGCGGCGCTCGCCAAAAAAATTATTCGCTAGGCGAAGGTCCTTGTTGGTTCGTTGATGGGTTTGTAGGAGCGGCTTGCCGCGATCAATGCGTCCCGTCCGAACGACGCTCGAAATGACCGCCGGTCGCGGCTGATCCCCGCCTTCGCGGGGAGCTCCTACAATTTTTACGCCACTTTTCGCAGCGAGTTTCTTTGCCGCCACGCACGGCACGCATCGCCGAACGCAGCAAAAATCTTGATCGAATCTTCGTTTTCCCACGCACGCCACTCGGGATGCCATTGCACGGCGAGATTAAAGCCGCGATGCGCGTCGATGGTGATGGCTTCGATTTGACCATCGGGTGCGTGCGCCTCTGCGCGAAGACCGTTTGCCATACGATCGATGCCTTGACCATGAACGGAGTTCACTGTAATTTCATCGCGGCCGACGATGCGGGCGAGTGTCGTGTCTTTTGCAATCGAAATCGAATGCGCTGGTGCATACGATTCTTCTTTTGTTGCGTCCGGTTTGCCTTTCGCGCCGCGATGATCGAAACGTCCCGGCACCTCTTGCACCGCTTGATGCAGGCTGCCACCGAGCGCAACATTGATCTCTTGCAGGCCGCGACAAATCGCAAGCATCGGCATGCCCAGTTCAATCACACGACGAATGAGCGGCAGCGTCGCACTGTCGCGCTCGATGTCGAGCGGCAAACTCGTGTCATGGATTGATTGACCGAAGTTCGACGGATGCACGTTTGATGACGAACCCGTAAACAACACGCCATCGGCGACGTCGAGATACGCCTCGATGTCTTCATTGCCGGTCGCAGGTAACGGAATCGGTAAACACTTTGCTTGATCGCGTACTGCGTTTGCGTACTTGTGACCCAATACGTGCATTGGATGCCCACCGAGAAGACGGTTATCGCAGGGGAGGAGCACGAGCGGTTTCATGGCATAGATCAATCGTTCACGAAGGGTACGACGAACGACTAACGCGAAAGGTTCAATGGGTTCACAGCGTCGGACGCATTGTGCACGAGCGCGTAGTGCAAATCCAATGCCGTAGGTGAATACCTCTTTTTTAAGCGTAACAATACGTACGAGCCACGTGCGCTAAAAAACTATTTATTTGTGTCTAACGACGAATTTTATTTATTATCAATATTAACTATAAATCTATCTACTGCCCAATTAAATTGGGAGTTAAAGAAAATAGCTGATAGGTGATTTCTGCGCGTTGAATAGCCCCAATCCACGCAATTACGCACGTCACGATGCATCGTTTTCGCGAGGTGGGTGAGTCGCATTAACGGTCGCTGACAACGTGCCACGTTTCACATGCGCCACAATGGTTTCACCGATTGCGAGCTCGGTTGCTTCGGTCACCGCATGACCTTTCCTATCGAAAAGCACTGCATAGCCGCGATCAAGTACATGCTGCGGATTGAGTAGCGTCAACGCTTGCGCACGCGAGAAGAGGGTGTGACGCTGCACCGTTAATTCGTTTTGAATCGCG
>JBOFBL010000583.1:0-1568 GCA_051645545.1 Casimicrobium sp. | reverse complement strand
GTCGGGGCAAGCCCCTCCTACAACGATCATGCCGAAACAGAATTGGCAGCGTCTCGCAAATTGGAGTAGCCTCACCGTCTCACGTCGAAGCAACGAGGTTCACGATGAACGCCATGACCGAAGCCAAACATTTGCATGCCGAAATCACCGCCGAGGCGATGAAGGCGCACTGGATGCCGTTCACCGCGAATCGGCAATTCAAATCCGCGCCACGATTGCTCGTCGCAGCCGAGGGCATGCATTACACAACGCACGACGGACGCAAAGTGCTCGACGGCATCGCGGGGCTTTGGTGTTGCAACGCCGGGCACGGTCGCAAACCGATTGTCGAGGCGATTCAAAAGCAAGCCGCAACGATGGATTTCGGCACGCCGTTCAATATGGGTCACCCGCTCGCATTCGAGCTCGCCAATCGCGTGATCGAGATTGCGCCGAAGAACATGGGGCATGTGTTCTTCACAAACTCGGGCTCCGAATCGGTAGACACGGCACTCAAAATGGCGATTGCGTATCACCGTATGAAAGGCCAAGGCACGCGCACGCGTTTGATCGGTCGCGAACGCGGTTATCACGGCGTGAATTTCGGTGGTATCTCGGTTGGCGGCATCGTTGGCAATCGAAAACTCTTCGGTTCGTTGCTCGCGGGCGTCGATCATTTGCCGAGCACACATTTACTCAAAGACAATGCGTTTTCGCGCGGTCAACCGGAGCACGGCGCGCATCTCGCCGATGAGCTCGAAAAACTGGTCGCACTGCATGATGCATCGAATATCGCAGCGGTCATCGTCGAGCCGATTGCGGGTTCAACCGGCGTGTTGATTCCACCAAAAAATTATTTGCAACGTTTGCGTGAGCTTTGTACGAAGCACGGCATTCTCTTGATCTTCGACGAAGTTATTACGGGCTTTGGTCGCACCGGTTCCGAATTCGCCGCGCAGCATTACGGCGTTGAACCCGACCTGATTACCTGCGCGAAAGGCATCACGAGCGGCACGGTGCCGATGGGAGCGGTGATCACCACACCCGCGATTTACGATGCATTCATGACCGGCCCCGAGCACATGATCGAGCTCACGCACGGGTACACCTACTCGGGTCACCCGCTCGCCTGCGCTGCGGGCAACGCGACCTTGCAACTCTACAAAGACGAAGGTTTATTTCAGCGAGCAGCGAGTCTCGCGAAGTATTGGGAAGACGGCATTCATTCGCTTAAAGGCACCAAGCATGTGATCGACATTCGCAACACGGGTTTGATCGGTGCAGTCGAATTGCAGCCGCGCGAAGGCGCACCCGTATTGCGAACGTTCGAAGTGTTTTTGGAGTGCTACAAACGAGGGCTGCTCGTGCGCACCACGGGCGACATCATCGCGCTATCGCCGCCGTTCATCATCGAGAAATCGCACATCGATCAAATCTTCGAGACGCTACGTACGGTGATTTCCGAAACGCCGTAGGCCCGGGAGGCGCGACGCGCGTCGCGATCATTTATCTCAGTGCTGCCTGTGGGAGCGCGCTTGCGCGCGAATGTTTAGATGAAATCGACGCACCGAATCTGCGTTTCGCGTGTC
>JBOFBL010000582.1:0-2868 GCA_051645545.1 Casimicrobium sp. | reverse complement strand
CGCACCATCAAACGCGGCTCACTCGGATGTTTTTTCCATGGCCCGTTCGGATCCTTGAAACGCATCATCAAAATGCGACCATCGCCATCGATGTCTTCGGTTTCCAGGCCTTCGATCGCGTCCTCGTCGTACGGATAAGGCCGCGTCGATGAGCGAATGTACTTCGGCTTATCCGCCATCGCCCACTCAGCGCCGTCGGGGTTCACACGCGGCAGCACGTACATCGTGCGCGAGTCGAGCAGGCGCGTGATGTCGTCTTTCTTACCGTAACCGTTCAGGAGCTCATCAATTAGCTTGAGCGCGGCAACAGAGCCGGAAAGCTCGGTCGCATGAATGTTCGCGTCGACGTAGAACGCAGGCTTATCGGTGTCACTGCCCGTCTCGAAGTTCGTGATCGTGACGCACCACACCGGACGGCCCTCGTAGCTTTCGCCGATCGGCGCGAGCTTCGCGAGCTTCGGGAATTTATCGACTGCCGCGCGAAGCAGCGTAGTGAGTTCTTCGTACTTAACGAAACGATCGTAAGGAAACATGAATGAGCGCAGTAAGCGTTAATCCACCATTCTGCCAAAGCCCGCGTCGCGCGTCTTTAGCGTTTACGCAAGAGCGACGAATCGGGCGATGAACCTGGTGCGTTACTCGAAATGTCATAACAGCATATTAATTGATCATCCCATTTAATTGGGGCAATGTAAATTTAATATACTAAATCAATATAAATAATAAATCAGCTTAATCCCCATTAATATAGGGGCTTTACGATAGAAGTTCGTATGATAATGAAAGGCTAAACCTACCTCGCAAGCTCACGCAATCGCGCGATTCGTTTCGCTTCGTTTTTTTGAACCCACTCATCTTTTTCGATGAGCGCGAGCGATTGATTGGCATAGGACTTCGCTTTCACCAATTCGCGTTTCGCGAGGTGCAGTTCGGCGAGTTCGTCGTAAACGTAGGCATCGGGTTCATTCTTCGCGAGCATCTCTTGCTCAAGCCGCAACTGAATCGCGAGCGCTTCGTCGATCTTGCCTCGCAGGCGCATGACGTTTGCTACTTGCCAATGCGCCACAAAAATCTGCGTCGGTTTGCTGCTTTGCGATTGATGCGATTCGAGTGCAAGTTGAAAGTGTTTCGCTGCTGCATCGAGGTTGCCTCGCTCGCGCTCCGTTGAGCCCAAATTATTCGCGAGGCTCGCGCGCCACTTCTTCGCTTTCTCATCCTTCGTCACGAGTGCGATTTGCATTGCGCGCTCCGTCCATGCGAGCGATTCCGCCGCATCTTTCGAGAAACCGATCATGTGTGCAGCGTCTATCGCCAAATCATCGAGGGCATGCTTCGATGCAATGTCGAATGCTTCAATAAACATCGGTTTCGCCGTTGCGAAATCACCCGCAGAATTGAAACTTCGCCCACGTTCAAGCAAATGGCGAACACGAAGCGCGGGTCGTGGCGACGACGACATTCGTTTTTGAATGTCGTCGAGCATCGCGTGCGACGTTGCGAAGTCGCGGCGCAGGCTAAATGTTCTCGCGATTTGCGTTTCGATTTCCAACGCGTCTTCGCCGCTCGCGGTTTTCAGCGCTTCGCGAAAGCGGCGTTCGGATTCAGGTTTGTCGTTGAAGTCCCAGAGCGAATGGATCAGCGCAGCAACGTTGGTGCTTGGGGTTGATGGATTCATGGCGCAGCCTCCCGTGAAGACGAAAAAAGCAACGATTGATACGATGTTCAACCCACTGTGGGAGTGCGCCTGCGCGCGAAGCGCCCGCGACCTTAGAGACATCTTGTGAATCATCGCACTAGCTCCCCTTTCAACGGCAATCGCGCGCAAGCGCGCTCCCACAAATAGCGTGCGTCAGCCACCATCGCGGCGTTGCAGTGTTTCAATCTCTCGCAATCGCGAGTAGAACGCACCGCCCAGCCGCGCATAGGGCCGTAATTCTTCGTGTCGCAATGTATCGACACGATGATTGAACCCGCGTTTTTCACCGATGTACACACGCTCATCGATATGCACGTGAATCACGCGCCCCATCACCCACGTACTCTGCCCAATCGCAATCGCATCGTGCAATACGCATTCGTACGCGACCGGTGAACCAACAACGCGCGGTGGTTTCACGTGCGTGCTCGCAGCAGGCGTGAGCCCCGCGTGCGTAAATTCGCTTGCTGACGGTGGCAGCGGATCGCTTGAACGCACCATCGGCTCTGCTAGGTTTTCAGGCACGATGTTTATGACGAATTCTTTCGTGGCCTTGATGTTTGCAAGCGTATCTTTCAATTCGAAATCGTCACGTCCGCGATCGGCATCGTTGCGCGGACCGCAGCTAAAACCAAGAACCGCGGGACTGACTGCACAAATCGTGAAAAAAGAAAACGGCGCAAGATTGGTGTTGCCATGCGCGTCAATGGACGACACCCACGCAATCGGGCGTGGAATAACGGAGTCGCGCAACAAGAAATAGAACTCGTCGTGCGTGAAATCATTGGGCGAAAGCGATACGGTGCTCATACGGCGGCCTCACTCAAAAAACTATGAATCAGAGCGATGGTGGGTGCGTCCATGAGCATCGGCGCATGGCCAGTATCTTCAACGGTGATCGCCTCAGCATATTGGGTCATAGATAGCATTTTATTGACTGTTGATTCGGATAGTAAATCCGAGCTTCGCCCACGCAAAATCATCGTTTTCTGCTTGATGCTTGACCACAATGGCCAAAGATCAACCGCAGGTGCTTTCAATCCAGCAACGAAAGCCTCGCCAATCTTCGGATCAGCTTTGAATTCCCACAAACCATCCTCACGCTTTCTGCAAGACGTCGAGATGATGTGGTGCTTCTGTTCCTCGGTGAGCGGCCCGAACGGCGCGATCGC
>JBOFBL010000581.1:0-2359 GCA_051645545.1 Casimicrobium sp. | reverse complement strand
GGTGCAATAGAAGAAAAACGACACAATGAGAGGACATCTGATTTATGGAAGACGCACGTGCTAACGCGGTGGCTGTGATGGATGATGCAACCGATAGCGTTGATAACAAGGCAAGCCGCGAGGCAGGCTCGGCCGCGCTGCGCGCGCTGACGGTGCTCGAATTCGTCGCCAACAGCGAAAACGCGGTCAGCTTGACTGAGATCATGCAAGCGGTGAATTTGCCGAAACCGACCGTGTTTCGCATTCTGTCGACACTGGAAGAAGCTGGCATGTTGCTGCGCGAACCGGATGCCAAACGCTACGTTGCGGGCGAGCGTTTGTCGACGATGGCGGCGAACGTGCTGTTGCATTCGCCATATCGCTCGGCGCGTCGCGCCATTCTCGAAGAGCTCGTTGAGAAACTTGGCGAAACGTGCAACTTAACGATCCCCAACGGTAGCTACGTGATGTATCTCGACCGTGTCGAGGCGTCGTGGCCGCTACGCATTAGTTTGCATGCGGGTTCGAAAGTGCCGCTGTATTCAAGCGCGTCGGGAAAAATCTTTCTCGCGCATACGCAGAAGCGCTTGCGCGATCGATTGCTCGCCAACGCCCCGCTTATTGCACACACCAAAAACACCCTGGTGACAATGCGCGAGCTCGAAACCGAATTCGCACAAATTCGTCGTAACGGTTACGCCGTCGATAACGAGGAATACCTGCCAGGCATCGTGTGTCTGTCAGTGCCGATCATGAACGACCAAGAGCGGGTGATCGCAGCGGTGTCGGTGCACGGCCCTGCGGCGCGCATGAATCCAGGCAAACCCGAGGAATACATCCCGGCGCTTCGCGAAGCCGCGGAGCAAATTTCGCAAACGCTCGATTGGTGATCCGCTGCCAAAGGCGTTCACAGATAGTAATAACAAAACTTCGAATCGACCGATTTATGTGGGTGATGCGCAAGCTTTAACTATCTGTTGATTTACTAACTAAAATCATTCATTGACCAATTAAATCGGGCGATATGCTACTTTTTTGTTAAGCTCATCCGCTTGTGAACTGTTCAGTCGGCGAACGTGCAATTTGCCAATGAATTCGCGCCCTCTTCGGTTAACGCACCTCGCCAACGCCTCACGGCGTGGTCATTTCATCGCGTTTGAGCGCGATGGAGTGTTGATCGGCATCCTTCGAAAACCCCATCGTTTGCTAGAATCTGAGAGTTTTTCGACGTCAATTCCAACAATGGAGCGTGCAGGCAGTATGAGCACGAATCGGCTCGAATCGGTTTTTGAATTTCGACGCAGTTTTGCAACATCGCGTCGGCAACGCCTCAGTGTGCTTGCGGCCATCGCTGCAGTGTCTTTCGCGTTTGCACTGTTTCTTGGCTGGTTTGTCGGTGCTTGGTTGATTCTGCCGTTTGCGGGAATTGAGGTTGGCTGCGTCGCACTTGCGTTTTGGTGGATCGAACGCCAAAGCAGAGACTGCGACACAGTGGAAGTAGGGGATTCGTCGATTTCGATTACTCGCATTCGCGGCAGCGAGCGCGACAACTACACGTTCTCGCGGGCGTGGGTACAAATCGATATCGAACAAGATCGACTCGGTCGCGAGCGCGGTGTGCGCTTTATGCAATCGGGGCGGTCGGTCTCTCTGGCCGAATTCCTGCGCGCGCATGAGCAGCGGGATGCGGCACGAGAGATCAAAGCGGCCATTGCGTCGCCCGTGTGGGCGACGACCGCTCGGACGGCGTAAAGCGCAGCGCGGCCAACGAACCAATAACAAGTAGCGATCACAGTGATGTACGGACAAGCAATGAAACAACGTCTTCTCGGCCTCTTGGTAACTTTAGGCGCAGCCTTGGGCTCATTCTTCGCGGCCTCGGGCGCATTCGCCGGATGGGCGATCGATTTGCAGAAGCCGAATTCGGCGATTGCCGAGCAGATGTATGGCTTGCACGTGATCATCACGGTCATCTGCGTGGTGATCTTTGTCCTGGTGTTCGGCGTGATGTTCTATTCGCTCTACGCGCATCGCAAGAGCAAAGGCCACAAAGCGGCCAACTTCCACGAGAACGCAACCGTTGAAGTGATCTGGACGGTCATTCCTTTTTTCATTCTGCTCGCGATGGCGTGGCCGGCGACGAAAGCCGTGCTCGACATGCGCGATTCGTCCGCGCCCGAGATGACAATCAAAGTCACGGGTTACCAGTGGAAATGGGGCTACGACTACATCCACGACGGCTTTGGTTACGTCTCAACGCTTTCCACGCCGCTCGCGCAAATCAAAAATCAGGAAGCCAAGGGCGAGAACTACTTGCTCGAAGTTGACAATCCGCTCGTCGTACCCGCCGGTCGCAAAGTGCGCTTACTGATTACGGCGA
>JBOFBL010000580.1:0-1679 GCA_051645545.1 Casimicrobium sp. | reverse complement strand
GTGGGGCAGAACGACTAGCGAGTCATGGTCAGTACGACGAATCGCCCGAAAGCGAACGATTCGTCGTCGCCGATCGGCAGTTAACGTATCGTTAGACAAACACAAATCAGAACGTTGGACAAAGCTTCTTGTTGTTTCACCGCCCAATAATTTTGGGCGATGAAAACAAAAAAATTCGCTAGCGAAATCCATCGAAATCCGCTGGACCGCCCAATTTTATCGGCTCATCATCGAAAGAGCTGGAGTTCCATTTTTACGGTGTTTTAGGTGTTGTAACTCATTTGAATGACCCTATAATCGCCGCTGATTTCCTCGAGGAGGAGGGAAGCCTTGGCCCGCATCTGCGAAAGCATTTGCGGGTTTTCTTTTTTCTTCGAGCCAGATTGCTATCCTGTTTCGACGAGGGGCACCTGATTCCTCCGTTGCTCACGAAGCGAGCAATTCGAAACGGGGCCAGCTTCACGCATTGATGGACGCGTCCGATTTCGGCGAATGCTCTTGTGGCGTTGGCCGTAGACTGTGTGTTGATTCCGCAATCGCGTCTAAAAAGGAAACTCATGCAATCAAGCCCGTCCCGCAGTACGCATTCTGCGCAGTTTCGTCGTCGTCATTCCGAAGGCGCACCGCTCGTGCTCGCAAACGCGTGGGATGCGGGCAGCGCTTGCCTCATGCAAAGCCTGGGTGCAGAAGCCATCGCGACGACGAGCGCGGGGTTGGCCTGGGCGTTGGGCTACGCCGATGGTCATGCGCTGCCGGTTGCGCAGCATGTGGCCGCCATTGAGCGCATCGTGCGCGTGATCGACCTGCCACTCACGGTCGATGTTGAAAATGGCTACGGCGACGACCCGAATGAAGTTTCGGCGAACGTCGAGAAATTCATCGACGTTGGCGTAGTTGGCATCAACATCGAAGACGGACGCGACGCGCCCGACGTGTTGTGTCGAAAAATCGAAGCTATGAGAGCGATGACGACAAAGCGCGGCGTCGATCTCTTCATCAATGTGCGCACCGATGTTTTTCTCAAACAACTTGCGCCAGGTCGTGAAATTGCAGAGACGCTCGCGCGTGCGCAGCAATACAAAGAGGCGGGAGGAGATGGATTGTTCGTTCCGCTTGTCTGCGCGACGAGCGACATCGAAACACTGGTTCGTGATCAAAGCCTACCGCTCAACGTGATGGCATGCCCCGGTCTGCCGATGCTCTCCGAATTGTCGCGGCTCGGTGTGCGGCGCTTGAGCGCGGGCAGTGCGATTGCGCACAAAGTTTGGGCCACCGCGAAGCGCGCGGCAGCAACGTTTCTCGCCGAAGGAAGTACGGATTCGCTATTCGCTGATTCCGTCGGCTTTGGAGAAATCAATGCGTTGTTTTTGAAGCCATAACGATCCGCGCGCAACAAAAAAACTTCCTCACGGAGGGCGAGTGAAAGGGCGCTACGCTCCGTTCCGCATGGCGATTGTTGAACTACGTCGCTACACAAATTCCATGTTCGATGTTCGATGAGCGGGCGTACCCAGTCGCTCGCTCGTTGTTCTTCATTGCCTTGCCAGCGATCGCTGTTTCGAATGCGTTTATCGATCTTTGCGCAAAATTCCAACAGGTGTTGCTCGGTTGCCAAGCTGAAAAAACGTGTACACCGCGCCGCTCGAAAAAGTTGTGTCGTCCTCCGAGAGGTAAATCGG
>JBOFBL010000579.1:0-2919 GCA_051645545.1 Casimicrobium sp. | reverse complement strand
TGATGCGTTGCTCTTTGCAATCTTTTAAGAACGCTTCGATGGCGTTCTTAAATTCGCTGCGTAATTCCTTCACGGTTTCACCGTGAAAACTGATCATCGTGCGCAAGCCGAGCACGCGACCGACGAAGATGTTGTCGCGATCGTCGAAGTCGATTCTTGCGGTGTAGCCTTTGTGAGTCATCGTGTTCATGGTGTGATTCCTAATCGCTCCAACATTTCGCGCGCTTCTTCCACCTGATAACGCTTTGCTTCCTTGCCTGGGTGCGGTCGATGGCAATGCCATTGCTCGTTTCGCAAAGTGATCTTGACACGCGAGCCTTCGCGTTCTTTGACGCCGCCTCCGAGGGCGATGACGAGGCTTTCGATATCCGAAAACACAACCGATGCCGATGTTGGTTTTGCAAAGATAGCTTCAAGCGTTTTTAGGTGTTTGGTATTCAAGAGAATTAGGTAATGCTAGCGTTTTTTGCTAGCACTTTCAAACGATGAATCAAATCAAATAATAACTGTATATTTGTACATATTTTGTAACTTACCGATAGTGCCCTCTTCTCATCCATCCTATGAGCCCGCTTTCACAAAGTTCGCAGCAGTGCTCGATCGATCGGGTCGAGGCTTTGCGTCATCCTACGGTGTTTCGTTTTGGTGCGATTCCGCTCGCATGCGATACGTCGGTGGCGAGTGGGTTTGCGGCGCTTGATCGTGCGTTGAATGGTGGTTGGCCGACGGCGCGATTGATTGAGGTGCTTTGCGATCGCGTGGGTGTAGGCGAGTTGTCGCTGTTGTTGTCGACGATGCCGCGCGTGACGGCGTCGATTGAGTTTTCCGAACATTGCGCTACTACGGGAAAGGCCAACCCGTTGGCTTCGTCTGCGAAGCAGAGGGCGAAAGGACGCTCCAAGTCGTCAACGCGCGCGGAGAACAATTCGCAACGTTCGCTTTGGATTTTGCCGCGTGGTGCGCACGTGCCCTGCGTGCCTTACGCGCCCGCGCTCGAAGCGCAAGGTATCGATTTGCGTCGCTTTGCGATTGCGCAAACTTCGTCGAATCAAGAAACGCTGTGGGCGATGGAGCAAGCGCTGTTATCGAACGCGGTGAAGAGTGTGTTTGCGTGGATTACGGATCGTTCACAAGCGGCCGCGCAAAAAGAGCCGCACGATTTCACTTTGCGACGCATCGCGCTCGCAGCGCGCAAGAGCGAAAGTTTGTGTTTTTTGATGCGGCCGCTTTCTGCTGCGCGGCGCGCGAGCCCCTGTGAGTTGCGCATTGCGATTGCGCCTGCGTCGCGCAATGAAATCGAGGCCACGATTTTGAAGCGTCGCGGTTTGCTGCATGAAACGAGTTTGCGTATCGATCCGCGCGAGCTGGCTTGTCTTGCGCCGCATCGTTCGCCGATCGTTTTGCCGAGCTTCGCAACGACGGTTCGCAATACTGCTGTCGAAAGATCCAGCCTTGCATCAGTGTTGAACGCGGCGAAAAGCACGAGTTTCGACACGCCGCCGAAGATTCGCGAGCGTTCATTACTTGGAGAGCGATAACGAATCCAGCATCGTTATTTATCGCCCAATATGTTTTGGCTTTACGCTTATTTTCCTTATTTATCGATAGAAGCAATAAATCGCTCTATCGCCCAACATAATTTGGCGAATAATAATAGTGCTGGAAAGCCTTCTGAGAATGATGCCTTCAAGCTCATTGATGCGGTCCCGCTCGTCGTGAGCGACGGGCCGGAGCAGCGACCGATCGTGTACGCGATCAATCGCGCGGCGCACGAGTGCAACATCCGCATCGGCATGACGCTCGCGAGCGCCAAGGTGTTGCATCACGATTTGATTGCCTTGCCGCGCGACCGCACACGCGAGTTGCGCACGCTGAAACGCATTGCGAATTTTTTATTGCAGTACACACCTGCGGTTGCAATCGAAGAAGACATCAATCGTGCGGGCATCGCACTGGAGATTTCGGGATCGCTTGCGCTCTTCGGCGGAATCGACGCACTGCTCGCGCAGGCGCGTGCGGGTGTGGGTGCGATGCGCTTCGTGGCACGCTACGGCGCTGCGCCGAATCCGATGGCGGCGAGTTTGCTTGCGCGCGCAGCGAAACGTGGCGACGATATTCGCTTTTGCTTTTCGTCGGAAACGCTTCAAGAGACACTCGCGCGGATCTCGGTGAAACATTTCGCATGGCCGAACGAAACGTTTCGCGCACTAGATACTTTAGGGCTCGCAACGATTGGCGATGTATTGCGACAGCCGTATGCGGGTTTACAAAAGCGATTCGGCGACGCCTTCGTGCTCGATCTCGACCGCGCGCTGGGCCATGCGAAGGACGTGCGGCGGTTTTACGAACCGCCCGAGACATTTGCAAGCAGCATCGATTTTTATTTCGAGATTAAAGACAGCGATCGGCTACTCATGCCGATCAGCGAGTTGCTCATCGAACTCGAAGGCTTCCTGCGTGCGCGCGGCGCGGGTGTGAACCGCATTGCGCTCGAATTGAAACAAGGTCGCTCGCGGTCGCAACATTTCGAATTTCACTCGCGCGCGCCGGTGCGCGAAGCCACGCATTGGCAACGACTCGTGCGCGATCGCATCGAAACCTACGAGCTTGAATATCCGGTGATCGAGATCGTGTTGCGCGCAGATCGCATCGTGCCTTTGATTGAGGAGAACGCGAGTTTACTGCCGCAGGAAAAAGGCACGCGCAGCGATTGGTTCACGCTACTCGATCGGCTCGCTTCACGCTTAGGCGAGCAAAACGTTTATCGCATCGAATCGATTGACGATCATCGACCCGAGCTTGCGTGGCGTAGCGAAAGCAACGAGGCGAATCGTGCGCAAGCGTTTCGGTTTTCGAAGGCGCGACCGACCTGGCTCTTGCGTGAGCCGAAATCGCTCGTCGAAATGGAAGGTCGCCCGC
>JBOFBL010000578.1:0-3413 GCA_051645545.1 Casimicrobium sp. | reverse complement strand
GATTGGAAAGAGCTTGATGCATCGACCACGCGTCGCCAATCACTCTGGCATGTCGCTGCGCTCGCGATCCCCGCGATACTACTTTCGCTCTTTGCTTTCGTACGCTTGCGCAAACTACGAGTGGTATGAAACGCTGGTTGTATTTGTCGCATCGCTGGCTCGGTGTGTTCGGCTGTTTGCTCATGCTGCTTTGGTTCGTAAGCGGATTTGTGATGATGTATGTGCCGTTCCCGCTGTTGCGCGACGCGGAGCGGATCGAGCGTCTCCCAGTGATCGACACATCGAGCGTGCGCGTGAGCGCGGGCGATGCACTCACAAGAGTACGATCGGGTTTGGGCAAAGACAATGAGATCGTTGCTTTGCGACTGGTTCAACCGACCGTACAACCGATCTACGCGATTCAAACTAAGAAAGACGGCTGGCGCGCGATTGATGCCATGACCGGTGAGGCGATCATCGTCAACACGCTGACTGCGCGTGCAAGCGCGGAGCGTTTCGCAGGCGTGCGCGCAATCGGTATCGAATCAATCGAGATCGATCAGTGGAGCGTTTATCCCGGACTTGCGCCGCATCGACCGCTGTTCGCCGTGGACATGGAAGATGGTGGACGCCATTACGTGTCGGGACGAACGGGCGAAGTGGTGCGCGACACCTCGCGTTTCGAGCGCGGATGGAACTGGATCGGTTCTGTGACGCATTGGATTTACCTGACGCCGATCCGTTCTGATGGGCGATTGTGGCACTGGGTGGTCGTCGTCGCTTCAATGTATGCAATCATCGTTGCGGTTCTCGGCACCGTAATCGGCCTCATGCGCTATCGGCGCGCGCGCTATGCGAACGGTTCGGTATCGCCCTACACGGGTTGGATGCGATGGCATCATTTGCTCGGACTCGCTGGTGCGTTCATCGTGCTTTCGTGGCTCGTCAGTGGTTTTCTTTCGATGAATCCATTCGAGGTGTTCGCTCGCATCAACAGAGCCGATTTCGACGGCAAGTGGCGGGGCGCGAGCTTCGCAAACACATCGCAGATCGAGGCGTATCGCCTTCCGACGCCTGCATCGACTGCGAAGTTAAGAGAGATTGAATGGATTCCAAATGCCGCAGGTGCAAAAGCGTTGTTGCGTTCGGCGCCCGAGTTGCCGAGCGCGCCAGCAACGTTTCATGGCTACACAAAACCGAGTACCGTTGCTCGCGCGATCATGCTGTTGAGTGCGAAGGAAGAACCGCTAAACATAACGGAGACGGAAATTCTCGCCAAGGCATCGAGGTTGAATTCAGCCGAAGTGCGCTCGGTGGAGAAACTCGATGACTACGATCTCTACTACTACGGTCGTCATGCGGCAAAGCCGCTACCTGTCTGGCGAGTTAAGTTCGGCGACGACGCAGCAAGCTGGTGGCACATCGATGCGACCAGCGGCGAGTTGGTCAACGCACTGAACCGCTCAACACGCGTCGAGCGATGGCTGTACTCAGGATTGCACAGCTGGGATTGGCTGCCGTTGATCAATCGGCGGCCTTGGGCGTGGGATCTACCGATGATCATTGCATTGTTGATCGGCACTGCGCTTTCCTTGACCAGCATCGTGATTGCGTGGCGAAGACTGTTCGGGCGATCGTCGCGACGTAGTTCGTCAGTCGGTTCGTCGTCAGCGCGTAACGATGATGCGACGAACAGTCGTTTCGCTCGGGGGGATGACTAGTGCGGGTGACCAGATTCGACAAGATCACAACTTCGATCACTCGCAAAATGTGCGCCGTCAGGCGGCGGCGTTCTTACGCTTTCAAATGATTCACTCTCAGTTCTCGATCGAGCCAACGCCAAACATTTGCGCCTTGAGCTTGGTGAGTTGATCTCGTAACTCCGCAGCTTTCTCGAATTCGAGATTGCGTGCAGCGTCAAGCATTTGCTTTTCGAGCTGTTTGAGTGTTTTTTGCTGGCCTTTTTCGTCGAGCGACTCGAATTCGTCTTTCGCTTTTTTGTCGCGGCCTTTTTTCTTCTCGTCATCCGCGTTGTACACGCCGTCGATGATGTCTTTGATTTTCTTGTGTACACCGATGGGGGTGATGCCTTGCTCTAAATTAAACGCGATTTGTTTGTTGCGACGGCGCTCGGTTTCATCCATCGCCTTTTTCATCGAATCGGTGATTTTGTCGGCGTACAAAATCGCGGTGCCGTTAATGTGGCGCGCGGCACGGCCGATCGTTTGAATGAGAGAACGCTCTGCGCGCAGAAAGCCTTCTTTGTCGGCGTCCAAAATCGCGACGAGCGAGACCTCGGGAATGTCCAATCCTTCGCGCAGCAAGTTAATGCCGACGAGCACATCGAATTCACCGAGACGCAAATCGCGAATGATTTCTACGCGTTCAACCGTGTCAATATCGCTGTGAAGATAACGCGCTTTGAGGCCGTTTTCGTTCAGGTAATCGGTTAAATCTTCCGCCATGCGCTTCGTGAGCGTGGTCACGAGCACGCGCTCGCCCGCCTTCACGCGTGCATGCGCCTCCGCGAGCAAGTCGTCGACCTGTTTGCTTGCGGGACGCACGAGCAGAATCGGATCGACGAGCCCCGTGGGTCGTACCACCTGCTCTGCAACTTGTCCCGCATGTTTCTTTTCGTAGTCCGCCGGTGTCGCCGAAACAAAAATCGTTTGCGGCATGAGTTTTTCGAATTCTTCGAATTTGAGCGGTCGATTGTCGAGCGCGCTCGGCAGTCGAAATCCGTAGTTCACCAGATTTTCTTTTCGCGAACGATCGCCGTGGAACATGCCCCCGACTTGACTCACGGTGACATGCGATTCGTCGATGAACATCAGTGAATTGCGTGGCAAGTAGTCGATCAGAGTCGGCGGCGGTTCGCCCGCTTGCCGTCCGCTGATGTGTCGCGAATAGTTTTCGATGCCTTTGCAAAAACCGATTTCATGCAGCATTTCAAGATCGAAACGCGTGCGCTGTTCGATGCGCTGCGCTTCGAGCAATTTCATTTGATCGATGAAAAACTGCTTTTGCTGCACCAGCTCTTCTTTGATCGCGTCGGCCGCGCGCAGTACGTTCGAGCGCGGCGCAACGTAATGCGAACCGGGGAACACCGTGAAGCGACCGATGCGTTGTTTGATGTGGCCGGTGAGCGGATCGAAGAGTTGCAATTGTTCAATCTCGTCGTCGAAGAACGTCACGCGCACCGCCGTTTCCGCATGCTCAGCCGGAAAAATATCGAGCACTTCGCCGCGCAAACGAAAACGTCCGCGCGTGAAATCCATGTCGTTGCGATCGTATTGCATCTCGGTCAAACGACGAATTGCCGCGCGCTGGTCCATGCGCTCGCCTTCGCGCAAATGCAGAATCATCGAGTGGTAGTCGACCGGATCGCCGATACCGTAAATGCACGACACAGAGGCAACGATCACGCAATCCGG
>JBOFBL010000577.1:0-1244 GCA_051645545.1 Casimicrobium sp. | reverse complement strand
CCACGCTGGCAACGCCTCGGAGAAATCGCGGGCGCGTCGGAACTCGCGGCGAAGAATGCGATCACCGGTGGCGATTATGTGAGCACGCATTGGTTGATTTCGTTTGCGTTGCTCGCCGAGACGGAGTGGCATCGTTAATCGTTGCTTGAAGCGTATGTAGGCACGGCAAGCCGCTTCTACAGAGCCAATAGAATCGATGCATGTCGCTCTCCGAAATTGTCCTTCTCGTCATCGCACTCTTACTCGTCGTTTTGATTGTGCTCGTGCTTCTGCAGCGCGGTGCAATTGTCAGCCGTTTGAGCGGGACAATGGGCGAGCAATTGGAGACCAAACATCGCGCGATGATCGGCGATGTCGGCAACAAATTCGATCAAGTCACCGAGCGCGTCGGGCGCGATCTCACGCTTGCGAGCACAGGCACGCGCGAAGTGATCGGTACTTTGCAAGTGCAAGTCGTGCATTCGCTATCGCAGCAAACTGAAGCATCGCTTAAACAGCTTGCCCTGTTGCAGCAAACGCTTTCTTCGCAACAGGATTCGATGAAGCGCGAAGTGCTCGAGCAAATGCTTGGCAAGATGGCGGAGCAGGCGCGTGCGAATCAGGAGCTTCTGCAAAACACGCTGCGTAACATGCAGCAGCAAATCACCAATCAAGCTGAGACGATGACTAAAACCGTCGATGGTCGGCTCGATCAAATCAGCGGCAAAGTGAATGAAAGACTTGATGAAGGTTTCAAGAAAACCAACGAAACGTTCATCAATGTGATGACGCGTCTCGCCGTCATCGACGAAGCGCAGAAAAAGATCGATAGTCTGACGACAAACGTCGTGAGTTTGCAGCAAGTGCTTTCCGATAAATCCGCACGCGGCGCGTTCGGCGAGGTGCAACTTGAAGCGCTAGTGCGCGACACCCTACCCCCCGGCGTGTATGAATTTCAAGCGGCTGTCGGCAGCGGGCGCGAGAAAGCCGACTGCGTGCTTTCGATGCCCGATGGTGTGTCGAAAATGGCGATTGATTCGAAATTTCCGCTCTCGAACTATCGATCCGCTATTGATGCGTCGCTGACCGATAACGAACGCAATCTCGCACGAAAACAATTCGCCGTCGACGTGAAGAAACACATCAACGACATTGCAACCAAGTACGTTCAACCCGGCGCGGGCGCGGACTCAGCTGTGATGTTCATTCCCTCGGAAGCCGTATTCGCGGAGATCGTCGGCAATCATCCCGAGATCGTTGCGCAG
>JBOFBL010000576.1:0-1684 GCA_051645545.1 Casimicrobium sp. | reverse complement strand
CCCATTCGGCAAGCACTTGACCAGCCTTAACCGCTTTGCCGTCCTCGACCAACAACTTCGCGCCATAAGGCACTTTATGACGCTCACGCTCACGCGAACCGTCCATGATGACCACTTCTGCAGAACGGGCGATGACGATTTTGTCGCCGCTTGCGCTCTTCACGTAGCGCATAGTGCCCGCGAAGTTTGCATTACCTGCGGATTTAGTCTCAACCGTGCTTGCAGCTGCCGTACGCGACGCTGCACCACCGATGTGGAAGGTACGCATTGTGAGCTGTGTGCCTGGCTCGCCGATCGACTGCGCGGCGATGACGCCCACAGCTTCGCCAGCGGACACCAGATGACCACGACCAAGATCGCGACCGTAGCACTTCGCGCAAAGTCCATGACGCGTTTCGCAGGTCAACGGCGAACGTGCTTTCACTTCATCAATGCCGAGCGCTTCAAGGTTATCAACCATGTCTTCGTCGAGCGTCGTGCCCGCCGTCAACACCACTTGCATCGACTCGGGATGCAACACGTCGGCTGCGAGTGTGCGACCGAGGATGCGATCACGCAACGACTCGATCACTTCACCGCCCGAGACGACTGCGCGCATCACGAGACCTTCTTGCGTACCGCAATCAGGCTCGGTGACCACGAGGTCTTGCGTGACGTCGACCAGACGACGCGTCAAGTAACCGGAGTTCGCGGTCTTCAACGCCGTGTCGGCTAGACCTTTACGCGCACCGTGCGTCGAGATGAAGTATTGCAATACGTTCAAACCTTCGCGGAAGTTCGCGGTAATCGGCGTCTCGATGATCGAGCCATCTGGTTTCGCCATCAAACCGCGCATACCCGCGAGCTGACGAATCTGTGCCGCAGAACCACGCGCGCCGGAGTCGGCCATCATGAAGATCGAATTGAACGAGTCCTGACGAACTTGTTTGCCTTCGCGATCGGTCACCATTTGCGAGCCGAGTTGACTCATCATCGCGCGAGCGATGTCGTCACCTGCTGCGCCCCAGATGTCAACGACCTTGTTGTAGCGCTCGCCGCTCGTCACGAGACCCGAAGCGAATTGCTGCTGGATCTCTTTAACCTGCGTTTGTGCGGCATCGATGATGCCGGTTTTCTCTTTCGGCACCAACATGTCGTCCGCCGCGAACGAGAAGCCTGCGCGCGTTGCGAGACGGAAACCGGCTTGCATCAATTTGTCGGCAAACACGACGGTCGCACGTAAACCGCAACGACGGAAGCTCGCATTAATGAGCTTCGAAATTTCTTTCTTCTTGAGTGGCTTGTTGATGACCGAGAACGGCAAACCTTCAGGAAGAATTTCAGAGAGCAGCGCACGACCAACAGTCGTTTCTTCGCGACGCAACTCTTCGATCCGCTCACCGTTCGCGCCGAACGTAACTTGGCGCAAACGCACTTTCACTTTGGCGTGAATCTCGACCATGCGTGTTTCGTAGGCACGCGACACTTCGTGAATGTCGGAGAACACCATGCCTTCACCACGCGCATTGATCTTCTCACGCGTTGCGTAGTAAAGGCCGAGCACGATGTCTTGCGACGGCACGATACAAGGGTCACCGTTCGAAGGCAGCAACACGTTATTCGATGCGAGCATCAAAGTGCGCGCTTCAGCTTGCGCTTCAAGGGAGAGCGGCACGTGTACCGCCATTTGGTCACCGTCGAAGTC
>JBOFBL010000575.1:0-2031 GCA_051645545.1 Casimicrobium sp. | reverse complement strand
TGATTGCTTCGCAGCCATGCGTTAACAGGTATCCGTTTACTCCCCGCTCGTTGAATTTCAGTGATAGCGAGCACTGACTTTTTGTGTTGTGCTGTCCCGCAGGAAACCCACATCTCATTATCCGTTAACCGCACCACTGTGCCGGCCGCCGCGTCTGCAAAGACCTGTGCATCGCTCGTCGCGACGTTGCGTGCTGACCAGATTTTCAGTTTTTCATCCTGCCACGTGGTCCATGCGCCCGGCACCGGGTTGAACGCGCGAACGACGCGATCAATCTGGGTTGCATCGATTCGCCAATCGATTTGCGCCTCGTCAGTCGTGATTTTGGACGCGTAGGTCACGCCCTCGGCGGGCTGTGGCACTTCCACTGGCGAATCACCCTGTGCAAGCCGCCGCAATACCTCGACGATCGCCTCGGCACCAAGCGCCGCCAAACGATCGTGCAACGAACCCGCAGTGTCGGCGGCCGAAATCGTCGTTCGCTTTTCAAGCAACACCGCACCGGTGTCGAGGCCAGCCTCCATGCGCATGATGCACACGCCGCTCTCGGTGTCGCCTGCGAGAATCGCACGTTGAATCGGCGCTGCACCGCGCCAGCGCGGCAATAGCGACGCGTGAATGTTTAAACAGCCGAGCCTCGGAATGTCGAGCACCGCTTGCGGCAAGATGAGCCCGTACGCCGCGACCACCATCACATCCGGTTTGAGCGCAGCGAGTTCCGTCTGCGCGTCGGGCGCTTTCAGCGTTGCGGGTTGAAACACGGGAATCGAATGCGCCAGCGCCGCCGTTTTAACCGCAGAGGGCGTCAATTTCATCCCGCGTCCGGCTGGGCGATCCGGTTGTGTATAAACAGCCACAACATCAACCGCCCCATTTAATTGGGCGATCAAGGCTTTCGCGGCGAATTCCGGTGTACCTGCAAAAACGACGCGCACGCCCAATATCCTTTGGTCTTAAACGGTCTAGTTCGCGTGCAATTCGCGAGCGCGTTTTTTCATTTTCGTTTTGACCCGCATTTGTTTGAGCGACGAGAGATGCTCGACAAACAATTTGCCTTGCAAATGATCCATTTCGTGCTGAATACAGACCGCTAGCAGGCCGTCCGCCTCCAGCGTATAGGGCGTGCCGCTCGCGTCCTGCGCGCTCAAGGTCACGTTCGCCGCGCGACGCACCTTGTCGTAATACTCAGGCACCGAAAGGCAGCCCTCTTCGGCGACCGCCTCGCCGCTCGCAGCAACGATTTGCGGGTTCACGATGACTTTCAGATCCGATTTGTCTTGCGACACGTCGATCACGATGACGCGCTTGTGCACATCCACTTGCGTTGCGGCCAGGCCAATGCCCGGCGCCTCATACATCGTCTCAGCCATGTCAGCGACGAGTTTTTTGAGTGTTTCGTCGAACACGGTCACCGGCGCCGCAATCTTTTTCAAGCGGGGATCGGGGTATTCGAGAATTGGGAGTAGCGCCATATCAATCGTCCTTGCACATGCAGCGAGCGCGTTGTTTTGCGCGCGGTTTCGGCCAAATTTACGCCGCACCCCCGAAAAATGGGGTTTTGCACGAAAAACACAACAAAGAGTGAGTCAAAAACGATAAGTTCGCCGCTCCGGCGACGCTTCGACACGACTTATTGCTTGCCAAATCAGCGGGCTCGCTGCACAATCTTCATGTAATTTCTTAAGTTTGGGGCATCTCTGTTTTGACGCGAAGCGGTATCGGCGCTGGTTTCAGCGCTCTCCGCCGTGGAATGCGCGTCTCGGACGAGTCGATGTTCCTCACAGGATCACGAATGTTAACGAACCTTTTCAAAGCGGGCCCACAGGGGAAACAGCGATCGCTGGCAAGTCGCGTAGGTGCACTCGGTGCAACGCTCTTTGCCGCGGTGGCATTCGCACAAGCGCCCGCCCAACCCGATGCAGCCGCAACTGGCAGCAAACCGATCCAGATTCAGGAGAACGCGCCCGATCGCTACACCGTGGTCAAAGGCGACACGCTCTGGGCAATTTCCGGGCGTTTCCTGAAGCAGCC
>JBOFBL010000574.1:0-1397 GCA_051645545.1 Casimicrobium sp. | reverse complement strand
CCCGAAATGGTTGCCGTGGCACCCCGACTCACCTGAATACCGTTTTGCGCAATATTCGGCGGCGGCAACTCGCCAGTGATCGTGTTGTTCTGAATGGTGACCGCGCTACCCGTGTTGTCGGCAGTGATGCCGTTCTTTTGGTAGGTAAGAATGGTGCTGCTAAGCACTTGCCCGCTACCGCTCTGGCTCGTCGATTGCGCACCAAAGCGAATGCCCGACCCGTTTTGCGTGCCGCAGGCAAGCGGCGTTGCAATGGTGTCGCGCGCGAGTGTGACGCGGCCGCTGCGGAAGATAAAGTTCGCAGAGCCACCCACGAAGACGCCGTAGCCTAGCGAGCCACAACTGCCGTTGCCGGGCCCCTGCACTTCAAGCGTTCGAAGCTCCGCATTCGTGGTCGCCCCCGTAACAAACACGATCGCCGTTTGCTGTCCGCCACTACCCGGAATCGCCGCATTCACAGTGAGCGCTGCGGGCGCCTTGATGATTGTGGTCGCGGCGCTCGCGCCCTGTAACAGGACGCTCTTGTTGATCGTCAATTCTTCGGCATAGGTGCCAGCCGCGATGTTGATCGTGTCGCCAGAGGCGGCCGCCTGCGTAAGCGCGTAGGCAATCGTTTGACACGGGGTGCCGACTGTCTGGCAATTGCCAGCATTGCTGCCGCTGGGGGCGACATAGAGCGTGGCCGCCCCGGCACTTGCGAGCAAGCCACTGGTGACGAGCAATGCAAGCGCAGTGCGATTGAGAAGTGTGGAAAGCTGGGCTCGATTCATCGACTTCGCCTCGATTAAGTCATTCATAGGGTATAGGGTAGCGGCAGCGGAGCCTCTGTGCAACTGCTTTTATCTGCACGAAGTCGCTTATCAGCGGGTTCAGCCACATAGGCAACACCTGCGTAGTTTCCGGATCGCATCACAAAAGCACGCTGCGACACACCAAGGTGGCAATAAAAAAACCCGCCGAGGCGGGTTTTTTCTTGCTGTTGAAGCGGATTTACTTCTTCAAATTGTCGCGAATTTCGCGCAACAGAAGAATATCTTCCGGTGTTGGCGCAGGTGGCGGCTCGGCGGCTTTGCGCGCTTTGTTCATCGCTTTGATCATCAGGAAAATGATCCACGCGAGGATGATGAAATTGACCACGATGGTGATGAACTTACCGTATGCGAACGTCGCGATGCCAGCCTTTTGCAACTCGGCCAATGTGGCAAGTTTGTTTGGGTTGTCGCCTAGCACGAAGAAATAATTCGAGAAATCGAGGCCGCCAAAAATACGGCTCACGACGGGCATGATGAGATCGCCCACTATCGAATCGACGATCTTGCCGAAGGCGCCGCCAATAATCACGCCGACCGCTAAGTCGACCACATTGCCTTTCATTGCAAAGGCTTTAAATTCTTCCA
>JBOFBL010000573.1:0-1199 GCA_051645545.1 Casimicrobium sp. | reverse complement strand
AAGTTGGAGCAACTTGGGCTATGGAAATAGCCACCATAGCGGTGGCGCAAAAAGTTGGGGCCGCGTGAGCGACCCCGTTTAGCCGCTTTGAGCGGCTCACAATACTTAAAGCCCCCGGCTTTGCCGGGGGATGGTTACTCGGCCGCAACATTGTCTTCAGTTTCAATAGCTCGCGGAACGCGATGACCTCGTTCGCGTTGAAGTCTGGCGGGTACTTCGATAACCACGCCTCGATCTGCGTCGTCTTCTCTGCAATCTGTGCAGCGATGCGTTTTGCCTCGGTGGAATCCAACTTGACGACACAGTCTTCGAGCAAGATTCGATCACCATGACCGTACTTCGCGGCAAGCGGCAAGAGATCGTGCAATTCAACAGGTATTCGCGCTGAATCTAGACGAACATCACCGTAAGCACCACATATCACTCTATAGCGCTCCGCCACATCGCCATCGCTCGCTTCACTCATGTCGAAACGAGCATACTTGTTGAATGCGAAAACCAGCATCGCAATTAACGCGATAACTACGCTACCAACAACAAACCAGAAACGAGTCATTGAAAACTGTAGGAGTGACCCCGGTCGCGATCATTTCAACAGATCGCTGCGAGCGCCGCTCCTACCGACTAGCCACCGAGATACGCCTCTTTCACCCGCGGGTCTGCAAGCAATGCCTTCGCCTCACCGGTCATTTTGATCTCGCCCGATTCGAGCACGTAGCCGCGACTGGCGTGTTCGAGCGCGAGCTGCGCGTTTTGTTCAATGAGCAGAATCGTGGTGCCGCGCTTGGCGATCAAGCGAATGATTTCGAAAATCTTTTCGACCATCAGCGGCGCGAGCCCCATCGACGGCTCATCGAGCATCAATAGTTTCGGCTGCGCGAGCATCGCACGACCGATCGCAAGCATTTGTTGTTCGCCACCGGAGAGCGTGCCTGCCATTTGCTTAGTGCGCTCTTTGAGGCGCGGGATCATCGTGTAAATCTCATCGACTTCACGCGCGATCTGCGCCTTGTCGTTACGCGCGAACGCGCCCATGAGCAAGTTCTCGTGCACGTCGAGGCGCTTGAAGACGCCACGACCTTCGGGGCAGAGCGCAATACCCAAGCCAACCAGCGCGTGCGAAGGCACGCCGGTAATGTCTTGCCCTTTGTAAGTGACCGTGCCGCCGACGGGTTTCACCAAACCGGAGAGTGCGCGCA
>JBOFBL010000572.1:0-3152 GCA_051645545.1 Casimicrobium sp. | reverse complement strand
AGTTTTCTAGATGCGCCAACGCCGACAATGGCGCCGGTGATGGTGTGTGTCGTAGATACCGGAATCCCGGCACTTGATGCAATGAACAGCGTCATTGCGCCCCCGGTTTCAGCGCAAAAGCCACCGACGGGTTTGAGTTTGGTGATTTTCTGTCCCATCGTTTTAACGATTCGCCAGCCACCGAAGAGGGTACCGAGCGAAATCGCGGCGTAGCAGGAAATGATGGCCCAGTACGGTAGCGTGCTGCGGTCTTTGGTCGCGAACCCAGCGATGATAAGCAAGAGCCACACAATGCCGAGCGTTTTCTGCGCATCGTTGGCACCGTGCCCGAGGCTATAAAGTGCGCACGAGATGAGCTGTCCGCGACGGAACCATTTATCGATTTTTCGCGGCGTTGCTCGTCGGCAAAGCCAGGCGACGATCAACATCAGTAGCGCGCCAAACGCAAAGCCGAGTGTCGGCGACACCAAAATAAAAATCACTGGCAGATAGATCGCGCTGCCCACAAGCGCGCCAACGCCACCCTTTGCCACACCCGCACCGATCAAGCCGCCAATCAATGCATGCGACGACGACGAAGGAATGCCGAAGTACCAGGTGATGAAATTCCACGCGATCGCGCCGACCAAAGCGCCGAAGATCACGTGATAGTCGACAATCTTTGGATCGATGACTTTACCGATCGTTGCCGCAACACTCAAGCCGAAGACAAAGAGCGCGAGAAAGTTAAACGCGGCGGCCCAAACGACTGCCTGCCCTGGACGCAGCACACCGGTTGATACGATAGTGGCAATGGAGTTCGCCGCGTCGTGAAACCCGTTCATGAAATCGAACGCGAGCGCTAGCGCGACGAGCAGGATCAACACCCAGAGGACGGTTGCAGAGGCTTCCACTATCGAGCCTTAAGCGTTTTCAATCACGATGCCCTGGATCACGTTTGCTACGTCTTCGCAGCGATCGGTGATCGTCTCCAGCAATTCGTAAATCGCTTTCATTTTGATTAAGTGAACGGCGTCGCGCTCGGTGCGGAATAGCTTGGAAATGGCGCTGCGCATCACGCGATCTGCGTCCGATTCAAGGCGATCGATTTCTTCGCAGATTTTCAAAATCGTCGTTGCGTTATCCATCTTCGAAATCATCGCGACGGCGGATTTCACGCGCTCGCAGCACGCGAGGCAAATCTCGGCGAGTTGCTTGGCCTCTGCAGGCACCGATTTAATGTCATAGAGCGACACCGATTCGGCGGCGTCTTGCATCAAATCCAGGCAATCGTCCATGTTGGAGATGAGCTGATGAATCTCTTCGCGGTCGAGCGGCGTGATGAAGGTTTTATGCAACAGGTTAATCGTTTCACGCGTGTAATTGTCGGCGCGTTTTTCGATGGCATCGATTGCTTCAGCGTGACCGCGCAAATCGGTTGCACCTTCGCCAAGGGAGTTCATGAGCGCAACGAGTTCTTTCGCGCCTTCAACGATTTCGTTGGCGTGTAGATTGAACAGCTCAAAGAACCGCCCTTCAGTGGGCATAAAACGACCAAACATGCGCGAGCTCCCCTTATTTAATGTTCGCTTTCGGGGGATTCTAGCGGTCGTATGTCGAGCCGCACCGAATCTGTGCAACGCTCACGTTGCGCCTCGCGAATTTAGTCGTGCGACCAATCGCGCGACGGTGAGCGGCGCGGAGCCTTCCGCCTTGTTGTTAACAATCACGAACGACGCACGCGCATTCTCATGCGCCTCGCCGATGAGTTCAACCACTTGCCGCTGGCCTTCTTCATCGGGATCGACGATGGCGTTGAATGGACGATAGCGCTCTTTGGCTTCTTCGTATTTGAATCCCGAATGCAAACTCCATCGAATCACAAGCGGTAAGCGTGTACTTGATTCGCGCCAGAAGCGCGCCTGCGCCTCTGCTTGCGGCATACGCGCGTGAATGGCGATGCAATGGGTTGCGTTGGCTGCATTGAGCGCCGCGATGTAATCGTCGGTCAGAAGTTCGGGGTCGCGCACTTCGACCGCGTAACACGCAGGTAGCGTGAGCTTCGGTAATGCAAGTAAAAATTCCGCGAGCTGATCGGCGAATTTTTGCGGCGCACGCGTGAAGCGCGGCCCGAGCGGTGGAAACTGAAACACGAGAGGACCGCACGCGTCGCCAAGCCCGCGCGTGGCGGGTTCGACG
This sequence comes from Casimicrobium sp., assembly GCA_051645545.1. GTDB lineage: Bacteria > Pseudomonadota > Gammaproteobacteria > Burkholderiales > Casimicrobiaceae > Casimicrobium. Next base: position 974 of record JBOFBL010000572.1, on the reverse strand, counting down.
AACTGTGCGATCGCGAGCGATGCGTTGAGAAATGCGGCGTTATCGCTCCACGCTCCATCGTCGCTGCGCAGACGTGGTCCCGTGAAAAGCATCGGGGCTTTCACGAGAAAACGAAAGCGTGCGTTTGCTGCGCTCGCCTGTTTTGCGTAACGACGAAATTCATCTTCACCAATCGGCGCGTAGAACGTGCGATCGAGACTTACCGTGCGAAAAAACGGATGCGCTGCATATGCACCAAGCCCCGAGCGCGATAGTGTTTGCTCCGAATACGCGTCGCCGTAAACAAGACCCTGCCAACCGCTGTAGCTCCACGACGAGGTGCCCAAATGCGTGTCGGGTGGAATTGCTTTCGCATTTTCCTGCGCGCTTGCATCCTGCGGCGCGGGTTGCACTTTTGCATTCGACGATTCGTTTTTTGTTGCGCGCGTGCGTTGCGCAGACGGCGGCGAGGGTTCTGGAATCGGTTCGCCGAAGAGATCGAATTGCGGGGCGCTCACGATCAAATTATGCCGCAGCGCTCACTTGCTACGATCGTTCAGCTAAACAATAAAACGCCCTATTAAATTGGGCGTTAAATCAATTTTCATTTATTTTCGAGAAATATATTTTTAAGCTGTAACGCCCAATTAAATTGGGCTTTTATAGATTGAGCTAGAACCAGGTTCGCTTAGCTACCGCAGCCGCCCCCACCGCAACCGCCGCCACCGTCTCCGCCGCCGCTGTCGCCCGAATCGCTCGCGCTGAAACCACCGGAGCATCCGCCGCCCGTGCTTTCGCGCTTGCTCTCGCGTTCGAGTTCGCGTAGCTCATTGAGTTGCTGCATGTCGTAGGCGTGACCATTTTCGATACCGAGTTTTTCATCGATGTGGAAGAGGTTGGTGCTCAGTGCAGAGCCAGCGATTGCGCCACCAGCGCCTAGCGCGAGAGTGCGTGAGAGCGCAGTCTTTGCGTTGCGTGCACGCACGTGGCTCACT
>JBOFBL010000571.1:0-3470 GCA_051645545.1 Casimicrobium sp. | reverse complement strand
CAGAATTTACTCTCGGCGAAGTACTCACAGGACGCAGAGCGCGAGGCGGATCGCTTCGCGTGCGAGCTGCTCGCGAAAGTGAAGACGACGCCGAATCGCCTTGCTGAGGGGTTCGAGCGCTTCGCGCAAGAAGCAAAGCAATATCACATCGACCCCGATTCTGGCACCTACATGTCGAGCCATCCTCCGACTGGCGAGCGCATTCAAGCCGCGCGCGAATGCGCGAAAGCGTTTGGTTTCCCGAGCTAAACTTCCGCGATGCCAACGCTTTCCAACATCTATCCTTCGCTTCGCGGCAAAGCCGTGTTTATTACTGGTGGCGCGACGGGTATTGGCGCATCGTTAGTAACCGAATTCGCGGCGCAGGGCGCGCGTGTGGGATTTCTTGATATTGATGACGCTTCGGCGAAAACCTTGCAAGAGACGTTGAACGTCGGCGATCATTTGCACTATTGGCATTGCGATATTCGCGACGTGACTGCGTTGCAATCGACGATCAGGATCGCTGCGGATGTGTTGGGCGGCAAGCTCGATGTCTACGTCGGCAACGCAGCGAACGATGTGCGTCACGCGTTCGACGAATTGACACCGGAGTTTTGGGATAACAATCAGGCGATCAATCTGCGGCCACAAGTGTTCGGCGCGCAAGCTGCCGCGCGGACGATGGTTGCGGGCGGCTGCATCATTACGATGAGCTCGGTGAGCTGGATGCGGCGCCGCAAAGGCTTCGTGAGTTACACGACGGCGAAAGCAGGGATTCACGGCCTCACGCGCACGCTTGCACAAGAGCTCGGCGAGCGCGGCATTCGCGTGAACTGTGTGGTGCCCGGCGCGATCAAGACCGACAAGCAAATGACGCAAGTGGTGACGCCGCAACTCGAAAAAGATTTCATCGACAATCAGGCGCTTAAATTTCGTTTGCTCGCAGAGGATGTGGTGGCGATGACGTTGTTCTTAGCGAGCGACGATGCGCGCGCATGTGCTGGGCAATCGTTTATTGTTGATGGCGGAATTGTTTAGTGGCTACATTCGCTATTGCCTGATTTAATTGGGCGATGAGCCATTTTTAATATTTTACGAAATTAGTTAATTTAATTGCTAACGCCCAGGTTAATTGGGCGAAAAAGGACGGAGCTGGATGGCAACAATCAAACTCTATGGTGTCGCGGCGTCGCGCACGTTTCGCAACATTTGGATGCTCAAAGAACTCGGTTTGCCCTATGAGCACGACCCGATTGCGTACAACGACAAAGCGCTCAAAGCGCCGCCCTATACCGACCTAAATCCGAACGGCCGCGTGCCGTTTATCGTGGTCGATGGCATGCCGCTGTTCGAATCGCTTGCGATCAATCAGTATCTCGCGGATAAGTTTGGTGGCGATGTCGCCGCGACGAACGCCGAGGAGCGCGCGCAGATTTCGCAATGGTCACTGTGGGGGGCGACGAGTGTCGAAACGGATCTCGGCAACTGGGCGTACCACACGATGTTTTTGCCGGAAGCGGAGCGCAAGCCTGAGGTAGCCAAACAGGCGCTGGAAAACATCAAAGCGCCGCTTGCAATCCTCGACGGCGTACTCGCAAAACGCGAATATCTCGTGGGCAATCGTTTCACCGTCGCCGATTTGAACGTCGCCGCTGTGTGCTATCGCGCGCTCGGACTCGACATGCCCGATAAGCCGCACTTCAAGGCGTGGCTCGCGAAATGCTGGTCTCGTCCGGCGGCGATTGAGGCGCGACGCGCGCGTGGCGACAAGGTCTGACTGATGGGGCAGGACACGTTGCGCTTTGGCGAATATCAAGGGCTGCCCGCGCTTATCGTTCACACGCCGTTTTCGCATGCGGCGGTGAGCTTGTTCGGCGGACACGTACTTTCGTTCGTGTCGAATGGTTTCGAAGATGTGCTGTGGCTCTCGCCAACGACCAAGCGCCCGCCCGATTCGATTCGCGGCGGTGTGCCGGTGTGCTGGCCCTACTTTGCAAAACAGGGGCAGCCGCCCGACGCGCCACAGCACGGTCTCGTGCGCAACAAACAGTGGAAGCTCACGCACGCGGAGCAAAACGAATCCGGCGAATGGGTGATCGCACTTGCCGCGCCTGAATGCGTCGACGTGCCGATGAATTTGATGCACACCATGCGCATTGGCCGCACGCTCGATCAAGCGCTGACGACCGTGAACTTAAGCGCGGAGACGGTTCGCTTCACGCAAGCATTTCACACCTATTTCAAAGTCGGCGATGCGATGCGCGTCTCGGTGAATGAACTCGATAATCTGAGTTACAGCGACAAGTTCGACGATTTCAATGTGCACACGCAGCGCGGTGCCTGGCATTTGAACGACGCACGCGATCCCGGTCGTAGTGATCGTATTTACATGAATGCGCCGAATCGTTTTGAGCTGATCGACCCCGCGTTGCAACGCAAAATCGTGATGACCACCGAAGGCAGTCGCACGCTCGTCGCGTGGAATCCAGGCGAAGAAGCGGTGAAGGGGTTCGCCGATATTCCCGACACCGCATGGCGCGATTATGTTTGCCTCGAAACTGCCAATTGCGGGCAAGAAGTGATCGAACTCGGTCCGGACGACAGCCACATGCTGCGGCAGACGATTTCGGTGGAAGCCTTGCAACAACACTAAGCGATGAGCGATAGCGAAAAGAACATCCCGCTCGTCGTCGATCTCGACGGCACGCTCGTGCGCACGGATACCTTGTGGGAGAGTTTCTTCGCAGCGTGGGCACGCAACGTGTGGTTGCCGATCACAACGTTCTTTCTGCTCTTTCGCGGCCGCGCTGCGCTCAAGCAAGAACTCTCCGCGCGAGCGCTCGATTCGCGCCTGACGGTTGAAACCTTGCCTTACAACGAGGCCGTGCTCTCGCGAGTGCGCGACGCACGCGCGCAAGGGCGCACGACCGTGCTTGCGACCGCAGCGGACGCAAAGGTTGCAAACGCGGTCGCCGCGCATTTGGGCGTGTTCGACCGCGTGTTCGCTTCCGACGGTGAAACCAATTTGAAGGCCGAACGAAAAACCGAAAAGCTTGTTTCCGAATTCGGCAATAAAGGGTTCGATTACGTCGGCGACTCGCGCGCTGACGTACCCGTGTGGCGCGCAGCGCGCAACGCGTTCACCGTGTCGAGCATTCAGCCGAGTGGTGTCGCGCGAATCGACGACGCGGCAACGCCGATGGGCGCTTTCAAAGCGTGGACGAAGATGCTGCGCGTTCGGCATTGGATTAAGAACGTGCTCGTGTTCGTCGCGCTGTTTGCGGCGCATCGGTTTACCGATGCAAGCGCATGGCAAGCGGTCGTTGCCACGTTCATTGCGTTTTGCGCTGTGTGTTCCGGTATTTACGTGTTTAACGATCTTTTCGATCTTGCGTCCGATCGTGTGCATCCAAGCAAGAAAAATCGACCGCTCGCTCGCGGTTTCATCTCGTTGCCAAGCGCGTTGTTTGCCGCGATAGCGCTGCTTG
>JBOFBL010000570.1:0-2494 GCA_051645545.1 Casimicrobium sp. | reverse complement strand
CGTAGTCGCCAATGGTGCTTGCGACGTCGGGCGTGATGAGCAGCGGCGCGTTGTACAAACGAGATGCGATGCGCGCATAGTGCATGGCTATTTTTCTTCCGTCGATTCTTTATCGGTCGCGGGATCCGACGGTGACTTTTTGCTGTCTTCGTCGTCGTTTTTTTGCGGCGCAGAAGCGGCCGCAGCCGTCGCGGTTTTGGCAGGCATCGTCAGCTTTAGCTTCAACATGAGCTTTTCCTCACGCGCCTTCTGTTCGAACACTTCGCGATAGTCGAGCCCTTGAATGCCGAGCTCAATTTCGTGCGTGGTTAAGTTGTTCTCAAGCGCGAGCGCGCTTGCGGTGACTTCTTTGACGCGATCGGTGTAGCCTTGTGCAGCGCCGATCCATTCGGCTTTGCAATACGCCTGTTTTTGGGCGTAGAAATCCGGCGCATCCAGATAGCCAATGTCAACGGCCTCTTCGTGCCACAGCTCGTACCAAAGCTGACACCAATCGGTTGCCACCCAGTAGCGATCCGAGGTGAAATGCCGATGCGCCTCCATCAAGCCTGCGCGAATACCGACGTAGCTTGACTTGGAAAAGTCTTTGGTGAATAGTTCGTGCGACAACCCGGTGCAGGCTTGCCATTCTTTGTAGAACGGTGTCAGGAACTGATCGATGTTTGATTCGACTTGACGCGGACTGAACGGCGAAATTTCTTCGCCAACATTCAAACGCAGGACTTGACCGCCACCTTTGAGTACCGGCAGCTTGCGTTTGTTGAGAATGTCAAAAGCTTTTTCGCCACCACCCAGCGCGTGCATGATGTCTTCATGCGGCGTTTTGATGATCATGGCGACCAGCGTGTTGAGCATGTGGCTCTTCATCGCATAGTCGAGATACGTTTCAGCCTGCTTGAGCTGCGGGATAATCGTTGTAAGCAGGCTCACACCACGCGCCTGACCATAGCGCGAACGGCGAATCATTTGAATGACGCGACGACGCCCCCACGAGGTGAACGCCGGCACTTCAATCACTTCGGATTTTTGGTACCCGTTGTACGCAAAGTCATCACCTGGATGAACTTTTGCGATGCCGTACGCTAAGTGCTCGCCATACTTGCCGATCTTGATGCCGCCGCGCCATTCAGCGCCATCGGGCCGGTGATTGGGATTGACGACGCGATCAGATTCAATACCCTGAATACGCAGCTTCCATTGGGTGCGCGAGTCGGACTTCCACAGCGGCAACGCGAAGCTGTCGCCATTCACCCCGCAGCCTTTGAACGCAATCGTGGTGTGATCGGCGAAATCGGACAGACCCGCAATATCGCAATCCGCTTTGCTCTCTGCCCATGAGCGAAAGCCGACTTCGCAGCGACGGGCGTATTCATCTGCCCATTCCTCGGTTTTGCCGAGCGTGCGCCAATCGGGTTTGGCCGCGAGACGCAAACCGCGCGGACCAATGACACCGTCGGTCGTTGTTTGCAGCCAGCCGGCGGCGTATCCATTGTTGCGAACGATGTCGCGCGCGCGCGCCGTAATTGGTTCGCGCTCGGGCAGAATTTCCGAATCTGCCGATTGCAGCGCGGGATGAAAATCGGCAAGCGTTTTTTCGTTGTAACCTGCGGCACGGTGCGCGAGCGCACCTACGGTTGGCATCGGCGCTTCGGCACTGGAACCTTTGGAAATAGGCGCAACGAGGCGAAGCCCCGAGCCCCACGCATTGGCCGCGCGCACGTTTAATTGCACGCTCATCAGCAGCAGCCTTCATTGTTGCTGCGGCCATCACTCATACCGGGTTGCGCAAAACGCGTAGGTTGCATACCCATCACTGCGTCGCCGCAGCGCGTTTGCAGCTCGGCGGCAATGGCGTCGCGTGCGTCACGCAACTGCGCTAGGTTGACTTGTGCGTATGTGATTTCGTCGTCGCCGTTTTTAATTTGCACGCGTCGCTTGCCCGAAAGCAAATCAAGATATGCCTGATCCAGTGTTTGATAGCGCAAACGTAGCGCGGCGCAATCAATACTCACAGATCAGCCTCGCTGGATTGATAGGGTTGGTCGAGCATTTCAAGAAGGTGCGTCGCACCTGCTGGCAGCGGCATTTGTGGCGCGATCACTTCGTTGGAATCAGCAGTGGCTTGCGGTTCGAACAGCGCTTGCTGTTGACCAAAGCCGTGTAGTTTTTCTCGGGCGACCCAATCCGCGTCGGTCATGCGATCAATGCGAATATTGGTGTGGTACGCGGCGGCGGTGGCGTACACCACACCGTCGAGCACTTCGGCTTTCATGCCGGGCAAGCGTTCGTACTTTTGCTTGTGCGGGTCGAAGACTTCGGAGCAGAGCTGCTTGTAGAACTCTTCTTCGAGTTGATCGGAAAATCGGAAGTGGCGATCTTGCAGGTCGCGCTTTTCGTCGTCGTGCAGCGAGCCGTAAATCGAGTCTTTGATCGTGTCGGTACCGACGTCGTAGAACTCAGCGCCGTACTTGTCGGTTTTGTTGTTCCACTTGTT
>JBOFBL010000569.1:0-8714 GCA_051645545.1 Casimicrobium sp. | reverse complement strand
CCTCGAGTTTTTCAACGCCGAGTGCGACCAAATCTTGCGGTGTTTTGACGGTCGGAAAAAATCTCCTCGTCGCGACATTCACGGCCTTGTCCGTCGTTTGCGCAGAGAGCAACACCGCAATCACGAGCTGAAACGGATTACCGTACTCAAGTTCTGTTTTCGGATTCGGATTGGCCTGCGAGAGTTTCGCAAAAATGCGATGACGTTTTTCTGCGTTCATGTTGCGGCTCTTGCTTTTGCTTTCGCAAGAATCTCTGCGAGCAAAGCTTTCTTATCTTTCGGTGCTGCGTCGCTCGTCGTCGCGCCCGAAATCATCGCCGATAAACCTTCGTCGGCACGCGTCGCATAGCGCGCTTTGTGTGCCACGTAAGCGTCGCGCAATTTGCTCGATTGCGTTTCACGCGCAGCGAGCGTCGCATGCGAGGCGCTCGCGAAGGTGCGCGCGGGCGCGAGCGAAATGCAATCGACGGGGCACGCAATGATGCAAAGCTCGCAGCCCGTACATTCCTCGGCGATCACGGTATGCATGCGTTTCGTCGCGCCGACAATTGCATCGGTGGGGCACACCGGCAAACACTTCGCGCAACCGATGCAAACCGCCTCGTCAATCAACGCAACGTGTTCTGCAGCGTACGCATCAACGTCGTCGGCAAGCGCAGGAAACGCCTCAAGATTTCGCTGCAACAAATCGCCAAGCGCCACCCGCGTTGCCTCACCACCAGGCGGGCAGCGATTGACTTCCGCCTCGCCCGCGTGAATCGCATTCGCGTAATCGCGGCAGTCGGCATAGCCGCAGCGTTGGCATTGTGTTTGCGGCAGTAGCGCATCGATTGCATCGACGCTTACCTGAAGAGGAACGGATAACATCGCGCAAATTATCTCAGCGTCGATCGTTGTCGCCAGAAATGACGACGATGCACGAGGACATGGAGGAAGCGATGTCATCGCAAGTTTCACCCCACGCGCGAGCGAAGCTGCGACCGCTTGGCGTCTACGGCCCGCTCTCAAAAATCGCTCACGCATGGATGCGCGCACGCGGCTGGTCGATCGAAATTCTTGATCCGCTACCGGAAAAATGCGTCATCGCCGTCTATCCGCACACGAGCAATTGGGACTTCCCGATTGGCTTGCTCTCGAAATGGGCTGCGGGACTCACAGCAAATCGCGACGCGCTGCGCTACGCAGGTAAAGAGAGTTTGTTCAAGTGGCCATGGGGCTGGTTCTTTCGCGCAGTCGGTGGCTTTCCGCTGGATCGTTCGGGTAACACGGGTTTCGCAGAACAAATGGCCGCGCGTTTTCAGAGCGAGCCGCGCATGCGTTTTGTGATCGCACCGGAAGGTACGCGAAAGTACGTCGACCACATGCGCTCAAGTTTTTATTACGTGGCGAAAAAGGCAAACGTTCCGATCATCCTTACAACCTTTGCCTTCGAAGCGAAGCGCGTGATCCTGACTGAAACCTTTATTCCGAGTGACGACGTCGATGCCGATCTTGCGCGCATTGACGCCTACTACCGCTCGCTGGGAAGGCTGGGGCACACACCAGAAAATGCGGCGCCATGGCGGTTTCGAAAGAGATGAGACGTGCTTCCAACTAATTTGCGAAATGCTTATTTTTATTGGGTCAACAGTCTATTTTTACAAAATATTGATAACCATTAAAAAAGCAACAAGGCCCCAATATATTCGGTCTCTCTTTCGTTGAGTTGTATATCGCTCGATAGCGATTCCAACGTAGCCTACCCAATGGATCGCACACGGGTCACATTCGTTAAGCTTGGCATTCAATCTTCGTAACGTTCTCTCATCATGCGCCTTGCACCCATCGTCCTCAGTTTCGCCACGCTCGCAAGCGTTGCGCTCAGCGCGCAAACCTTTCCATCGAAGCAAATCACCCTCGTCGTTCCCGTAACGCCGGGAGGTTCTGCCGATTTGCTAGCGCGACAAATGGCGGAGCCCTTATCGAAAGCGCTCGGGCAAACGGTCGTCGTTGAAAACCGGCCTGGTGCATCGGGCAATATTGCCGCGAGCTACGTCGCGAAAGCGAAGCCCGATGGTCACACCTTGCTGGTTGCGTATTCGGGTTTTCAAGCCGCGAATCCGTTTCTTTTCAAATCGCTCGATTGGGACCCGATCAAAAGCTTCGCACCGATCGCGATTCTTTTGAATTCACCGCAAGCGATCGCGGTCGCGGACAAAGTGCCCGCGAAAAATTTCAAAGAACTCGTTGCCTACGCGAAAGCGAATCCTGGCAAATTGAATTACGGCACGGCGGGCGCGGGTTCGCTGCATCACATTTCTGGCGCGCTTCTCGAACAACTCGCGGAAACCAAGATGACGGCCGTTGCGTACAAAGGCACTGGCCCTGCTGTTACCGATCTCGCAGCGGGCAATGTGGACATCGTAATCACCACGCCGCCCGGCGTGATTCCGCTCTCACAAACCGGTAAGATTCGCATCCTCGCGGTCACTGGCAACAAGCGCGTGCCTGCGCTGCCAAACGTGCCGACCGCAGCAGAAGAAGGCTTCTCGAATTTCTCGGTCGATGCATGGTTCGGCTTCATGGCGCCCGCAGGCACGCCACCGGAAGTGACGAAACGAATCGCTGAAGAAATGGAAAAGATCGCGAACGGTGACACGTTCAAAAAAGGCGTTGAAGGCGCGGGCAGCAATGTGCAATTCCAAGGGATTACCGCGTTCGATGCGACGCTCAAGCGCGACATCGCGATGTTTCAACGCGTGATCAAAGCCGCGAATATTTCGGCGGAGTAAGCGTTTTTTGAACAAACACCAACAGAGTTGGTCACAGTGTGCTCTCTTGGACACAAAACACTGACACGTATGCAGCCCACAATAGCTCTGCCTCGGAAACCGTCTGTTACCCAAGCGTGGAATGTTCTCGAAAGAACGGTTCTGCTAAGCACAGCAATTGTTTCGCAAGTAGTGTGGTTGTCTTTCCTTGCTGTTTTTCTACCGCACTTTATGCGCCTCAATTCAAGTCGAGAAGACTTAGTGACGCTGCTATCGGCGGTTGGTGCTTTTGCAGCACTCGACACTTACTTGTTCTTTAGAGCGTCGCGCTTTCGAACGATTGCTGGGTTCGTACAGAAACTTAGTTGGTGCGCGCGACTCGTGTCAGTTGCGTTATCGAGTCCTTTCTTTCACATTCTCTCCTATCTCTCAATCGCCCTGAGTTAGCCACTGAACGATGCCGAGTCTGTTCACTTTACTGCTCGTTTTTCCAAACCGCCGCCAACCCATCCCGCATAAAAATCGGATACCCGAGACTCGGATATGCGCGCTCAATCTTCCATTGCAAGCGCAGCTTCGTGAACCAACCGAGCTCGCCCGACGAGAGCGCTTCGCGCACCCATGCGCGAACCTGCTTCAAGTAACTCGCTTGTTGATCGATCATTGACACGTCGCCGCTCGCGCCACGCCCTGGATGAATTTTCGTTGGCTTCATCGCGCGAATTTCTTCGAGTCGTGTGAGCCAATCGCCGATGAAACCCAATTCGAGCCACGCGTGATTCGTCGGATTGATGAGATCGCCAACGAACACCTGATCGCGGAATTGCACGACGACGTGTCCTGCGCTGGCGCCCTTGCCGAGCACATGCAGTGTGAGCGGTAAACCTGCGATCGTCACGGTTGCAGGTTTGTCGCCGAACGTCTCGGGCTTTGCGGCGTCCTTCGGATAATCAGGCGCATACTCTTCGCCGAACCAACCCCAACGAATCGCGTGAACACCGGGAATCGCATCGAGCACCTGCTTCGAAGTGATGACACGAATCCCACGCGTTTGATACGCGGCGGTGCCATTGAATTTGTCAGGATTCGGATGCAAGACGATTGCTGCAACGACCTTCTTGCCCGTCGTCTTCTCCGCGAGTTCAACAGCTTGAATCCCTTCTTTCGGAAGGAATTGCGTGTCGATCATCACAACACCATCCGTACCTTCGATCCAGTACGACGCGGTTGAAAACGTGCGCGCGGGCGACGTGAACACACCTACATCGCCCACTGCGGCGTGAATCGACATCGAGGCAAGCAATGCAAAGCTGGCGATGAGGTGTTTCATTCTGTTTCCCTTAGCAAGTGCAACTCAGCTATTTCCAGCCGACAACATTCTCGTTTGCGAACGCAGCAAATGTGCGCGGTTTGCGACCGAGAATATTTTCCACATCGGGTGAAACGCCCGCTGCGTAACCCGCCGACACGATTTGGTTGAGCGAATCCATGATGCCGATCAACCACGCGGGCATTTGCCATTCTTTCATCGTAGCCACCGCAGCTTCGGTTGGAACACTCACGTGCGACACGGTTTTACCAAGCGCCTTTGAAATGATCTCTGCAGCCTCAACACCCGTGAAATCGGCACCACCCGTAAGCATGTACGCCCGGTCTGTGTGTGCGGTCGGGTTCGTGAGTACGCGTGCGGCGACCGCTGCGATATCGCGCGCGTCGATCAGCGCTTGCGCTTTACCGCCATCAGCTATGTAGATTGTGCCGTCTTTGATCGCCTGCGATTGGTAGGTCACGTAGTTCTGCATGAATCCGCCCGGACGCAGAAAGGTCGTTGGAATACCCGTGGCTTTGAGCACGTCGTCGATCTGACCTTGCAGGCGCGGCAAAGCGAACGCGCTCGACGCATCGGCGCCTGCACCGCTCGAACGTACGATGTGTTTCACGCCAGCTGCGACTGCGGCTTCCGCTGCGTTTCTCGCGAGCTGCAATTTGTTCTCTACGAGCGGGAACAAGAGGAACAAGGTGTCGACGCCAGCGAACGCTTTTTTGAGCGACGCCACATCATTGAAATCTGCGACGCGAACGTTTTCCGCCGATTGCGGTTTGCTGCTCATGATGTCGAAGTCAGCGCCAAGCGCTTTGAGTTCCGCAACGAGTGGTTTGCCGATATTGCCTGTCGCACCGGTGATGAGAATTTTGTTTGTCATGATCTGGACTCCTTAGAAAATTACGAATAGTTCGCGATGGGGTGAATTTTTGGCCCTTTCGTGCAAAAGAAAAACAGAGTAAATGTTTCAACATTTACAATTTGGAGTTGTAAATAAAGGATTGAACTATGGAGCATCTTGGTGGAATCGTTGCCTTCGTTACGACCGCGAAAGAAGGCAGCTTCACCAATGCCGCGAAGCGGCTCGACTTATCGCCGCAAGCGGTGGCGGCGAGTGTCGCCCGTCTCGAAACTTCGCTCGATGTGCGGCTCTTCAATCGTACGACTCGCTCGCTTTGGCTTACCGAGGAGGGGCAAGCCTTTCTCGTGCGCGCGGAACGCGGGCTCGCAGCGCTCGACGAGGCGACCCAATCGGTACGCGATCTTGAAACGGCGCCGAGTGGCATTGTTCGCGTCACTTGCGGTGCGGCGTTCGGCCGCCGTTATCTGATGCCACTGGTTCCCGAATTTCAAAGACGTTTTGCTAACGTGCGGCTCGATCTGTCATTCGAAGATCGCAAAGTCGATATGGTGCGCGAAGGCTATGACGTTGCAATTCGCGGCGGTGAAGTCGTCGATTCGTCAATGATTGTGCGTCGCATTTGCGGGCTTGCGGGCGTTCTGGTTGCATCGCCAAGCTATCTGAAAAAGCACGGTGTCCCAAAAACGCCGGACGATTTGCATCATCACAAAATCATTGTGTTGCGATTTGGTACAGGACAAACGGTGCCCTGGGAATTTAAAAATCGAGCGGGCAAGGCGACCACATTCGAAACGCAGTCGCCAGCGTTCATCGTCTCAGACACCGAAACTGTCGGTGACGCCGCCGTGCTCGGCTTGGGCATCTCGCGCGTGTCGCTGCATTTCGCATGGCCACATCTGGTTGCGAAAAGATTAAAAGTCGTGCTCAACGAATTCAACGTGCCGGGTAAACGCGAGATGGTGATTCAGTACCCACACCGAGAAAACGTCGCTCCTCGCGTGAAGGCATTTGTCACATTCGCTATTGAAGCACTTGCCAAAGAACCCTCGTTCAGTGCAACGCTCAACGATGCGGCTCGCTTTTCGGCGTAACTCGGTCGCTTAAGCGCAAGTGGTTCTGGTGTGATCAATAAAAAACCGCCGCATTCGTCAAAATAGTGCTAACACGCCCTAGCACAAGAGATTCGCTACTGTACGACTCATCGCGAGATTGAGTGCAGTGTGCGGAACGTCGCCGATCGCCTGCCCAAGCGTGGCACCATCAATCGAGTGCGGCACCCGCCAGAGATACTCGATTTCAACGACCTCCCGAAGTATGGGCACGATTGGAGAAAGCACTCGATACAGACTCCACGGCACAGACCCGCGCTTGTGCGCAAGCGAGACATCGCCCGAAGCGTTTCGATGCGCGTTCTCAAGCGCCGTTAGCAACGCATCGCCTGTTAGGTTGTGCCCTGGAAATCCAAACGCTTCGTAGACAACGTCACGGGAGCGCACCGAACTTACGTTGCGCTCGGCCAGCCGCACGAAGGCTTGTGCAAGATCCGGCAGGTAAGCCCATGCGTGCGCGATGTCGAGCGGACCAGGGTAGATTGCTCTGTTGGATGAAAGTTTGCTCGCGATCACGCGATCAAACCACGAGCCACTACGTGCACCAAAAAAATCGCCCGCTCTTAACGTCACCGCGCGTAAGCCACGTTCGCATTCGGCACGAATCATCGATTCGATCTCGCAACGCAAGCGTCCTTTGCGAGTGTCGGCGTTTTGGGGCGTATCCTCAAATAGAAGATTCGGCATCGTGGAGCCGAAGTTGTAGACATTGCCTGGAAACAAAAAAGTTGCGTTCAGCGCTCGCGCAATTGCAACCGCATCCTTAGCCATCGATAGCGCCCGACGAGGCCATTGCGTATACGGCGGATTTGCACAATACAAAACCGCACTGACACCGGTTGCGAATTCAACGATCTCTCGGCTGTTTTCGATCGTACTAACTAACGTATGTAGGGATTTGCCAGTTTCTACGGAAATAGGTTTGCGAGCGACGGCAAACACGCGCCATCCCGCGTCCGAGAATGTCTTCGTTGCTTCACTACCGAGGTTGCCGTTGGCGCCCAGTATGAGCACGCTGCGTGAACGAGTGTTCATCGAATTGCCTTTGATCACTTAGTGTGTGAGATATTCTGATCGCCGGACAGTTAGTTGACAATTGATGATATTTGCAACTAAGGTATGCGTATTTGCATATCTAAGAACTTGAGCCGCATGAGTAACTTCGATTGGTCGTTAGTCCGCAGTTTTCTCGCAGTGCTCGATGCGGGAAGTCTTCTCGGTGCAGCGAAGCGACTCGGCGCGCAACAACCGACGCTTTCGCGCCATATCGCCGAGCTTGAGGCGCAAGTGGGCCAACCCCTCTTCGAACGAACCGGACGTGGTGTGGTGCCTACAGCGGCCGCACTCGCTATGGCGAATGCAGCGCGGGCAATGGATGCCGCCGCCAACGGCGTTGCGCGATCGCTTGAGCAACGCGGGCAAACGGAGAGCGGTACGGTGCGAATTACGGCGAGTCAAGTCGCCGCAGCCTATCTGCTTCCGCCCATCATTGCCGAGTTTCAGCGAACCGAACCTCACATCAGTATCGAAATCGTATCGTCAAATCAGGTCTCAAACTTATTGCGACGCGAGGCCGATATCGCCGTTCGCATGGTGCGCCCGACACAAACCTCACTGATTGCGCGCAAGCTTGGTGAAATAGAAATTGTTGCGGCCGCGCATGAGAGTTACCTACGGCAATACGGTCGCCCGAAACATAGCAGCTCACTTGTCGAGCATCGACTTATCGGCTACGACCGGGATAAAACCATCGAACGCGGCTTTGCAAAGCTCGGAAGCGTCATCGATCGTAATGCGTTTTGCGTACGCACTGACGATCACGTCGCGTACGGTCGCCTCGTTGCAGCCGGCGTCGGTATCGGGTTCATCGCACGCTACAACCTCGCACATCTTCCGGGTGTGGTCGCGATCTTGCCGGAGCTAGCGATACCATCATTGCCCTGCTGGCTTGCCGTGCATCGAGAGATACGCGGCAATCGGATCGTGCGCCGGGTGTTCGATTTCCTTGCCGATTCGATCGCCGCACAATTGCAATCGGCTTAAACGCTGTAGGCAACCCGGTACATCGAATCCGCGGGTGCGACCATCACCGCGTGTTTTTGAATCGACTTCGACGTGCTTGCCGATTCGATCATTGCAATGTGAGACAAGGCTGTTTTGTCGATTTCTACGCGCGCTTCGCGACCGGACATCGTGTTCTTGAAAAGCGCGATACCGAGCACGCTGGCATAGCCACCCTTGCTTGTCGCACAAGAAACACCTCGATCGCATTGCCAGCTCGCGCCCTGTGCGACACCTTCACGTAGCGCGATGAGGTCGGGACTCGCGCAGTCGATATAACTGATCGCCAGCGCTTCGCCTGCAGGCGCAAGCGTTTGCGAAACCTCCAACCCAATGCGTGCGCCAAGCGCCGATAGCAACGTATCGTCGACATGAAGCTCGTCGGCGAAAACGGGATGAGGTAAAGCAGTTGTAAGCGCGGCCGCACCGAGCGCACCCGATGCCACGAATTCGCGACGAGATAAGGTAATCGACATAGATCCTCCGAGTTGTTATTTGCCAGCATGAGACCTGCGGCAACTGCGATAACGCGCTGACGCACACGGCGTTGACGTGATCTACGGTTGCCGTAAGGGCTTGCAAACACCGAGTTCGAACCCATCATTGGA
>JBOFBL010000568.1:0-2831 GCA_051645545.1 Casimicrobium sp. | reverse complement strand
GAGTTTCTCTGATTCGCTGCCGACGGCAAACGGAAACAGCGAGCAAACGATCAAGAAAAACATCAGCGGATTTGCCCAGTCGCTCTTGCGTCGCGCAAAGAGCGTGATCTCGCGCGCGAACACAGCTTTCATTGCGGTGGCGAGACTCATGCTGCGCCTCGCTGCTGTGCGGTCAACGCAATGTCGAGTACGTTGTTCGCGGCAATGTCAACGGCTTGGTGTGAAGTCAGCACGACGAGCGTCCCACGCGCAAGCGCATCGCTCACATGCTGCGCGAGCAGTGCTTGCGTCGCTGCGTCGAGTGCAACGAAGGGCTCATCGAGTAACCACGCCGCCTTCGCATTCGACGGCGCGAACAATCGCGATAGCGCAACACGCTTTTTCTGCCCCTGCGAAAGGGTGCCGATACGACGATCGATGAGCGAGGCAACGCCCATTTTTTCGAGCGCGGTGCGCACCTCTTCGTGTGTGCTTGAATAGCCAGCAGCACCTTCGCTATACGCCCAATTTTCTTGGGCGGTCAGCGCATCATTCATTGCATTCGAATGACCGATAAAAAAGCTCACTCGCCCAATGTTATTGTGCGATGATGGACTGAGCCAGGAGACTTCTCCGGACGCAATGGAAGTCAGTCCTGCGAGCGCACGAAGCAGCGTTGTCTTGCCTGCGCCGTTGGCGCCACCGATGCGAACAAGCGTGCCGCTGCCCGCAGAAAGCGTAAGCGGCGCGAAGAGCGTGCGCCCCCCCCGTTCGATGACGACGTTCTTGATCTCGAGCATGACTCAAGACACTCGCTTGACCTTGTAGGCCGCCCAAATCGAGGCCAATCCGCACAACACCGCCAGATAGCCCACCGCTTCGTAGCCGCCGATTGTGCCGTCGGGATAGGTCGTCAACATTGCGCCGCCCACCAGTGCCGCGATCCCGAGAAACAAGTTTTGCACGGCGGAATTGAGCGACATCAAGCGTCCGCGCATGTGTGGCGTGGTCGCCGCAGTCACCATCGCAGTCAACGGAATGAATCGCCCGCTCACAAAAATGAAGAACACAATCGAGATTGCGATTTGTATCGCGAGGCCGGCGCCGACGTTATGCGTCACGAGCAAAATCGGAATGCCCGACACCATAACAAGCCAGTAATACAACGTCGGGCGATGGTATTTATCGGTCATGCCGCCGAACATCGGGCGCGTGAAAATCGTCATGAAGCCGCCGGCGATATAGAAGATCGCGAGTTGCGATTCGGTGAGTCCGACATTGGCCACCCGCGTCGGCGCGATGTAGGGAATCACGAGCATGCCGGAGAGCGTGATAAGCGCTGTCATCGTCATCGCCCAGAAATGATTGCGATCGGTGAGCACTTCAACATACGAGCGAACAAGCCCCGTAGGTTTGCCTTCGCGAATGTGCCCGCGCATGCTCGGGAGCGCGCGCTGGGCAACGAAGAAGAGCACGATACACAGCACGCTCAAGCCCGCGAACGGCACGCGCCACGACGACAAACCCGCGACGTAGAGCGAGAGCGGCACGCCGACCACCGCAGCAAACGAAAACGCGAGCATCACCACCGACATTGCGCGACCGCGACGCTCGTCGGGAATCGCATCGCCCACCATCGCCATGATGATCGAGCCCAGCACGCCGCCGAAAAATCCAGCGACCACGCGCGCCAGCAACAGCAATGAATAAGTTGGCGCAAGCGCGCAACCGATGGTGCCAACGATGAGCCCAGCGTAGCAAGCGAGTAGCGCCGATTTGCGATCGAAGCGATCGGCAAGCGAGGTCATCGCTAGGCTCGACACCGCCGCCGCGAGCGCATAGGCCGACACGAGCACGCCGAACTGCGCGGTCGACACACCGAAGTCGCGCATCAAGTATGCGGACAGCGGCATCATCACCATGAAATCCACGATGTTGGTGAAATTAATGGCGGAGATCAGCAACAGGAATCGTCGCTCGCGGCGAGGATCGGTTGCAATCGGGGCGATGGTGGATTCGGGCATGAAAAAAGGAGCGCGCGGCTCCTTTTTTGTGAGCGCCGTTTGCGATAGTGCAAACGACGGGTGCTACGCGTTGCCCCATTTTACGGGGCGAGCGGCGTTCCTCGCATTACTTCACTTTGCTGAAATCGCCAGCAACGAACGAAGACATTGCGTTGAGATCCACGTACTTCTTCATCACCGCGTCGAAATCCGATTTCTTGAGCGCTTTCATTCGCGATTCGATGTCTTCCACGAACGCATAGGTACGTTCGGTATCGGTCAACTGCGTGAGTTGCGCGGCAAGCGTTGCATCGGCGCCACGACGCACGAGGCGCTGGTCGAGATAAGACTTTCTCTGCGCTTCGAATTCGGCATCGCTTAAATCGCCGCCGATGAGTTTTTTGAGCTCATCGCGCAGCGATGCTTCGGCCTTCGCCGCGTTTTGTGGGTTCGCAATAAAGCCGAACGACCAGGTCGCATTGTTCGAGAACGTCGGCACCGTCAAGATACTAAATACGTCGTAAGACAAACCTTCTTTTTCGCGCACGCGGTTGAACAGGCGCGCGCCCGCCGAACCGCCCACGATGAAGTCGGCGAGTAACAAAGCTGGGTAGTCGCTTGCTTTATCTTGCAATGGAAAGGCAACGCGCGAAACGAAGGTTGCATTTTCTTTGTCGGGCGTTTGCAGTTTGTCGCTCTTTGCCGCCACTGGTTTGTGATCGCTAGTGATGCGCTTGTACGGAACCGCAGATTTAAGCGAACCGAATTCCTTGCCGAGTAAGGTTTTGACCGCCGCTGCATCGAAATCGCCCACGATGGAAATTTCTGCCGCAGAGAGCCCGCGCATTT
>JBOFBL010000567.1:0-3155 GCA_051645545.1 Casimicrobium sp. | reverse complement strand
GCAGCGTAACGACCAAACAGCGTCGTGATTTCTTCGGCGTTCAGCGCGGGCGATGCTGCCGCGTGGAGCGTGTTTGGTTCGATGGGTTTTGGCATGCGATGAAGTTTACTCCCGTAGCTTTGAGCTAGTTTTTTGATCTATACGCATCTCGTAATACCCAAAATAAAGAGCGCGCAAATGAGTCGGACATTTTTCGCGCGGTTTACGACATTGACGTCGCGGCGGTGAGCCAAATCTCATGCTTTTGCGCAACTAGTAGTGCTTGATCGATTGCAATCGATGCGCCGAGCTGCGTATCGATTGCACTTGGGATAGGGCATTGGGGTTTGATGCATAGGGAGCTTCAAGCGGGGCGCGTATTTGTAGCGCTGCGTAACGAGTTACTTGTACGCAAATTCCCATTTCTACCTTTTGAGCGCGTCGGCGAAAAGCTCGTCCTCGCGCGCAACGACACAGGAGTCCTCCTCGTATGACACTTACCGATCACTTACTCGAACGGCCGCATTTCCGGGCCCGATGTCGCCAGGCGCAATACCGTCTGACTTTGCTTGGCAAGACACGCAAAACGATTGCCGACTGGATGTTGACTTTGTTCAGCATCGTGTTTCTGGCGGGTTTATTCGCCGCGGAAACGCGTGCGCAGCCGGTTCCCTTTGCGCAGCCTGATTTGCAACTGGCGCAGCAGAGTGATAGAGAATTTACTTCGACTACCGGCGGTGAGCAGGCTCAGATTTATGCGATTGCGAAGCAACCCGATGGCAAAGTGCTAGTGGGCGGAAGATTCAATCAAACGATCAGTTCTGGGGGGGCAATAGCTGATCAACCGTATTCCGGATTACTTCGCTTGAATGCCGATGGAAGTATTGACACAACGTTTAACGTGTACGTCTCTAGCACTGCTGGACGACGCACAGGCGAAGTGCATGCAATTGCGGTCGCCGCAGACGGTATCTACATCAGCGGCGATTTCACCGAGGTCGCGCCAGCGCGTGAAGCGTATCCGCGCCCCAACCCAACGACGCAGATCACTCGAAATTCAGTCGCAAAACTCGATCTTGCAACAGGTGCACCGATCGCAGACTGGAACGCAGTGCTTACGGGCAGCACCGGCGGACAACCGATCAAGGGACTAGCTGTGGCTGGTAACTTCGTTTATGTCGGGGGTATCTACGGGAATAGTAGTGTTCCGCGAAATTTGACTCGTTATTCGACAAGCACGGGCGAGCTTGACGCGACATGGACACCCAATCCGGATGCTGGAATCAACGGACTCACTGCGCGAGGCAATCGCTTGTTTGTTGCGGGGCAGTTCGCCAACATTGCGGGGCAAGCGCGCAAGTCGTTTGCTTTGTTTGATGTATCGGGATCGGCGCCAACGCTCGCAGCGTTTAGCGTGCTAAATCAAAACAGCTCGGCACAGGGCAATGCGTTTGCGCTGTCGCCTGATGGCAATACGCTTTTCGCGAGTGGCAGCTTCGAAGTTACTGGTACCAGCGTACGTGGTGTCGCAAAATTCGATCTTGCTGGCACAGGCATCGATGGCACGCCGGACGCGACGTGGATACCGGGGCTCAATCAACTATTCGCATTAGATCTGGCAGGTCGCGATCTTTATGTCGCAGGCAGCTTTGGCGCTGGTGCAAGCGTCAACGTCGCGCGTGTGGACGCTCAAGGAAACGGGGCGGTTGACGCGACGTGGAAACCAGAGATCGATGCGGACGCAACAACATGGTCCGCGTTGGCGATAGCTTCGTCAGGCGACCGCGTCTACATCGGCGGCAACATGCGCCGCGCGAACGATGCAACGCCTTCCGCGCCTGTTCGTCGCAGTGGCTTTGCGAGCTTCAAGGGGCGTGACGTTGTGCAGCCGACTTACACGGTCGCTCCGCTGGAACTTGACTTTGGCACCAAAGACATTGGTACTGAAACGCTACTGGATTTGACGATTGCGCACGCGGGTCCTGCGGGATCGGGCGCGATCACTGCAACCTCGCCGCTTGCATTGTCGGGCGGCACAGCAGGCTCGGGTGTCTTCGATTTTGAAACGCCCGCGAATGACCCTACGCGCTGTTTCCCGCTTGCCGAGGGCGCGACATGTACGATCAAGCTCAAATTCAAACCTGCAATCGCGGGCGAAGTCACGACGACCCTACAACTTGCAACTAGTGGCAGTGGCCCAACGTCTGTTCCGTTGAAAGGAACGGGCGCGCAAGCCGCTACCGCGCAAATTCAAGTCACGCCGCCATCGCACAATTACGGCGATGTATCGCTTGGCAATACTGGTACACAAACATTCACCGTAAAAAATGTCGGTACCGCCGATCTCACGCTATCGGGCTACGTACTCGAACCAGCCAATGCTGTGTTTGCGATCGTGACGCCTGCTAGCGGCGGCTGCACGGTGGGAATCGTTCTTACTGCAAATGCGGAATGTACGATTCAAGGCACATTTACGCCTACCGCTGCGGGTGCACAAACCACAGCGATTCGCATTAGTAACAATGCGGCTAATGCGACCGCTGGTGCTACGGATGTCGCGCTCTCAGGCAACGGAGTTAGCGTGGCCGTGCCAACACTTGAAGTGTCGCCGCTGTCGCTCGCGTTTGGCGAAGTCACGGTCAATCAAAATCGCACCCTCGAAGTAACCTTGCGAAACACGTCTACTGTTGAAGTGAATAGTATTGCGGCTACGTTCGCTGCTAGCGGTGTGGCCTTCAGTCGCGTTGCGCCAACGAGCGCAGGTGCGACCGATTGCGGCGCAGTGCTTGCGGCGTCTGCTACGTGTGTCATCGCGGTTCAATTTGCACCGACCGCAGTATTCGCTTATGCCGGCTCGATGTCTATTGCGTCAAATGCGACGGGTAGTCCCGTCGAGGTTTCGCTGAGTGGACGCGGTGTACAGCAAGTAGTAGGACCGAACATCTCGGTGACACCTTCATCGCACGATTACGGTAACACCACCATTGGTGCCTCAAAATCGCAGCAATTCACCGTGTCGAACACGGGCGATGCAGCGCTTTCGATCACTTCGTTTTCGATCGTTACAGCGGGCGACTTCACATGGAGCTCCTTTGGCGCAAATGGTTGTGGTGCGACCCAAACTCTCCAGCCTGCGGCAAGCTGTGTTGTCGAGGTGTTGTTTAATCCGGCTACTG
>JBOFBL010000566.1:0-2419 GCA_051645545.1 Casimicrobium sp. | reverse complement strand
GCCATGCCGGGCACACGTGCGAGTTGCGGACCATACGGTTTGGCAACGACCTCTTGGTTACCAATGACTTTGTCGACTTCAACGGCCGCGGCAGCCTCACCAGCGCGCACGAATGCAACGGAGTAGGTCTTGTGTACGGTACCGTCGGGACGACCACCAAGCAAGACCGACATGCTGCGGTAAGGAATGAATTTCCCAGCCACATCGAACTGTTTCGCTGCGAGGGCAACGGCGCGCTCGCGAGCAGGAACCTGGCGAACGGTGTCGATCAGCGATGACGGAATACCGTACACCGTGCCTGCGATTTCGACCAGCAACACTTGTGTCACCGCGAGTGTGAGCGGCACCGAGAGCGTGAATCGGGTTCCAACGCCTGCGGAGGTGGCGGCAACCACGCGTCCGCCGAGTGCCGCGAGTTCGCTTCGCACGACGTCCATACCAACGCCACGACCTGCGATTGCAGTCACGGATTCCGACGTGGTGAAACCAGGGCGGAAAATAAATTCGATCAACTGAGCATCGTTAAGCGGCTCGTCGGGTTGTGCAAGTCCCGCAGCGATCGCGCGCTGACGCACACGCTCAAGCGCGATACCGGCACCGTCGTCGCTAAATTCGATCGCGACTTCGTTGCCTTGCTGCTTAACCGCAATGTTGATTTCGCCAATCGCGGCTTTGCCCGCCGCTTCGCGAACCTCAGGCGCTTCGATACCGTGTGCAAACGAGTTGCGCACCAGATGTTCGAGCACCGGAATCAAACGCTCCAGCACGCCGCGATCGATTTCAATACGACCACCGGCAATATCCAGGTTGGCACGTTTTTGCACGTCTTTGGCGGTTTGCCGCAGCACGCGGTACAAACGCTCGGTGACCGTCGAGAACGGCACCGTACGCAGCGATTGCAGGCGCAGCTGAACGGAGCGCGACAAACGCGTTTGTGCGGCAAGTGCGGTTTCTGCGTCGTCGATGTTGCGCAGCAAGCTTTGCTGAACCGTACCAACGTCGTTCACACCTTCGGCCAAGCTGCGCGTCAATTCCTGGAATCGCGTGTAGCGGTCGAATTCGAGCGGATCGAAGGTCGATTCTTGATCGAGGCGCGATTGAATCTGTGATTCGCCTTGAATCTCGATTTCGCGCAGCAGTGTGCGCAAGCGAACGACGAAGGTCGTGAGATCGGCCAAGCTCGTTTTCAAACCGCGCAATTCGCTTTCAATTCGCGAACGATTGATCGCAATCTCACCAGCCTCGTCGGCAAGCAATTCAACAGAATCGGTGCGCACGCGCAAGAACGAGACGGCACCTTCGGCGGCCGCCGCTGTTGCGGTGGCTGCTGTGACGGTTGCAGTGGCCGGAATAATCGCGGCTTTTGCAGCGGCAATCGCGGCAGCAGTGACGGACACTTCCGGCGTTTTTGTACCTGTCTCGGCGGGCGCGCCGACAGCAGCGGTTGATGCCTCGACGCTTGCCACAGGCTCGTCGGCAAGATCAGTATCTTCGTCCGTTGTTTGCGCGACAGCAAAGCGCGGCAGCACTACGTCGTATTTACCCGCAACGAGCGCGTCGAGCACGAATGCGACGTCGTCAAATCGCTCTTCAACTTGATCGAGATCGGTGCTCGTCCAATCACCGTGCTTTTCGGCAACGGCAGATTCCACGATGTGCGTGAGTTCGCCCAAGCGCATTGCGCCGGCCATCCGTGCGCTTCCCTTCAAGGTGTGCAGCGTACGTTTCAAACTATCAAGATTGGCCTTGTCGTTTGGCGACGCGCGCAATGTGCGAATCTCGGCACTTGCGGCCGGGAACAATTCCTGCGCTTCTTCGAGGAAGATCGGCAGCACTTGTGCATCGATATCGTCATTGATATTGAGCAAAGGATCTTCGCCCGCCGGAGGAACCGCACTCGCCTTCGGTGCCACAGCGAACGGGGCGTGACTGCGCATATCGATCGGAACCGATACCGGTGTAGAAACTTCAGTCCGCCCAATAATTTCGGGCGTTACAGGCGCTGGCTGCTCAATCACCGTAGGCGCTGGCGGTTCAGCAGCAACGGCGGCTGGCGCTTCGACAGGTGCCTCTACGGGAGCCGCGACAGGGGGCAACTCGATTGCGGGCGAAGGCTCGGTGGCCGCAAAAGAGGTCGCGGCAACGGTCATTCCCGCAGCACCGAGACTTGCCGCAACCGTTGTTCCCCACGCAGGGATTGTGGGTTGCTCAATCACCGGTTCAGGCGCCGGTGTGGGTTCGACGTAAACAGTCGGCGCTTCAATCTCGATCGACTCAGCCGCAACCGTCGGTGCAGGTGCCGGTGGCACCACCGCCGACGTTGACGGTGTGCCGAAATCGTCTGGCAAATCGAGCACGATCTCGTCTTCGATTTCAAACGAAGGTTCTTCGTCGGCATATGATTCGCGCGCCATCTCGG
>JBOFBL010000565.1:0-4855 GCA_051645545.1 Casimicrobium sp. | reverse complement strand
CTTTCCGGCTTCTTCTTTTGCGGCAAGCCACGCGTCGTATTCTTTGACGATTTTTCGAGCGGCTTCTTGTTGAGCAACCGTGACATTCTGGTCAACCGCGTCTTTGCGAGCGTTGCTGATCGCCCAATCGCTGTGCGGTGGCTTCGGTTGCAGGCTATCAATCGCGTCGACTAGGTTTTTCAGCACCTCGTTCGGGTCGCTCGTGTCGGGCACGCTCACGCGCACCTCGTAGCGGATGTGTTCGAAGTTACCGAGGCTGTAGAGTCGGCCGATGCAGATTTCAGTGACTTGAGGTTGTGCGTTCATGCGGCTTTTCTTTCAATGTAGGGTTGCAAGGCTGCGTCTAGTTCGCGCAGGCGTTTGAGTTCTTGTTCGGGCAGTTCGGTGGTAACCCAGCGGCCGCGACATTTAGTGCATGCGCGCACGCGACGAATCGCGCCGTCTTGGGCGATGCTTGTGCGTTGCACGGTGTGCTCGGTGTGGTGGCAGGTGGGGCAGTGCATGGGTGTGCTCAGGCGTTTGCTGGCTCTGGCTTCTTCACGCCGATGCGATTTAGCAGTTCTTCAAGCTCATAGTGCGAGTGGTCAAACCAAGCGTCATAAATCCAAAGTCGACCATTCTCATCGCGGTGAACATCGAACTTGCATGCGCGGCCCTTCACGTAATCCATACTAATTGCGGATCGATTCGGTTCGGGTTGAATAAAGGTTTGCGCCTCTTCGTCCGTCAGTGGTTCGGGGGTGAAATGCAGTATCCCCATGCCCTGCGGTCGCGATAGGTCATACGCGGCTTTGACGCAGTCGATTAAGTTGGCTCCGGTGATTTCGATCATGTTTTTCATGGCGTTCTTTCTTGTTTGGGTTTCGGTGCGTTAAAAACGCACCCTACGCGGGTGTCATCGTGCAATCGGTGATGAGTTCGCCGATGCGAATGACGTCGGCTTTCATTTGTTCCAGCGCGGGTTGTTTGAATGGGGCGTTGATCGGTTGCATGATTTCGAGGGTGTGCATCGCGCCTTCGCGCAGTCCGTGGGCGAAGGCTAGGGCGTAGGTGCTTTTTTCTTCCTCGCTGAGCTCGGTTTCGCTTTCGAGCTGCTTTGATTGGTCGCTCAAGATTTGCATGAGTGATTTCATGGAAAAGATCGCCTGTTGTGTGAAATGAAAAAGCGCCACTTGCCAATGGTGATGTGTTTTCGTTTGCCTGTTCGTTCTGAAAACAAGGGTGGCAGGACTTCGAGGTTCTTCCATGTGATCGCTATGCAAAGAAATCGAAGCCAGCCGTTGATGTCGCTTTTGTGAAAGCTAAACAATGGTCGTCTCACGGTAGCGTCTCCGGTTGACGCTTCGGGTGAAGTTTGGCGATCGGGTGTTGCTCACTGTCTTTCCACCATTCGTCGCTGCCTAATTGGGTGGGGTTGTCGTAGGTGAATTGCTCCCATGTCGCTGGCCCAAGACGGGTTGGGTTTCCATCGCTATGGGCAATTCTTTTGGGAATCCATCCGAGCGCTGACCACTTCGATTCTTCTTCTTGCTTCCAAAATCCCCACGGCTTTGTGGCGCGGTCTCGGTGAATGAAGAGTGACCAACAGGTGTTGTCGTTGTGGTGTTGATCGGCGTCGCCAATTATCAGAGTGCGTCCTGATCTTGAGCGTCGCAATGCGTCTTTCAAGCAATCTGTATACGTAATCGGCAACGTCACCCGATGAAACCGATCGCCGTTGAGCCAGTTGAACCATCGCACGATGCGCACACCGTCGCGCCGATGCTCGCGGTACCAACCGGCGAGGATGATCGAGAGCGCCCACGGCCACGGATGATCGTGCAGCCCGCGCGCGGGATCGTCGCCGACGAAGCGATGTAGATAGCAGCGCACGCCGAAGGCGCGAAACAGAAAGTAGCGCTCCAGATACGGGCGACCGTCTTCGTCGATCACGCGCAAGGGGCGGCTCGACGATAGGCGGTACAGGATTCGTTTGGTGAGGCTCATTGAATCAGGGTTTTGTTTTTGGTGGGGCAGTCGGGCAGGGTGTCAAGCGGATGTAGTACGTAGTGGTCAACAAGCTTTACGTGCGGATCAAAGTGCTCGTAGGCGTTAATGATTTCTTGCGTTGATCGTTTCGTGCTGTAGAGTGTTTTGTGAGATTCGTGGCTCATCCACTTTCCCGTCCACTGCCGCCGCGATCCATCGGCGTGGATCGCGGTGATGAGATAGACGTCGGGTGTGCTCATGTTCGATGGCTCGCTCAAAACAATTGCTTTTCTTCGCCGCCGAGCGCATCGATCAGGTCGGGGATAAGTTTTGATAGTTCGCCGGTGAGAATCGCAACATCGCCGTCGAATGCGTCTTCGTTGTCAGTTGATTGGGTTTCCATGACGCCGTCGAGCAACTTGATTTTTTTGATTTGCAGCTTGTCCGTAAGAAGGAACGAGGTGCGATCGGCCCAGGTGAGCGCAAGTTTTGTCGGCATCTTGCCGTTAACTACGTGCTTTTTGACTTCATCAATTTCGATGTTGTGCCGCATGTAGCGCGCGATGGCTTGGGTTTCGTCGGTGGCTTTCAGTTCGCATTCGCGATCAAGGCTGAAGCTGCCCGGTGCGTCGTGATCCATCAGCCACGAGGCCATGCAAACGGCGGCAGCTTTTTGTGTTTGCAGCGGCGACATGTTTAGGCCATCAATTGACGCGAGCAGCAAGACGGCGATTTCATCGGCTTTCGCTGGGCTTGCCGCTTCGATGCATACCAGCATCGCGGTTGGGTCAATCCAAACGGTGGCGGAAGACAGCTTCGTGAACGCGCGCGGCAGCAGCTCAAGGTAGGCTTGCTCGCGCAGGTCTTTGATCGCGGCGCGCCCGAGTTTGCGTCCGCTGGCGTCTTCGATTTGTTTCGCTTTGGCGTCCGCGGCGCGCTTTACGACGGCGCTCGGCAACATCTTCGCTTCGAGTTGCAAGCGAAGGATCCATTGCCCAGCGACCGACTCAATCAATTCATCGCCGATGCCGCGCGGTGCGACCCATCCCGCCGATTGATCCTGCGTCGCTGCGCATGGCTGAAATGCCATTGATTTCACGCCTTGTCGCGCTTGTTCGAGGTCAAGGCTTGTGTCTTTTGCGATGCGGAAGATGGAGATGTTGGATAGCATTTCTGGGTTACCGTTTCGCCGAGCGAATTGGTTTAATCGTGAGTTAAAGAAATTGCTTCACGATCCATGCGATGCCGAGGATCATGAATGGATAAACGAAGCCGGTGAAAAAACCATGGGTGAGTTTTTTCTCGTCGCTGAGCTTTTCGTAATCAAAGTTGTATTGCATTGCGAGCCAACCGACGACGATCGCGAGGCCGATGGCTTCGGGGATGCGTAGCTCGCGCAAGCCAAATTGCTGCACGATGAACCAGCTCCAAAGCACAGAAAGCGCCCATCCGCGAATAATCATTGCGAACGGGGTCATCAATAGTGCGATGACAAGGAAGGCGCCTTGGTGCATCGCTTATGCCACCTTCGCCCACGACTCACCCGTCGCGGGTTTGTGTAGTCGTCGCTCGGCTATTTGCAAGCGCGCTTTGAGCGGCTTTTTCTTTTGTTCGTATTCGCTCGTGAGTTCGCGCAGGGGGCGCGTGCGGCGGGAGTACGCGCGGGTGATGGCGCGCACGCGCTTGCCGAGTTGGTCGGCGATGTATTCGTTCGCGGCGGCTTCGCTTTCGAAGAGGTGTTCGGGTTCGATGTAGCGGCGGCGTGCTTTGAGTTTGCCGAAGTCGTCGGACACTTGATATGCGATCTTGTGATCAAGCGGCGTCACGCCGTCTTCGTCGTTGTAGGTTTGCAAAAGTGCGCACGGAATCGGTCGCTCGGCAGTGTCAATGATTTTTTGGGTGACAAACCAGCGCGCTTGATCGATATGCATTTTTGTGGCGTCATTCATGCGGGAATTCCTTTCGCTACAAGGGTGTGGGGTTGCGCAATGGGTGAGTGGTGAAGGTCTTGACGGATGCGTGGCATGTCTTCGGCGACAGCCCAGGCTGCAAATTCGGTGGCGCTTTCGAAGCGATCGTTTAAGTCGCGGCGAAAGAGGTGGCGTTGCTCGGCACCGTAGAGTGTTTCGCCGTGCCACGTGGCGACGTTGAAGGCGCGACGGGCGTCGATGTGAAACGTATGGCCAGTGCCGACGTAGACCGCCATCCAGCATGGGCTGGCGACCCCGTTTTTGCATGAGTGGTGCACGCGAATCGGATGCCCGTGCAAGGTGCCGGCGCTGCCTTGGCTTGAGCATTGAAAATGCTCGTTGATCGTGCCGATCGCTTGCGTGGCGACGTCGGTGCGGATGGTTTTGAGCGCAGCTTCGAGGCGTGTTTCGAAGCTGGGTTGGTGGGGGTCGAAGAGGGTCATACGTAAATTCCCCTCCGTTTGAGTTCGTTCATCAAACGAATGGCCTCTGTTATCAACGTTGCACTACTAATCTCTCGTAGATCGTTGTTCAGGTAAGCGGTCATCTTGAGTGCGGTTAGTTTGGCCATATCCGCTCTGAGTTCTTGTAGCGTTGAGTTGCTTCTTTGAATTCGAAACTCCTGCTCCACATAAACCGGCTCGCCACGATGCAGTGGATCGGTGCTTGCAATAAACGGCATGACTACTTCGCTCCCAACTCAACCAAGGCCGCGCGCACGGCGGCGATCGCTTTTGCGTCGTCTTTGCGGGCGATGATGTTTAAGCCGATCGCACCGCTGGCGTGATGTTTAATGAGTTCGGCATCTTGCTCGGCGCGAATCTGGTTTTTGCCTTGTTCGCGGGCGATGCCTTCGGCCTTGGCGATTTCGGCTTTTTGTAGTGCGTCAATCACGGGTTGCGCGGCGAGGAGCAGCG
>JBOFBL010000564.1:0-7195 GCA_051645545.1 Casimicrobium sp. | reverse complement strand
TTCACAAACAGATTCACGGTCTTGCGCCGTGTGTTTTCCGGTATTCACACAGTATTGCGCATAACTTTCGCATTAGCAATCGCGCGGGATCGAATTCGATGTTGCATCGCATTACGGCGCCGTCGAAATTGATTGGTAGAGCGAATCATTCGCTGAACGATCTAGCAGCCGTTTGCGCATTCCGCGAATAGCGAAATTACCTCTGAGATGGGCATAGCAACAAATTAACTGAACAAAAGAATAAATTGGGGCGAACGACACATTAATTGATATATCAATTTAGTCAATAAATTGAACAATCGCCCAAATTAATTATGAAATTCACGAAAGAGCCGGATATTATTTGCCGCGCAATGCAGCACGCAACCAGCTCGCACGATCGCGTTTCGCCTCGTCGTTCAGCAATTCGTCCGCCTCGTACATTTGCCGTGATTTTGGTTGTGAGCTGGCGCGGTAGAGATCGACTTGCTCTAAAGTTTGCACCCATTGGTCGTTCGAACCGAATTGAAAATGCAACTTCGCGGGCGCCGCGTAGCCGACCCATTTTTCGGGGTCGAGCGGATCGATTGAATTCAGGTAGTTGCCCCAGTGCTCTTTCGGAAAGCTTTCGCGAAATGCTTTCGCACGTGGTTGCTCAGTGACCTGCAACCAACCACTCGGTTTGCCGGGCGGACTCATCAAAATCGCGCTGTCAATGCGGGCATCGACGGCGGTGAGCAGCGCCGCCGCCCAAGCACCGAAGCGATGCCCGACGACCGCGACTTTCTTCATGTCGTATTCCGGTCGCGTCGCGGCCCAATCGAGTGTGCGCCGCGCATTGACGATCGCCAAGCGAATCGCATCGGCATCGCCCGCATTGTTGTCGCTGCGATGCACGAAAGGTCGTTTGAACGGCAATTCGACAAGCAGGGACGCGATACCTTGTGCGGCAAGTGCTTCGGCCTCTTGCTGAAACCCGGCTCGCTTGACCTCTTGCCCTTCGCGATGCAGCCAAAGCACCATCGGATGTTTTCCCTTGGCCACTGGGTCAACGACCGTAAGTTCAACCGTTTCGCCCTCCGGCGTGGTCAATACCCATTCGGTGATGTTGCAGCATTTGGCCTTTGCAAACGTGCCCCCCGAAGCTGCTTTGGCCGCTGCTTTGGCGTAATCGAAACGCGCGGCTTGTTCTGCGGGTGCTTTTGCAGCGATCGCAGGTGTAACCATGGTTGCACCGACTGCGAATAAGAGCGAGACTACCGTTTTATTCATCATTCATTTCTCCTGCCATGAAAACGCGCAGCCGAGCAATGAATCACTAGGCGTACGACATGTTGATCCGCAGTTCTAGCGCAAATTTGATTCTGCCGTCCGAAATCACCTCTGAGTCGCTCTATCGCTCGCGTCGCGATTGGCTCAAATCGTCACTCGTACTTGGTACCGCCGCCGCGCTGCCGGGGCTCGCCGCCTGTGGCGTAGAGGCGCAGGGCGTGAAGCTCGCGGGCGTGAAACCGAACGCACAATTCGCCGCAACCGACATCGACAAGCTTAACAAGGCCGAAGAATTCAAAAGCTATTGCAACTTTTACGAATTCGGCACCGACAAAGCCGATCCGCCCGTGATGGCGAAATCCTTGAAGACGCGTCCGTGGACGATTGCGGTTGAAGGCGAAGTGTTGAAACCGCAAGTGTTCGATATCGATGCGCTGTACAAACTCGCGCCGCTTGAAGAGCGCGTTTATCGTTTTCGCTGCGTTGAAGCCTGGTCGATGGTGATTCCCTGGGTTGGTTTTTCGCTCTCGGAACTCATCAAGAAAGTCGAGCCGAAAGGCAATGCGAAATACGTCGAATTCGTGACGCTCGCCGACAAAGCGCAAATGCCTGGTTTGCGTTCTAGCGTGCTTGATTGGCCGTATGTCGAAGGCCTGCGCATGGACGAGGCGATGCATCCGCTCACCATGCTTACGCTCGGCGCGTTCGGCGAAATGCTCGCCCCACAAAACGGCGCGCCGGTGCGCATGGTCATTCCGTGGAAGTACGGGTTCAAGAGTGGCAAATCGATCGTGAAAATTCGCTTCGTTGAAAAAGAGCCGAAAACGGCGTGGGTGAAATCAGGGCCAAGCGAATACGGTTTTTATTCGAACGTCAATCCGATGGTCGATCATCCGCGCTGGTCGCAGGCGAGCGAGCGTCGTATTGGCGAATTCTCAAAACGTAAAACGCTCATGTTCAACGGCTACGCGAACGAGGTCTCCTCGCTCTACGCGGGGATGGATCTGAAAAAGTTTTTCTGAACGCCGCGTTTCGCGATCTGCGTTCACGACGATTAGCGTCGATTCGCGAATCGTTTGAGCAATCCGTCGCAGTGAGGCTGAAACCGTCCGCACCTTCGGTTGGAATACAACCATTCCGCATCGAAGGACACCATCGTGGACAAAACGACTTACTACGCGACGTACCTCCCGCTTGCCTACGCGCATCTCGCGACCGTGCTACCCGCGTTTGCGATCGGTACGTACATGATGTTTGCGCGGAAAGGCGATCGTTTTCATCGGTTTCTCGGCAAAGGCTACATGGTTCTAATGCTGACGACGGCGATCATTACGCTCTTTATGCCTGCGGCTGTTGGCCCCAAATTTTTTGGGCACTTTGGCTTCATTCATCTGTTTAGCGTACTTACACTCGTGTCGGTGCCGCAAGCGTATTTCGCCGCGCGCAGCCACAACATCGTTGCGCACAAGTCCGCCATGATCGGGCTCTACATCGGCGGGATTCTCATCGCTGGTGGTTTCGCGTTGATGCCAGGGCGGTTGTTGCATTCTTGGCTGTTTGCGTAGGAGCGCAACCAAGCTACGTTCAACCGGCTAGTCCACGGAGGTAGTGCAGCTGGCCCAACCACCAGCCCGGCCGCGCTAGTTTTTAATGATCGGCAACCGCAGTCGACTGGGGTGCTTCTCGTTGTGATGTATGCGCACAGTCGCTACACGCGCATCTTTGACGCTTTCGAATCCTACCTTGCCACCGGTGTGATAGTTTCTCTGTGATAGAGGTGAATCGAGCGGTGCGATAGTCAACCGGATGCGGCTACCCGCTTTGAGCTCGCGGCATGTCCACCAAAGTTGATTGAAACGCCATGGTTCAACAACGCCGGGTTTCAGTGCTTGTTCGTTCTTTTCAGCGCCGTGTCGGTAGCGTCCGCGCATAGAGTCATTGCCCAGGTAAATGAGATTGTTCTCTTTGGTGACTTCCATCAGTAGTATCGACACATCCGTGTCCGAAACGTCTGCTTCAATAAAGGCTTCGAGCTCGATTTGCCCGCACACCGTGGTCGCAGTTTGTAGGGGCGCGCTGTGGAAGAACAAGCGATCGCCACGCATAGCATTTTCATCGCGAATGAACGCTTCTGTGGCAGGTTTTTGTGATGGCCAGTCTTTGGGTGTGGTGTCGAGACGAGGATCGAACTGATATTGCGAAGGCGCATCTACTGCCGGGGGTTTCGCTAACAGCTGACCGCTGTCGAATACGCTTTCTGCGCTGTTTTTGCCGCGTTGTAAATACAACTCCAAAGAATGATTAGATATCCGGTCAATTGATGGTGCTGATCGCCATTCTTCTTTACCCATCACGTAGTAGTTAACACGGTCAGCCAAAATCTTTGGGCGCGGAGCCTTGCGTAAAACATGGTTGTACCAATCGATGTGCAACTGGGGCATATCCAGCACCGATTTCTGGTCAAACTTCAAACCTTGAAGCTCTGCGACGGGTACTCGTGTGCCCGCGTGACTCCACGGTCCGATCAACAGAATGTGATCGCGCTTTGATTCAACGTTGCCGAATTGCTGATGCTCTGAGTAGTAGCGAGTCGCCCCGCGCTGATCGCCATCGAAATAGCCTGTAATGCTGAGAATAGGCGTGTTGATCGCTTGGTATTGCGCTTGAGTCGGATTAATGGATTTCCAGTAGGCGTCATAGCCAGGGTGATTAATCCATCGCTGAAAACGATCGTCAGGAGCGCCGGAGATCTTCGCGAGTTCGTTAAATCGAAAGTGTCCACGATAAACCTCTAGGTACTTCTCATTCCAAAACGTAGTGTCGCCGAAGAGCTCCAGGTTTCCTGTTCGTCCGGCGGTGAAGCTTAACCAGCGCGCGGTGTAGCTACTGAAAATGCCGTTTACTACAGGAAAATCCCATCCAGGATAAACCGATGCGGTAGGTACTGCCGTCGCGAGGGCTTTGGGTGCTTGCGCGAGCGTTTGCCATTGAGTAGCGCCAAGATAAGAACCACCGTAAGTGACGACGCGCCCGTCCGACCATGGCTGTGCCGCTAACCACGCAATTGCATCCGCACCATCGACGCCAGTGTTTTCAAACGGAAGGTACTTGCCTTCGGAATCGCCTCGACCGCGTCGATCCACACTAACGAATACGAAGCCGGCGTCTACAAATTTGCGCGCGTTCCTTTGGCCTCTATCTGCCGTGTAAGGTGTGTGCTCCATGATCACCGGGAAGCGACCGGCTTTTGCTGGCCGCCAAATGCGCGCGGAAAGTGCCACGCCGTCGCGCATTGGAACGCGAACGTACTGATCGATGTCCATTGCGGAGGACGCGACCTGTTCGGAAGAATTAGCTGGCAGAGGATGCAGAAAAAAAGCACCAACGAACAGTAAAAGGGCAGTAGATAGTCGACTCATCAAGCGAGATTCAGTGTGAAGGTTAAGTAGCTGCGCAAATTAAACAACTGCGAGACAGCGGTCAATTATTAACCAGGGCGTTACTAGAGGCTCGAGTGGTCGCTCGCAGTTTGATGGCCTACTGTGATGTGGAACTTAGTGCAGAGTCAAAACGCGCGCATTGCGCCGCAAGTTTTCAAACCGCATTTGATACAAAGTAATAACTATGCGGGGTTGAAGGTCAGCACACAACATGCATCGCTTTTCTGCAATCAACTTGGCTTACACAGCGCTTTGTAACGAAGTGACCCAAACCGTCGAACTCGTTGCGGAGAATTTGCGCTAACCTGCGCAATCGACGCCACGAATTCGACGATGTCTTTACTAATAGTGACTCAACTGCGCAATCCTTCCCAAGCTTTCGTTCAACGCGCCAAGTGGCTGTTGATCGCACTCGGTGCATTGCCGTTTTTACGACTCGCGATCGGCGCGCCGCTCGGTTGGCTAGGCGTGAATCCGATCGAATTCATCACGCGCTCGACCGGGACGTGGACGATTGTTTCGCTCGTGGTCACACTCTCGATCACGCCGGTGCGTCGCCTATTCAACTGGCCGTGGCTCGTGCGTTTGCGCAGAACCGCGGGGCTCATCACGTTCTTCTACGCATTCCTGCATTTCATGACCTGGCTCTGGCTCGATCGGTTTTTCGATGTCAACGAGATCGTGAAAGACGTCGCGAAGCGGCCGTTCATTACGGTGGGGTTTGCGGCATTCGTGTTGCTGATTCCACTCGCGATTACTTCTAACAACGCATCGATCAAGAAACTCGGCGCGGCAACGTGGCAGCGTATTCATCAACTTGTTTACCTGATTGCGATTCTCGCGAGTTTGCATTTCATCTGGCTCGCAAGGCGTAACCCGAACGAGCCTTACATTTACGCAGCGATTTTTCTCGCCTTGCTCGGTGCACGTCTGTACTGGAAATTTAAGGCAAGGAAGCCCTCGTAATCTCTCAAAAAGGAAATAAAAACACCATTCAGCTATATTCCCACAAGCCTAATTTAATTGGGTCAAGGGGTAATATTAGTAGTTTATTGAAATAATCAAATATTCAACTAACTGCCCAATAATATTGGGCTAAAACTGACAGTGTTGATAGTTGATTGGCGCTGAAATTCGATGCCTCTTCGGCAATACCGAATAAGCATGTGCGCTAGCCATGAACGCGCAAAGTTCATAGCATTCATCATCTCTTTTTCTTCTCGTGCATTCGCCATCCGCGAGAGCACGATGTAGTGCACAACATGCGCGTTCTTGTTCTCGGTGCCGGTATTCTCGGCGTTCACACCGCTTATTTTCTTCGTCAACGCGGCTATGAGGTGACGGTCGTCGATCGTCAATCGGGGCCTGCGCTCGAAACCAGTTTTGCTAACGGCTCGCAGATTTCGGTGAGTCAATCCGATCCTTGGGCTTCACCTGCGGCGCCGCTCAAAGTGCTCAAGTGGCTTGGTAAAGAAGACGCGCCACTGTTGTTCCGTTTGAAGATGGATCCGAATCAATGGCGCTGGGGTTTGCGTTTTCTCTACGAATGTTTGCCGTCGCGCACCGAGCACAACACGTTGATGGCGATGCGACTCTCCGAATACTCGCGTCGCACCTTGCAGGCGCTGCGTCGCGAAACGGGTATTGCTTACGATCATGCCGAAGCCGGCATCATGATGATTCACTCGACGCAGAAGAGCTTCGAGGCCGCAGCGGAAGGCGCGCAATTGTTGATTCGCAACGGCGAGCGTCGCGATGTTCTTTCAGTCGCCGATGCGGTGAAGATTGAACCCGCACTCGCACACACAGCACCGACGCTCGCAGGCGCGATCTACGCGCCGCACGATGAGTCGGGCGATGCCTACAAATTCACGCTCGCACTTGCCGAGCGCGCAGCAAAAATGGGGGTGGAATTTCGTTACGGCACGACCGTTGAGCGCATTGAAAAGTCTGGCGGTGAAGTCAGTGGCGTGATCGTTAAAGACGCGAAAGGCTCGCAAACGATTAAGGCCGATGCCTATGTTGCCGCGCTCGGCTCGTACACGCCCGCGATGCTTCGTGGTGTGGGCGTCGATGCGCTCGTTTATCCCGCGAAAGGCTATAGTGCAACCTTGCCGATCGCCAACAAGGCGGGTGCTCCGAAAGGCTCGATCACCGATGACGAAATGAAAGTCGTCTTCACGACGATTGGCGATCGCTTGCGTATCGCGGGCACAGCGGAATTGAACGGCTTCAATCTCGATCTCAACACGGTTCGATGCGAAGCGCTCACCAAGCGCGCAAAACATCACTTTCCCGATCTCTGCAAGTGGGATGAAGTGAAGTATTGGACAGGGCTGCGTCCCGCAACGCCTTCAAATTTGCCGATCATCGGTCAAAGCAGCATCAAGAATCTTTACCTCAACACGGGACACGGCACACTCGGTTGGACTGAAGGCCCTGGCTCGGCGAAAGCGCTCTCGGACATCATCGCTGGCGAGGCACCCGAGGTCGATTACGCCTTT
>JBOFBL010000563.1:0-2867 GCA_051645545.1 Casimicrobium sp. | reverse complement strand
CTCACAGTGCTCACCTTGCCGATTTCGATTCTGACTTTGGGTTTTTTCTTTTTGTTGATCAACGGACTTCTGTTCTGGATGGTTGGCAAAGTGCTCAACGGATTCGAAGTGCACGGCTTTTGGGCAGCGGTGCTGGGTGGCCTGCTTTACGGCCTAATCTCGTGGGCGCTCGCAGCGTTGATTCCGATCGGGAAGAAATCGAAAGCGAAGTGAACCGGGATGCGCGCTGACGTGCTCCTCGTGCAACGCGGCCTCGCGCCGTCGCGCGCGCTCGCGCAGCGTATGATCGAGGCGGGGCACGTGTACGCGCGCACGGGCGACGCGCGCGTTGCGATCACCAAGCCGAGCGCGAGCATTGGTGACGACGTCGATGTTGAAATCACGAACAACGAACTCGATCGTTATGTGTCGCGCGGCGGTCTGAAGCTCGAAGGCGCGCTTGAACGAGTGGGTCTCGATGTGAACGGTTTTGTGTGTCTCGATGTCGGGCAGTCGACTGGCGGCTTCACCGATTGCTTGTTGCAACGAGGCGCGGCGCATGTGGCTGGCATTGATGTGGGGCACGATCAGTTGCATCCGAAGTTGCGAAATGATCCTCGCGTCACGTGCGTTGAAGGTGTGAATGCGCGAGAGTTGAACGTTGACACTGTAGGAGCGGCTTGCCGCGACCAACCTTCGCGTGAACATTTTGACTCGCAAGATGCGACGATGGTCGCGGCAAGCCGCTCCTACAAAGTCACCGATTTCGATTTGATCGTCGCGGATGTTTCGTTTATCTCACTCACAAAAATCATCGCGCCGTGGTTCGACTTGCTCAAACCGAACGGACGTGTGCTTAGTTTGGTGAAACCTCAATTCGAAGTCGGCGCAGAGAACTTGGGCAAAGGTGGCATCGTGCGCGATGAATCGTTGTACGCATTCGTCGAAAAAACGATTCGCGAGGCATTCATTGCACTCGGTTTTCAAGTGCACGATTACTTTGACAGTCCGATCAAGGGCGGCGATGGTAATCGCGAATTTTTTATTGATGCGAGCAAACGATGAGCGCAAAAGACGATGAATTTCGCGATTACTGTATCGAACTCTTGAGCGGCCTGAGACAGGGTGAGATCGTTGCGAAGAAACTGTTTGGCGGCAAGGGACTATCGATCGACGGTAAGAACTTCGCCATCATCGCCTTCGATCAATTGTGGCTCAAAGTCGACGATGAATCGCGACAAGCGTTTTTGGATGCGGGCTGCAAGATTTTCACTTACGCGTGGACCGACGGCATCGATCGACACCTCGATTACTACACGGTGCCCGAAGAGGCGATGGAATCCGCCGCACTGATGCGTCCGTGGGCCATGCTCGGATGGGAGGCAGCGCTGCGCGCTGCCGCTAAGAAAACCAAGAAGAGCCCGAAGACTGCTGAGAAATCCGTCGCGAGAAAATCGTCCGAGCCAGCAGTGAAACTCGCTGCGAAGCGAGCACTGGCTAATAAGTCATCGTGAATTTTTTATTGGTGCGAGCAAAGTATGAGTGCAAAAGACGATGAGTTTCGCGACTACTGCCTCGAACTCTTGAGCGGTCTTCGGCAAGGCGACATTGCTGCGAAGAAGATGTTTGGCGGCGTCAGTTTTTCGATCGATGGAAAAACATTCAGCATCATCGCGTTTGACGAGTTGTGGCTGAAGGTTGACGACGAAAATCGAGCGGCGTTTGAGAAAGCAAAATGCCGCATCTTCACTTACGACGGTAAAGACGGTGTTCGTACGATGAATTACTACACCGTTCCTGAGGAGGCGATGGAATCCGCTGCGTTGATGCGCCCGTGGGCGATGCTCGGATGGGAGGCCGCGCTGCGCGCAGCCGCCAACAAAACCAAGAAGAGCACAAAGAAGGCTGCAACGAGCGTTGCAAGACTGCCCGTGGCGAAAAAAACTACGAAAACCGTTGCCAAAACGACCGTCACAACGGCGACAAAACTAAAGAAAAAATGAACAACATCTCTTTCGAATTCTTCCCTCCAAACACACCCGTTGGCGAAGAAAAACTGCGCGAAGTCACCAAAGAACTCATCGCGTTGCAGCCGAAATATTTCAGCGTGACGTACGGTGCAGGCGGTTCGACGCGCGAGAAGACGCTCGCGAATGTGAAAGCGATCAAAGCGATGGGCGCGGACGTCGCACCGCATCTTTCATGCGTTGGCGCAACAAAGGCAAGCATTCGCGAAATCCTCAATCTGTATCGCGATCTTGGCATTGCGCGCATCGTCGCGCTTGGCGGCGATATGCCATCGGGCATGGTGGCTGCAGGCGATTTTCGTTTTGCGACCGATCTCATTAAATTCATTCGCGAAGAAACGGGCGATCACTTTTCGCTCAATGTTGCGGCGTATCCCGAAGTGCATCCGCGTGCAGCAACGGCGGCCGCAGATTTGAAAGCGCTCAAGCTCAAGCAAGATCTTGGCGCGAATATCGCGGTGACGCAGTTTTTCTATAACGCGGATGCGTACTTCGCGTTTCGCGATGCGGCGTTGAAACTCGGTGTGACGATGCCTATCGTCGTCGGTGTAATGCCGCTGCATAGTTACACGAAAGTCGCGCGCTTTGCCGAATCCTGTGGTGCAGAGATGCCGCGCTGGCTCAATAAGCGCATGGCGGATTTTGGCGATGATGCCGATGCGGTGCGCGAGTATGGTCTCGATGTGGTTACGCAACTCTGCGAGCGTTTGATCGCGGGCGGTGCGCCGGGACTACACTTCTACACGATGAATCAAGCGGCGTTGACGAAAGAAATTGTGAGTCGTTTGCGTTCGTAGTTCGATTGTGGGAGCGCGCTTGCGCGCGAATGACTTCACTTGCAACTGCCGTTTCGCGCGCAAG
>JBOFBL010000562.1:0-1947 GCA_051645545.1 Casimicrobium sp. | reverse complement strand
CTCAGCACAGAAGGAATTTCGGCAGCATTTTCCGCAGCCGGGCTGGGTCGAGCACGATGCCGAGGAAATTTGGGCGACGCAAAGCGAGGTCATGCACGCGGCAATTGCAAAAGCGAACGCCAAGCCGGCGGATATCGCTGCCATCGGCATTACCAATCAGCGCGAAACGACCGTCTTGTGGGATCGCGCCACTGGAAAACCAGTTCATAAGGCGATCGTTTGGCAAGATCGGCGCACCGCGACATTTTGTGATGAACTCAAGAAACACAGAAAAACGTCGATTGTCCAGAAGCTATCGGGCCTAGTGCTCGATGCCTATTTCTCAGGAACGAAGCTCAAATGGTTGCTCGACAACGTGCCTGGCGCGCGTGCGCGCGCGGCGAAAGGCGAGCTCGCATTCGGGACGATCGATTCTTGGCTCATCTGGAATTTGACAGGCGGCAAGGTTCACGCCAGCGATCCTTCGAACGCGAGCCGCACGCTGCTATTCAATATTCACACCAGCGATTGGGATGACGAACTGCTCGCGCTGTTCGATATTCCGCGTAGCGTGTTACCCGAAGTGCGTCCTTCATCTGGAGAATTCGGCGCGGCCACCATTGATGGTGCGCCACTCCCAATCGCCGGTGTTGCAGGCGATCAACAAGCCGCTCTTTTCGGTCAAGGTTGTCATTCGCCAGGGATGGCGAAGAACACGTACGGAACCGGTTGTTTTCTGCTGCTTAACACCGGCGCACAAGCGGTGACTTCGAAAAACAATTTGCTAACGACCACGGCATGGCAGGTGCCTCCCTCCCCTTCAAGGGAAGGAAATGGCGGAGTGAATTACGCCCTCGAAGGCTCCGTCTTCATCGGTGGCGCAGTGGTCCAATGGTTGCGCGATGGCCTGCGTGCAATAAAAACGGCCGCCGACGTGGAAGCCCTAGCCGCCGAAGTGCCCGACAACGGCGGCGTCTATCTCGTACCTGCGTTCGCCGGTTTAGGCGCGCCACACTGGGACGGCTTCGCACGCGGCGCGATGTTCGGCCTCACGCGCGGCAGCAACATCGCCCACATCGCGCGCGCAGCGCTCGAATCGATTGCCTTTCAATCAGCAGATTTGTTAATCGCGATGGAAAAAGACGCCGGACTCAAGCTCACGGAGCTGCGCGTCGATGGTGGTGCAACAGCGAACAACTTGCTCATGCAAATTCAAGCCGATTTGCTTGGTGTTCCGGTTGTGCGGCCGAGAGTATTGGAGACAACTGCGCTCGGCGCTGCCTATCTCGCCGGACTCGCGGTCGGTTTCTGGAATGACCCGAGCGACATCAAACGCAATTGGCAAATGGATCGCACGTTCATGCCCACGCTCTCGCGCGAGCGCGCACAGGAGATGATGGCGGGCTGGACAAAGGCTGTCGAGCGCAGCAAGCGTTGGGCGTAAATAAAACTTATGCCATTCATGAATTTTTTCCGAGGACGATTACAGGTTGCGATTTCGCTTGCAATCTGCGCAATCGCGATTGTCGTTTTGTGGATTCATTATCACGACGTCAAGCGATCCTATTTTGACGATACGTTCATCTATCTTCACGTCGCGCAGAACGCCGTTGAACTAGGCACCTGGCAATACTTCCCTATCGCAGATCGACCCGCACTCGTCGCGAGCTCGCCGCTGAAAGCCATCGTTCTCACCACCGCAACCTTCATCGCCTGGCCGTTTACCGGCGGCGAACGATCGCTTGCGGCAGCCGCCACCGTTCTGCCGATCACGGCCTTCATCACACCTTTTTTCTTTCTCGCTTTTTGGTGGCGAGACAAGATGC
The DNA here is from genome assembly GCA_051645545.1 of Casimicrobium sp. Lineage (GTDB taxonomy): Bacteria > Pseudomonadota > Gammaproteobacteria > Burkholderiales > Casimicrobiaceae > Casimicrobium. The sequence continues at coordinate 142 of JBOFBL010000562.1, read as the reverse complement.
GGTTTGCCCAGTTGCTGCTGCCTTATGCCTTGCTCGCGATGGCATTAGATGCGGTCGTCGAATTCGAAGCCGGATTAATTTATTGGTGGATCGCAACCGTCATCCGCGACTTCGTCGATCGCAAAGGCGAGCGTAGCGCAGC
>JBOFBL010000561.1:0-9496 GCA_051645545.1 Casimicrobium sp. | reverse complement strand
CTGCTCGTGATGGTCGCGCTTGCGATTGCGCAAGGCGCAGGTGTCTACATTCGTTTTTCGAATATCGCATGGATCAATAACCGCGTCGTCAACGACATTCGCCAGAAAATTTATTCGCACTTGCTCACACTGTCGCCTGCGTTCTTCGAAAAAGAACGCGTCGGCGATGTGTTGTCGCGGCTTTCAAACGATACGCAAGTGCTGGAAGGCGTGGTCTCTTCAGCCTTCTCTTGGGCGCTGCGCAATCTCGTGATGATGCTCGGCGCACTCGTGATGCTTGCGATCACCTCGCTCAAATTGCTCGGGCTCGTGTTAATCGGCACGCCGCTCATCATCGCACCGGTGGTTATTCTCGGACGACGCGTGCAACGGCTCGCGAAAGCATCGCAAGATCGTCTTGCAGAAGCGCTTGCACGCGGCGACGAAACGATTCATGCCGTGCGCACCGTGCAGGCATATGCACGCGAGGATTTCGAGAAATCGAGATTTTCCGAGCGCATCAACGCGCTCTTCGATAACGCCGCCGAGCGCGAACGCAATAGCGCGATGTTGACCGCGATTGTGATCGTGCTCGCCTTCGTTGGTATTTCGCTCATTCTCTGGGTCGGCGGACGCGATGTGCTCGCGGGGAACATGACGGCGGGACAACTCTCCGCATTCGTGTTCTACGCCGTGATCGTTGCCACGGCTGTGGGCGCGATTGCGGAAGTGTTCGGCCAACTCAAACGCGCCGCTGGTGCGAGCGAGCGGATTCGCGAATTGTTGATTACCGTGAGCGAGATTCGATCGCCCGCGACACCGAATATCGCCGCATCGGAAAACATCGCGAGTGAAAAATCGACGGACGTGATTCGCTTCGACAACGTGAGTTTTTCGTATCCGACGCGACCGCAAACGAAATCGCTCGACAGTTTTTCGCTCGCCGTAAAGCCTGGCGAAGTCGTAGCACTCATTGGGCCGAGCGGTGCTGGGAAGACGACCGTGTTTCAGCTGCTGCTGCGCTTCTACGATCCGCAAGCCGGTCGCGTGCTCATCGATGGCGTTGATGTACGCGAGAACGATCTCGTAGCATTGCGCTCACAAATGGCGCTCGTGTCGCAAGACCCGGTGATCTTCTCCGATTCGCTCTTTGAAAACGTGCGCTACGGTCGGCTCGATGCCTCGAAAGACGAAGTTCTCGCTGCATGCAAAGCGGCGCACGTGACCGAATTTGCCGAATCGCTGCCGCAAGGTTTCGACACCACACTCGGCGAGCGCGGCGTGCTGCTCTCCGGCGGTCAACGACAACGCGTTGCGATCGCCCGCGCGATCCTCGCCAACCGCCCGATTTTGCTGCTCGATGAAGCGACTAGCGCGCTCGATTCGGAAAGCGAAGCGCTCGTCACCGATGCGCTCGAAAAGATCGCGCGACAACACACGACGCTCGTCATTGCACATCGCCTATCCACCGTGCAAAACGCCGATCGCATTGTGGTGGTCGACGAAGGTCGCGTGCTTGCTGAAGGCACGCATGCGGAACTACTCGTCTCATCGCCGCTTTACTCGCGCCTGTCGTCGCTGCAACTGAAGCGCTAGCGCACGAAATGTAGGAGCGGCTTGCCGCGACCTACCCTGTCAATCCAGAGGGCTACATTGCCAACGCACGAGGGTCGCGGCAAGCCGCTCCTACAGTGTTGTAAGTCGTACATTTGCTCGCCATCGCGCTCGACTGTAACTTGGGCGTAACTACGGAAATACGCGTTTCTCCATTTCATGGTAAGTTACGCGTCCAAGGCGCTTCTATGCGCGGCAAGGGAACAGGTTTACCGATGTCGCTAGCGATCTTGGCTCTAGATTCCGGAGGCCAACCGAAGGGTTGGATGACACCGGAAACGGCCGTTTGTCAGTATGCCCGAGGCAACGTAGTCTGGGCGCTCGGCGAAGTCATCTTCACGTTTCGCGGCGGCATTCAGCGCAAAAGCGGTGAACGCAGCGTGATCGAAGTCTCGTCGATCATCGCCTGCGAAGGCGAACATAAACACAGCACGTGGAGCCCTGTCTCGGCGTTGCCCGGACGCGATAACCGTTTGCTCTTTGCTCGCGATCGTCACCTCTGCGCGTATTGCGGCGACGAATTTGCGGAAAGCGAATTGACGCGCGATCACATCATTCCACGTTCGCAACATGGCAAAGACACGTGGGAAAACTGCGTGACCGCATGCCGCGATTGCAATCTATCGAAAGCAGGTCGCACTCCTGAACAAGCGGGGCTGCGCTTACTCTACGTTCCTTATCGCCCGGTCAAAAGCGAAAAACTTATTCTCGCGAATCGGCACATACTCGCCGACCAGATGGAATATCTGCAAGCACTCGCAAAGACGCATAAGAAGTTGATGCGCGCGGCGTAGTGGCCGTGCGCCTATGCCGCTCGCTAGCGAATCTCAAACGTTGAATTGAGCGTGGTACCGTCAACGATATCGTACTTGCCGTCGGCTTTCTTCATCACGTTGAAGCAAACCTCTTTGCCATCGCGGAGTTTTTCCCATTTGAAACAAACCTTGTCGGCATCGAAGCGATAGATGCCTTTATCACTCATCGCGCGAGGTGTGCTGATATCGATCCACATCTTTCGATCTGGTGAGTACTCAGCGCGACCTGTGGCACCGCTCGGTGTGAAATAAAACACTTTCATCGGCTTCGAGTAAAGCGCTTCGAGTTCCTGCGCATTGAGCTGTTGCGCGGATACATGCGTGGAAAAAAATGCAGTCGCAAGCGCGCACGCGATGTGAAACGATCTATCAACCATGGCAATCTCCGATCTCTTTTTTTGGAATCTAAATTCTTGCATGCGATCTCCAGACACACCCCACGTGAGCGAGTAGTACATTCATTACACACGATAGCGCCCGGCATAATCTAAAGATGCGCCAACTTCCCATCCCTGCAGTACTTGCTGCACTCGTCAACGCTTCGGTATGGGGGCTTTCGTGGATTCCACTGAAGTATCTTGAGAAGCAGGGTGTGCCTTCGCTTTGGGCGACATTTTTCGTATTTCTGATTTGCTCGATTGTCGTCGTAGTTGCAAGGCGCAGCGCGCCGGCTTCGCTTTGGACCAACAAAGCGCTTTGGTGGCTCGTAATCGCGGCAGGTGGAACGAACGCATGTTTCAACATCGCGCTCGCGCAGGGCGATGTCGTTCGCTGCATTTTGCTTTTCTATTTGATGCCGATGTGGGTGGTGCCGCTTGCGCGATGGTTGCTGAATGAGCCGATCACGCCGACGGCGCTCGCGCGCGTAGCGCTCGCGATCGCGGGCGCGTCGCTCGTGCTCGGCGAAGGTTCGTTCATTGCGCCTATTCCGCATTCGGTGGCCGATTGGCTCGCCGTCGCGGGTGGTGCGTTCTTCGCGCTGAACAACGTGATCTTGCGCAAGTACAACTACACGCCGGAAGATGCGCGTGCGCTCGGCATGTTTCTCGGCGCGGTCGTGATCGCACCGCTCACGATCTTCGCGCTTTCGTTCACTGCGCATCCGATGCACTTGAACGCGACACCGATTTCCTGGCTCGTGGTGATCGTGTTCGCGGTGTTCGTATTGATCGGCAATCTCGCCTTGCAATACGGCGCGGGGCGTTTGCCCGCGAACGTGCTCTCGGTGTTGATGCTCTCCGAGATTTTGGTGGCCACGATTTCGTCATGGCTTGGCGGCGCAGCGACAATTACTGCGGCGACCTTGATCGGCGGCGCATTGATCGTGAGCGCATCCTTGCTCGCCGTGTTTTCAAAACAGAGCGCACATTGAGGGGCTTCCAATGATTCCCGATTTACCTATCGAAGAGCTTGCGCGTCGCTACAACAACGGTCTCGCGGTGCCGGGTTGGATGGAGACGCTGCTGCCGCGTTGGCAGCGAGAGAGCGAAGAAATTCGTGCGAACGCAAGTGGTGCACAGAACGTTCGCTACGGTCCGCTCGACCGCAATCTACTCGATGTGTTCACGCCGAATGGTGACGCGCCCGCGAACGGCTGGCCTACGCTCATCTTCATTCACGGCGGCTACTGGCAACGCTTGTGGAAAGACGATTGGAGCGTGATCGCGAAACCCTTCATTGTGAACGGCATGGCCGTGGCGATCCTCGGCTACACGCTGTGTCCGCAAACGACGATTCGCGGCATTGCGAGCGAGATCGAAACGGCGATTGCGCACTTGTGGAAAAACGCGAACTCCCTTGCGATTAATCGTAATCGCATCGCACTCGCCGGACATTCCGCAGGCGGTCATCTCACTGCGTGGTGTTTAACGATCGATTGGACAAAGCATGCGATGCCTACGACGCCCTTCGTTGCAGCGACGTCGATCAGCGGTCTCTTCGATCTCGAACCGTTGGTGCCGATCTATTTGAACGAAGCGCTCAAACTCTCGAACGAGGAGGCGCTAGCGATGAGTCCGGCCTATCGCGAGCGGCGCGTCGATTGCGCGTTCACGGCATGCGTCGGTGGCGCGGAACTTGAAGAGTTTCATCGACAAAATGCGTTGATCGGTGCGTCGTGGACGAACGTTCACGAATGGGCGTTGCCCGAGCTCAATCACTTCTCGATCATCGACCAACTCACTCGCAACAACACTGAGCTCTATCGTCACATTGCTCAAACATTAGGCAAGTAACTATCGTCCAGCACTGATCGTCAGTGTCCAATATTGTTTGGCTATAACGGTAAAAATTATGCTTTTCGAAAAAGTGTGTATTCTTTATCATCGCCCAATAAAATTTGGCAACAGTCGAAGATGCTGGGACTATGTGTTGATTCGAACCTGAATCACATCACAGCGCGAATCGCATCAATCCGCGCTTCGCGCACACGCTCCGCAATTTGTTCTGATTTGCCTTCGCGAGCGAGCGCTTGCGCGATCGCTCCGGCATCGACCGATTGCATCGCTTCGAGCGCACGCATCGCATCCGCGCGCGCAACAAACGGCCGCCCCGCACTCTCCGGTAAACCCACCGCGCGACGCGACGAGTAATCCGCTTCGCACGCATCGAGCATTTGTACGAAGCGCTCCGGCCGACGAATCGCATCGCAACGCGCGAGCACGTCGTGCACCGTTGCCGGTCGCATCGTTTTGAGTTTGCCCAAGTTGCCATGCTCCGCCGCGACCGCGCGCGCGATCTGTGCGACCTCGCGCTGCACTTTCCATTGCGCTGACAAGGCATCGACCAGTTCAACGCTACGCGCCTCGTGAGCATGATGCGCGGGAAGAATTTCGCTCGGCGTCTCGCCTTTGCCTAGATCGTGGCAAAGCACTGCGTAACGCGTCGCGAGCGGCCACCCGCGATGCGCTGCGTAATCAATCGCCTGCATGATGTGAATGCCAGTATCGATTTCGGGATGCCACTTCGCAGGCTGCGGCACGCCCCACAAGCGATCGATCGCAGGCGCTAACTCGGCGAGCGCGCCACATTCGCGCAGCACTTCGAACATGCGTGACGGCGTGTTCTCCATCAACCCGCGCGACAACTCTTGCCACACGCGCTCGGCGACCAACTCTTTCATCTCCCCTTCATCGACGAGCCTGCGACACAACGCGATCGTCTCCGGCGCGACGCTGAATTCATTGAAGCGCGCCGCAAATCGCGCAAGCCGCAACACGCGCAGCGGATCTTCCGCAAACGCATCGCTCACATGGCGCAGTGTTTTCGATGCAAGATCCTTTTGGCCACCGTAGGGATCAACGAGTGCACCCGACTCATCGAACGCCATCGCATTGATCGTCAAATCGCGACGCAGCAAATCCTCTTCGAGCGACACGTCCGGCGACGTATGAAACGTAAACCCCGTGTACCCGCGGCCGCTCTTCCTCTCCGTGCGCGCGAGGGCATATTCCTCTTTCGTTTGCGGATGCAAAAAAACCGGAAAGTCTTTCCCAACCGCGACAAAGCCCGCCGCAATCATCTGCTCCGGCGTCGCCCCCACGACAACAAAGTCGTGATCGACCGAAGCCAAGCCCAAAAGCTTGTCCCGCACGCTGCCGCCGACTTGGTAGGTTTTCATTGCCTTTATTATCAATGCGATTGCCTTCTCGTGAATCGTATACGGGAGTGATTGAAAGCAATGGAGACACAATAGTGATTCAACCTGCGAAGTTCGTACTGCCAGACACCTCGCACTGGAACCAAATGATCGACGACTGGGCCGAAGTGGGGGCGCGTCGAATGCGCTATGAACGCTTCGAGCAGAGTGCGCTGGAAAAGAACATTGTTTTTGTTCTTTGCCTGGAGCACTTGATCGAAATGTTCCAGTATCCTGATCTAGCGATCGTTCGACATCGTATCAACTTCATTGTGTCGAGAAAATTTGTTGGCTTAGTCAGGGCATCGAACGACGACACGACTATCGGCTCCATCATAGATCTCAATGCTTTCGAAATAAGTGTTTTGCTTCGAGCTCCCTCGACTTCTGAATTCGATATACGGCGCGAGATACGCAATCTCGCGATAACGATCGAAGCCGGTGCAAACTTGTCTTTCTTAGACAGATATGCGCTTGAAATTCACAACGAACTCGCCGGGAGCTACGAGCGACGCAACGAGGTCGCTTCAATCGTGCATGCAAATCCCCTAGTAAAACCCTCATACAAGTTAAAAGACATATCGGATGCCTCGCCATCCAACTACGAGTCGATGCGGGACGTCACGATAGCAATGCGAACTCACTTCAAAAGCGAAGTACAAAAAGGCGGGTTAACTGATTCGGAGACGAGTCAGCGAGTTGTTGACGACTTTGTGGCGGAAGTGTTTTCAGGAATTACGCAAGTCAGTCGCCCAATTACGTCAAAGAAAGAACTCGTCCGTGAAATCTTGCGCGGTCAAGGGCTCGATGAATCAGCCATCAATACGATACGTACGATCGAAGAAGCGGGCGAACTAGTCGAGTTTCAACGTAAATTCGCTTTAGCGGCAAGCTACGTCGGGTTAGATTGGAACTCGATACGCAGAAATCTTGACCCCAGCCGCGTCCCTAGTTGGCGCGTGCAACGTGCGTTAAAGAGGCACAGGCAGGGAAACACTGAAAGCAAAGGAAGCGAACTAACAGATCGTATGCTGGCTTCATACGCACCCTATATGGACTTCACGTTTGTCGACAAACGCGTTCTCGAAAATCTTCGACGCGCGTCAAGAAAAGAGCCCGATCTCTCGTACTTGGAGACCAAGATGGGGCGAGCATCACACTATCTTGAAATGTTCAAAGTCTGTCTCGAGAAACTCCACGATGATTCCACTAGCCATATTCAGTAAGTGGATGTAAACGGTGGGGCAAATTGCTCGATGAGAGGAGCTCTGCGCGCTAGAAAGTTTGCTACGCAGGTCTCTTTCTCAACGCCAACGCCGCCTCCAACCGCAGTTGCTCACGTTCGTTAAACAATCGATTGCGCGTCGCGGCGAGTTCTTCGTTCGCGAGCGTTCCGTTTCGATTAGCGTTTAACGCGGTTTCGTATTGCGCGAGGCGCGCGTCCCAATCGCGCCGCGCGCGGTCGAGTTCGGCTAGGCGTTGTGCAGCGGCTTCGCCGTGTTCTTTTGCGCGCTCGGCGAAGCGTTCTTCGTCGCTGGTTTGTTTTTTATCAAACGTTTCGGTTTGTCGCTGTAGCGCGAGATGCGCTTGCATGCGTGCGCGCTCGTTGCGCTCGTCGGGCGTGAGTTCGTTCGCGGCGGCATTGAGGGCTTCGGTTTTTTCTGCGGGCGTGAGTTTCGTGTCCGCTTGGATTTCGAAGCGCGCGATCGTGTAGCGATCGAGTCGGTCGTCGCGCGCGAAGAGCACTTCGTATTCCTCGGGCGAGAAGTGCGCTTGGCGAATGGCTTGGCGCGTTTCGAACACGCTGCGCAATGCGGCAGCATCTTGCGCTTGCGACGGAAGATTCATTGCGTCGAGCGATTCGAGATAGTTGAGATAGCGATTGATGAACGCGATCGCATGCGCTGCGAGTTCAGGCGAGAACTGCTTTCGCACACGCTCGGCGAGCCGCGCGCGGAAGCCGTGCGGATCGTCGCGCAGGTTGCCGCTTCCGAACGCGTCGCCGATCAAATCTTCGATGGTTCGCGCGAAGGATGGCGTTTTGAGTAACGCGCTGGGAGCGGGATCGAACTTCGCGCTTATCGCCCCAGTATAGTTGGGCGATGAAAGCTTATTCGAACTATCTTGATAAAAGCTTTTATTTGGATTTTCGCCCAATATTGGCGGAGCGAGATCGTCTTTGTTGTTACTCGAATTAGCTTGATCGCGGCTCGAAGTGCGAAGCACGAGCGCGACCGTCACGATGATGATCGCACCGAGCGCGAGAAGCAACACGCCGCGACGCTTTGCGTGGGTCGTGAGCGTCGCGGACATCCCGGCGAATTTCACAAGCCTGCGCTTTGCAAGCGATTCGCGTGTTGACGATAGAGCGTTTTCGGATTCACCGAGAACACATCGACGAGCCCGATCGTTTGATTCACTTCGTCAAGATGATTTTGGTTGTACACGCCGATCGATTTGCCGAGTTTCGAGGAGCAGACGGAGACAAGGCCATCGTTCTGCACAAACAAGCCATGCAAGGGCGCGACGAGGCCGAGCGAACCGTCGAGCGGATCGAAGATGTTGGTGAGCACCCGATCGCCCGTCCATGAGTAATAACGAATCCCGTTCACCATACTCGCGCCGTCGCCGCAACTCGATGTCGGCGTGCCTTGCGGAAACTTCGCGTTGAATGCGGCGGCACCTGAGGTGGTCAACGAATTCAGTCCGGCGATCGCGTTTTCTTCGTAGTCCGGTTTGCCCGAGAGGAAACCGATGATTTCGCCGAGTGCGGTAGCGAGACTTACCGCGACGCCGCGCAACCACGATCCTTCGCGGAAGTTCTCATTCACGAAATCGGCGACTTTTGAGCCTTTGTTCGGCCCGCCCACCGCAGTAACCGAAGCGACCAATTCAGGCGCAACCGCCGCGACGTAACGAACGGTGTGGCTACCATGCGAATGGCCTATCAAATTCACTTTTTGTGCGCCGGTAATCGCGATCACGTTCTTCACTTGTTGCAGCAATTGCTCGCCGCGCTCTTCGGAACTATTGAACGCAGAAACTTCGGCGACGAACACGCGCGCGCCGCCGTCACGCAAGGTTTGTGGGATGCCGTAAAAATAATCGAGCGCACCGATGCGATCGAAGCCCGACATGCCGTGCATGAGCACGATCGGATACTTTGTCGTTGTGTAACCGGCGTGCGAAACGGCTGCGCCGATCGCGAAAAGAATCGCTAAAACAAACTGCTGCCAAGACTTACGATTTACTGCGGAAAAGCGATTTCTGACGCTAAACATCAACTGCCTCCTTGTGTGTATGTAAGAACGCGGACGTACCGGTCTGGCGCGGCTCTAAACGACCGTTTGGAACAACTGTTTTTTAGTTGGAGCGCGAAATTTATGGAACACGTTCCGATTCAAACGCAGCAGAAACCCTAAGCTGCGGCGCAGCAAAACAGAACCGTGTA
>JBOFBL010000560.1:0-12001 GCA_051645545.1 Casimicrobium sp. | reverse complement strand
TCTCTATCCTGTCCATCCAGTTCTTCCTTTCATGTGCTTGGCGGCTCACGATTGAAAGTCTCTGCGATGGACACCCCCGTATACGTCAAACTCCTACTGCCTCCCCGGCAAAGCCGGGGGATCTCCTAGCGAATTAGCGCTACGCTGCTTCTTTCCGTCGTAACTCTTCGTCGCGCAACTCACGCCGCAGAATCTTGCCCACATTGGTCTTCGGAAGTTCATTTCTGAATTCGACGTACTTTGGAATTTTGTAGCCGGTCAATTGTTCTCGACAATGTGCGAGCAGTTGCGCCGAGGTAAGTGCGGGGTCTTTACGCACGACGAAAATCTTGACTACTTCGCCCGATTTTCCGTCGGGCACACCGATCGCAGCAACTTCAAGCACACCGGAATGCATGGCAACAACGCCTTCGATTTCGTTCGGATACACGTTGAAGCCCGACACAAGAATCATGTCCTTCTTGCGATCGACAATGTAGAAATAGCCCTTCGCGTCCATCTTGCCGACGTCGCCGGTGGCGAGCCAGCCTTCCGCATCGAGCACCTTTGCGGTCTCTTCCGGACGCTTGTAGTAACCCTTCATCACTTGCGGACCGCGAATGCAGATTTCGCCGGCCGATTCGTGATCGTCGAGCGAAATCCACGAACCATCGTCTCTGCGAAGCCGAACTTCGGTCGATGGAATAGGAAGACCAATCGACGCGTTGTAACCTGCGTCGTTAACTGGATTGATGGTTGCGCCCGGCGAAGTCTCTGTGAGGCCGTACGCCTCAATGAGCGGTCGTTTCGTAATGCGTTGCCACTCCTCAGCAGTGGCACGCTGAACGGCCATTCCGCCGCCTAATCCGTAGCGCAGCGAAGAGAAATCGAGCGCCGCGAAGTCTTCGTGGTTCATGAGCGCTGCGAAGAGCGTGTTTACGCCCGGGAGCACCGTGAATTTGTGTTCCGCAAGCGTGCGCACGAACGCAGGTACGTCGCGAGGGTTCGTTATGAGCACGATCTTCGCGCCCATCGTCACGTAGACGAACGTACACGCAGTGAGCGCGAATATGTGATACAGCGGCAACGCCGCAATGATGCATTCGTCGCCTGAGGCCTCACCCGGTTTTGCGAAGCCAAACAGCCATGATCGACATTGCATGACGTTGGCAATAATGTTGCGATGCGTAAGCACTGCGCCCTTTGATACGCCCGTCGTTCCGCCGGTGTATTGAAGAAATGCGATGTCATCGTGTGTTAACGGCTCGCGTGAAAATTTTCCATCGCTGCCGTCGGAAAGCGCATCATTAAATCGAATGGCGCGCTTGAATTCAAACTCGGGGACGAGCTTCGCAACATGCCGCACAAGGAAATTGAGGCCTGGTCCTTTCCACCAACTCAAACGATCACCGAGCCCTGTGAGCACGACATGCTCGACATTCGTGTCAGCGAGCACCTCTTGCAGCACATTCGCAAAATTCTCGATGACGAGAATGCCTTTTGCGCCCGAGTCGCGAAGCTGATGCGATAACTCGCGAGGCGTGTAAAGCGGATTGCAATTCACAACCGTTAGCCCCAAACGCACGCAGCCCATGAGCGCAATTGGATACTGCAAGATGTTGGGCATCATTAACGCGAAGCGGTCACCGCGCTTGAAGCCGTGTTTTTGCAAGTGCGACGCAAAAGCTGCGCTTAAGCGATCAAGCTCCGAATACGTGATGTCGGTACCACTGCAATGAAACGCAATCTTGCTCGCATGCGTTTTCATCGCGCCTTCGACCATTTCAGCCAAGCTCGCAACCGAATCTAAATCGATTTCCTGCGGAATGGTCGCTGGGTATTCCTTTAGCCAAGGACGAGTCATGTTTTCTTGCATAGACACTCCACACTCACAATTTTTATTGATGTTATGCCACTCGCAAGTCAGCGCAATCAGGTGTTGTCCGATTTCGCTGAACGATCAGATACGGAGGCGACTGCCCAACATGATTGCGCAAAAGACTCATTCGCGAGTGCTATCGACACAATGGGAAACCATTTCAACGTCCCAATAAATTTGAGTCGTATACGGCTAAGCTATCTCAAAATTTCACTTCAATGGACAGGCCACCACATTCGACGGAGTCGTCGGCGAGCTATAATTCTTGGTTCCGGAGAGGTGGCAGAGTGGTTGAATGTACCTGACTCGAAATCAGGCGTACCGCAAGGTATCGGGGGTTCGAATCCCCCCCTCTCCGCCAGTAAAAAAGCCCGCTACTGCGGGCTTTTTCGTTTGCGCGAGAGACGACGCTACGCCTTTTTTGCTGGCGCAGGCGCGGTCTTGCCCGACGCTGCGGGTGTGGCCGGTGCAGTTGCAGCGGGCGGCGCAGGCGCTGGAGGCACCCATTGCGAAGGCGTTGGATTCTTGCCAGCGACCTTTGCTTCCTTGAAATAGCGCTCAGCAACGCGGTCTTGATAGCGTTGTTCGTCGGCCGCTGCCTTCTTCGCAGCCTCTGCAGCTTTCGCCTTGGTCTCTTCGGCTTTGGCCTTCTGCTCTTCTGTGAGGACGGGCACGGGCAATTTCGCAACAGCGATCGTCGTAAACACACTACCGATCGCGAGCACCATCCAGTGATTGAGTTTCATCAGTCATCTCCTCCTACAGGCTGAGCCGCGCCACTAAGGTTTTTCGTGCGCACGGCTGGAATTTTTCCGGCTTTGATATCTTGGTACCAAATTTCATGATGTTCTTTGGCCCAGGCTTCGTCGACCTTGCCCGTTTTCATTGCTTGGAACGCGCCCGCCATGCCAAGCGTCCCCATGTAAATGTGACCGAGTGCGCCGACCATGAAGAGGAGTGAGCCACCGAGGTGAATCAGACTCGCGAGTTGCATCGTTGCGCGTGTTTGCCCGAAATTCGGGAAGTTAAGCACGAGTCCCGACGCACCGACAACGATGCCAAGCACCATCAAGCCGCCCCAGAACCAGACCTTCTCGCCCGCGTTGAAGCGCTCACTTGGCACGTGTTTGCCAGAGATCAAGCCGCCGAAGCTAAAGATCCATTTGAAATCGACCGCCTTAGGCCAGTTGTCGCGTAGGAACACAACGAAGGTAATGATGCAGCTCACGATGAAGAGCGGGCCGATGAAGTTGTGCAGCGTTTTGGCAATCGTTGCGAGCCATGAAAACACCGTAAAGCCAAAAATCGGGATCAGTAGATTTTTTCCGAACGCGAGAATGAGTCCGGAAATCGCGAGAATCGAAAACGAAATCGCCGTAGACCAATGCGCCATGCGCTCGAGAAACGTGAAGCGCTCGATCATGCGGCCTGTGGGTGATTCTTTGAGCTGGATCGTGCCTTTCCACGCGTAGAAACCACCGACTAACAGCATCATCGCAACCAGCGCCCAACCGCCCCAGACGGATACGGTGCCGTTCTTGAGTGCACGCCAAGTCTGGCCACCATCTTGAATCAGCACGCCGGTCTCCGGGCCACGAACACTTGTGTAACCCGACGTCGCGCCGCGGGCATTGCTCCACACCGGTTGATTGTTGTACGGTTGATCGACCGTGCGCTGTTGCTGTTGCTTTGCGAGCTCCGCAGGCGGCAGCGTCGGCCCCGTGCTTTGCTGTGCGGAGACGCCGAGCGCGAACAGGCACGCGCCGAGTACCGCAGCGAATTGGGTACACCATCGTTTCATCATCGATCCTCCATCACTGAGCTAGTTGACCAGAAGCTCATGCGAACTGCGCGCGCTTCCGGCACTTGCGACATCACGCCGCGCATCAATTGACGCGTTTGTATTCGTTTTGATTGTCCGCACGCGCACGCAACGAGCGCTCCCACGCGGCGCGATCCGCGAACTGCGTTCCAGCGCCATAAGGTTTGTCATCCGGCTTAGCCGCCGAAGTCCCTGGTTTTACAGCGACTAATTGCGGTTTTTCGCCGCAAGCAGTAATAAAGAAAATCGAGGCGATGCCCAGAATGAATTGGGCTTTCTTTGCGATTGTCATGATTTCTGTTGCGCAGGTGCAGGTTGTTGAGTCGGTACAGTCTTCACGCCGTACGCTGTTGCGTGGCCCCATAGATCGCCACCACGACCGCGACGCATCACGCGTTCGCGATAGATGTCGGAGAGCACATCGCCGTCGCCCGCGAGGAGCGCTTTGGTCGAGCACATTTCTGCGCACGCCGGGAGCTTGCCTTCGGCGAGACGATTGCGTCCGTACTTTTCGTTTTCTGCTTTGGTGTTGTCTTTCTCGGGACCACCTGCACAGAACGTGCACTTGTCCATCTTGCCGCGCAGACCGAAAGCGCCAGCTTGCGGGAACTGCGGCGCGCCGAACGGGCAAGCGTAGAAGCAGTAGCCGCAGCCGATACAAAGATCTTTGTCGTGCAACACGATGCCGTCATCCGTCTTGTAGAAGCAGTTGACCGGGCACACCGCTTGGCATGGCGCATCGGAGCAATGCATGCAGGCGACCGAGATCGAGCGCTCTGCACCGACGATGCCGTCATTCAAGGTCACAACGCGGCGGCGGTTCACGCCCCACGGCACGTCATGCTCGTTTTTACACGCGGTGACGCAGCCGTTGCATTCGATGCAGCGCTCAGCGTCGCAAATGAATTTCATTCTTGCCATGATCGTCCTCCTTATGCTCGCTCGATCTGACAGATCGTGGTTTTTGTTTCTTGCATCATGGTCACGCTGTCGTAACCATACGTCGTCGCCGTATTGACCGCTTCGGCACGCACGATCGGTGCAGCACCGTCGGGATATTTTTCGAGGATATCTTTACCCTGCCACCATCCTGAGAAGTGGAACGGAATAAACGTGGTTCCCGGCCCTACGCGCGGCGTGACCATCGCTTTAACTTTGATCTGCGCACCCGTCGGCGACTTTACCCAGACGTATTCGTTGTTGCGAATGCCACGATCATTCGCGTCTTTCTCGTTGATCTCCACGAAGTTCTCTTGCTGCAACTCGGCGAGCCACGGATTCGAGCGTGTTTCTTCGCCGCCGCCTTCGTATTCAACCAAACGACCGGAGGTGAGAATCAACGGGAACTTGGTCGCGATACCGTCGGCGATGTTCTTGTCCTGAATCGATTTGTACAGCGTTTTTACGCGCCAGAACGCGCCACCTTTGTCAGCGTGCGTCGGATACTTTTTCATCAAGTCCGCGTTCGTGCCGTAAAGCGGTTCGCGATGTTGCGGTACGCCGTCAGGGAAGTTCCACACGATCGCACGCGCTTTCGCGTTGCCAAACGGATGACAACCGTGGTTCTTCATGAACACGCGAATCATGCCGCCTGACAAATCAGTCTTCCAGTTCTTGCCTTCGGCTTTTTTCTTCTCGTCTTCAGTGAGTTCATCCCACCAGCCGAGCTTCTTCAAAAGCACGTGATCGAGTTCAGGGTAGCCGGTCGTGAGATCGGCGCCTTTCGAATGCGAACCGTCTTCTGCGAGCAACGACACGCCTTCGCGTTCAACACCGAAGTTCGCACGGAAGTTGCCGCCGCCATCCATCACGTGTTTCGACGTGTCGTAGAGATTCGGCGAACCCGGATGCTTCATCTCCGGCGTGCCATAGCACGGCCAAGGTAGCCCGAAGTATTCGCCGTTGCATGGGCCACCGTTTGCTTTGAGCGTCTTCGGATCGAACGTGTTCATGTGCTTCATGTGAAGCTTCAAGCGCTCCGGCGATTGCCCGGAGTAACCAATCGTCCACGTGCCTTTGTTGATCTCACGCAGAATCGATTCGACTTCTGGCTCTTCCCACTTGCGATCACCATCGGGCTTAACCATTTTGTAGCCCTTCGTGAGTTGTTCGGCAAAGCCAAACTTCTTCGCGAACGCATACATAAGCGCGTGATCGGTTTGCGATTCGAACAGCGGCGCAATCACACGCTCACGCCATTGAATCGAGCGATTCGATGCCGTCGCAGAGCCACTCGTCTCGAACTGCGTACAAGCAGGCAGCAGATACACGCCATCTTTGCGGTCCGGCATCGCTGCCGCCGCCGTCGGATACGGATCGATGATCACCATCAGATCCACTTTCTCCATCGCCTTTTTCATGTCAACGCCGCGAGTTTGCGAGTTCGGTGCGTGGCCCCAGAACACAATCGCTTTGACATTCGTTTCTTGATCAAGGGTGTTCGGATCGTCCATCACCGCGTCGATCCAGCGCGACACCGTGGTGCCCGGCTTTTCCATCATCGTTTGCGATTGGAATCGACCTTTGAGCCACTCGTAATCCGTGCCCCACACCGCCGCCCAGTGTTTCCATGCGCCCGTGTTGATACCGTAATAGCCCGGCAACGAATCAGGATTCGGGCCGACGTCAGTTGCACCTTGCACGTTGTCATGGCCGCGGAAAATGTTCGCTCCGCCACCGGACACACCAATGTTGCCAAGCGCGAGTTGCAGGATGCACGAGGCACGCACCATCGCATTACCAATCGTGTGCTGCGTTTGACCCATGCACCAAACGATCGTCGAAGGTTTGTTCTCGGCGAACATCTTCGCGACCTTGAGCATTTGATCTTCTTTGACGCCGCAAGCTTCTTCGACTGCTGCGGGCGTCCATTTGGTCATCACCTCTTCTTTGATCTTGTCCATGCCGTAGACACGATCATTGATGTACTTCTTATCTTCCCATCCGTTTTTGAAGATGTGATGCAGCATCCCGAAGAGGAACGGAATGTCGGTGCCGGAGCGAATGCGCACATACTCGTCCGCCTTCGCGGCCGTGCGCGTGTAGCGCGGATCGACCACGATCATCTTGCAGCCGGTTTCTTTCGCATGCAGCATATGCAACATCGAAACAGGATGCGCTTCTGCGGCATTCGAACCGATGTACATCGCGCACTTCGAGTTTTGCATGTCGTTGTACGAATTCGTCATCGCGCCGTAGCCCCAGGTGTTGGCTACACCGGCGACCGTCGTGGAGTGACAAATACGCGCTTGATGGTCGCAGTTATTGCTGCCGAACATCGAAACGAATTTGCGCAACAAATACGCTTGCTCGTTATTGTGTTTCGAAGAGCCTACCCAGAACACCGAGTCAGGACCTGCGGCTTTGTCATTGCGAATCGCGAGGAGCTTGTCGCCCACTTCGTTCATCGCTTGCTCCCAACTGATGCGAACGTATTTGCCGTTCACCAGTTTCATCGGGTATTTCAAACGATGCTCGCCATGACCATGCTCGCGAATCGCGGCACCTTTCGCACAGTGTGCGCCCAAGTTGATCGGCGAATCGAAGACGGGTTCTTGTCGTGTCCACACGCCGTTTTCAACGATCGCATCGATCGCGCAACCGACGGAGCAGTGCGTGCAAATCGTGCGTTTGACTTCCTCTTTGCCGCCGCCTTCGCTCTTCGCCGCGTCTGCGGTACCGACAAAGCCAAGTGGCAAGCTTGATGCAAATGCGCCCGCGCCGACACCAAGGCCGGAGCGTTTTAGGAATGAGCGACGATCAAGCGTTGCGCCGCCAATCGCCGAACCAAAGCGACGCAGTGCCGATTTCGGTGCGTCGAGACGCGCGCCATCCGTGTCATGAGATTTTCTGACTAGCATGAGTTTCTCCTCGTGTGGCTCGCGGCTTAAACGCGTGTGGTGTCGTAATACTGTTGAGCGCGCTCGCCGCCGACGTAGCGCTCGCCGGGTGCAGGCACTTTCGCCGCAGCCGCCGGAACTTGTTTGATCGAAGGTGCCACCACGACGGCCGCGGCGCCGACTGCGCCAACGCTACCGGCCAACAAGAAGCCTCGCCGTTTCAAATCGGCGTTTCGTTTGCTATCGCTCATTTTGTGTCCTCCAAAAACTTGTTCGTGCGTCAGTATCTTTAGATCGAGAAGCCCTCGCGTTCGACCTGGATAAAAGCACTCGTCAATTGTCCTACTACCGCATAGTAGTTCGCAAGCGTTTGTTTCGCTATTTCGACACACATTTTTTCGACCCACGGTGCAATGTGCGCTTCGAAAAATTCACGTTGCGTTTGCACCGATTGCGGCGCGAGGGTTGACCCTTGCTTTTGTTGCGAAGCAGCATCACCGCTGCCGACGATCAAGAGTCGCATCGTTTCGCACAATGCGGAGATGTGATCCTCGACCACGGTCTGCGTTTCGAGGCGCGCGATGCCGAGCGTCTTCAACGCGTCGCGCACATCGGAGAGCGGTTTTTCCATCATGAAACCGGCCAAGTGATGCGAGCCATGCAAGTTCACAAGTGCTTTGCCAACGCCGCCGAAGAGCGCTTCGTACTCGTCACGCGCGGCGTCTTCATCGATGACGGAAGACGCGGAAATCAGCTTCGACCACGCTTGTGGCAACGCGGCACCATCATCGTCGGTCGCAAGCGGCGGTGAACTCGCAATCGCTTTGATGAGTGCCGTATCGGGCGGCGCGGCGAAGAGCCGTGCAATCAAGGCGTAGAGATTGGCGCGCGCATGGTCTTCGGCAGCGACATAAGGACGGAAAGCGACGTTCGACGAGTCAGACATTTACAAAACGATGGTGGTTACGCTGCATACGCGGCGCGATTACGACCGTTGATGTTCTCACATCGCGCAATCACCACCTCCAGGAATACGTCGCACAAATGCCGTACAACTTTATACGCAATCGCCCAATTAAATTGGGTCATGCATCGGAATACATTTTATTTCGAAAATAACATAAATTGGACGAATGCCCTAAATAAATTTTGCGTTAGCGGATGACGTTGTTACGTTGTGTGCGACCCCGTTCGAAACATGAATTCGCCGATTCGGCAACGCTACACGCGCAGCTCACTTCAATTCCAAAATCCAGCGCACCAGTTTCATGGCCTCCTCGTCGGTCACCTGTGTCTGCGGCGGCATCGGCGCTTGCCCCCAGACGCCCGTGCCCCCCTCGCGAACTTTTTTCACCAACTTCACGTCAGCACCTTTTTCTTTCGCGTATTTGGCCGCGATCTCTTTAAACGTCGGCGCGTGGTGATGCCGGTCGATCCGATGACACGCGAAACAATTCTTGGTCTTGTACATCTCGTCCATGTCGTCGTTCGCGGACGCAACTCCGCTCGACACACAGATCACCATCCCGGAAAAAACTAGGACTGATTTCATCGTTTGAATCACCTGAGAAATCGCGGGGACGTGCAAGTCCCCGCGTGTCAAGGAAGTAACGGTTACCCGCTGCCGATTAGTTAGGCGTCAAGCGCGAGATCGATCCCTCGTCGGTTGCGACGTAGAGGTTGCCGTCCGGTCCCTGAACGAGCGAGCGGAATCGCGCGGCCGGCATCGGCAGATTCACCGTCGTACGCGTGGCGGACAAACCGTCAGCTGCGATATCAAGCACGTCAAGCCGATTACCAACCGGCGTTCCGTGAATACCGATCCCAGCAAAGCCGATGATCAAACGACCATTCCACGCTTTCCATTGCGGCCCCGTCAGGAAAGTACCGGTGAAGAGCCCTTGCGACAAACCATCGTTATTCCAGGCCGGTTTCATCGCGTTCGGATAGGTCTTCAAGTCAGTCATCGGCATGAACGCGCTGCGCTCCTTCGGATCCATCGCGCCCATCTGATTCGGACTGTAGCCACAGTAGTTGTCAGGACAAGCGCCGCGGCCTCCCACGTTCGGGCGCGGATCCCAGCCTGCATTTCCACCTGGCCTGAGCACCGTGACTTCGTCGCTATGCCACGGGCCGTTCTCAGCGGTGACCGGCTGATTAGTGCCCGGTCGGAATGCGATGCCTTGTGGATTGCGATGCCCGTACGTGTAGATGCGTGGATCGAAACCCGCAGGCGCACCGTTACCCGGTGCGGCCTTGCCGTCGCGATCGATACGCAACACTTTGCCGCCGATCAGCGTCGGACTTTGCGGCACCACACCGTTATGCGTGTCGCCCGTGGTCACGTAGAGAAAACCGTCACCAGGACTGAAACGAACGCGTCCGCCATTGTGCGCACCAGGACCGCCGAACGGATGGTCGCTCGACTTCGGTTTGTACTGAATGTCGGTGATGATGTCGGTGCGGTCGGAAACAGCGGTCATGCCTTCGTTGAGTTTGAGTCGCATCAGGCGATTGGTACCAGGCGCTGTCATGCTCGATGTCGAGTAGACATAGATGAAACGGTTACTCGCGAAGTTCGGATCGACCGCAACCCCGGCCATACCAGCCTGCCCCTCGCAGAACAGATCGTTCGCCGTCGAGGCGTAGCCCTTCGAATCTTTCATGCCTAACAACTTCGTTACCTTGCCGTCAGCTTGCCGCACGGATAGGCCGTTGCACTTCTCGGTAAATAGCATCGCGCCGCTCGGCAGAAACGCCATATCCCACGGCGCATCTAGCTTTGACAGAACCACTGCATGCGTGAGCCCCGGCGCACCAGTTTGCGCCGCAGCGGTCGAACAAACGAACAACGTACCAGTAACAAGAAGCGCACTCGGAAGCGCCTTCAAAAACAGTCGGGTCATCGAAACTCTCCTTTGGGTTTATCTTCTTCCCCTCTGCATCCCTCCTCTTGCTTCCTTTTGGAAGCTCCCTCTTGGTGGGGGTATGCGAATGATGGTACGCCTGCGATTTCGAGGCTGTCAATGGGACCGTCGATGCGAAGTACCGTTTTTCGCGCTGTAGTCATCGCGCTGTCAAGGACAAACTAAATGCAGTGAGTGGCATTGCGCATCGGCAGGACGCACTCGCCCCCGCGCTCCCGCAGGAGCACGCGAAAACGCAATCAGACACTCGCGAGCGTCAGGAGATATTGCGAATATCGAGCGGCTTTTCCTCGCTGTAGAGATCGATCACGCGGCAATCGGCGCACATGCGCAAACGCCCAAGCGCTTTTGGGTCGGCGAACATGCTGTGCCCGGTGAGCTTGCCGATCATTGTTTCGATCATTTGCTTCGTGCCAAGCGGTTTGCCGCAGCGCGTGCACGCAAGAATCTCAGCTTCGTTTAACACGCGAGGCTTTTTCGCCTCGGGCGCAAGATTGAGTTGCGGTGAAAGCGTAATCGCCGATTCGGGGCAGGTCTTTTCGCACAAGCCGCATTGCACACATTTCGATTCGATGAAACGAAGTTGCGGTTTCTCGGGATTGTCCGCGAGCGCGCCCTCGGGACACGCGCCGACGCACGCGAGGCACATCGTGCATTTGTCGGCGTTAACCTTGATCTCGCCGTAGGGTGCACCTTGCGCAAGAGCGATCACTTTCTTCGGCGTCGGTGCGTGTTTCAGCAAGTGCTCGAACACGGCATCGAGCGTTCCGCGTTTATCGTTCGATAAATTGAACGATGCCGCTTCGCGCACGGCGAGACCGCGCGTCGCCCCCGCTTGCGCAAGTTGTTGCACGTCGAGCACGCCGACCTGCGCATCTTGATACCCCAACGCAGCCAACACCGTATTCGCCACATCCGCCTGCGCCTTAAGCGCAATCGCATACTGCGGCGCGATGTCGTTAGTCATCAACACCGAAGCGCCCGCAGCGCCATAAGCAAACGCCCCCAACCAGACATCCAATCCGGCAGCAGAAGGATGATGCAGCGCCACCGGAATCACATGCGCAGGCAAACCATCGCCAGTGCGCGCAAGTTGCGACACCGCCTTCGCGCCTTCGCCTTCATCGTGAAAAAGCAGTGTTGCATCGCGCCCACCAGCATTCGCATACGTGCGAAGCAGCGTTTTGATTCGCGCACCCAAATCGCTCACACGCGGATACACATACGTGAGCGCGCCCGAGGGACACACCGTCGTGCACGCGCCGCAACCCATGCAAAGCTGCGGCGTCACTTCAATGTGGTCGCCCTTCGGCGCAATTGCTTTCGTTGAACAGACATCAATGCATTGCGTGCAACCGGTTTTCTTGTTGCGCGAATGCGCGCAGATGTTCGACTTGTAGTTGAAAAATTTAGGTTTTTCGAATTCGCCTTTGAGTGTGGCGATCTCTGCAATCGCTTTGATTCGTGCGACAGGGTCAGCGCCTGGTGCGAAATAACCCTGCGGCACTTGATGCTGCGTGAAGAATTTCTCTTCCGACAAATTCAAAACAACATC